>CABUPM010000042.1 GCA_902493345.1 uncultured Eubacteriales bacterium | reverse complement strand
GGAGCTTGTGATAATTAGATTCTCGCCGAGTCGGATGTCATGAGTTTTGTAGTTTTTGATCTTTTCAACTTGCTTGCGATGGTATTGGGGATCGTCTAGTTTGCCCATGTGTTCCAGATATACCCTTTTACCATCGATCGTGAATGTAAAATCAGGCCAATAGCTGTAGGATCCAGAATCAATTGGGCGGTTATGCTCGGTCACAATGCCTAGATTTTTCAAAAACTCATAAAGAATGATCTCCGCTCTGGAATCGAGAACCGTCCCGTCAAAGGATATATCCTTATCTAGAGGCAGTTTCTCAAGCCCAAGCTCTTGGTATAATTTCATCTGTTGGCGTGCTTCGCGGCGCTCAGCCGGGGATAATTCCATCAACTGTTGGTTGAGATTTCTGCGCTCCTGGCGCCATTTCTGCCGCTCTGCATATTCGGCTAAAACCTGAGGTTCGTCCTTGCGCCTCACATAGCAAGTCTTATTGCCAGTCTGCTTGTAATAATACATGTGCCCATTGGTATGGTGCTTGTGAGATAAGCTCCAAGTGCCGCGGTACGAAAGGCATTTGGCTGTAACGAAAAGAAAATAGATTACTGGAAACAACAATATCCCTCCTTCGAGGAATATTGTATCACTTTTCTGAATATTTTGCAATCTCTGAAGCGTTTTTTATTTGAGTTTCGGTTGAAACAATACCGCGCCCACAAAGCCAAAGATCACGGCGGCAGCGATTCCGGCAGCTGTCGCTTTCAGTCCGCCGGTTAAGACACCGATCCAACCGGCACTCTGTACCTCTTCGATAACGCCTTTACTCAGGCTGTATCCGAACCCCGTCAGCGGGACTGTTGCGCCGGCTCCGGCAAATTCCACCAGAGGCTCATACCATCCCAGCCCTCCCAGAATCGCTCCTGCCACCACAAAGATCACAACGATTCTGGCCGGGGTCAGCTGCGTCCGCTGCAATAAAATCTGTCCTACGACACAGATCAGACCGCCCACCCAAAACGCATTGAACCATTCCATCGTCTCTCCTCCTTATACCGCTTCCAATACAACCGCCTGCGCGATTCCAGGGATCGATTCCCCCTGCTGCGTAGACAATGGCGACAGAAGCGCACCGGTCGGTACGAAAAGCACCTTTCTATACTGCCCCTCCATCATTGCGGGCAAAATATAATTTACCAGTGTCAAAGCACTGCTGCCGCACCCGCTGCCGCCCGCATGAACATCCTGGCTTTCCCTGTCATATACAATCAAACCACAGTCGCTCAAACGATCCTTAATATCATATCCGTCCCTCTCCACCAGCTCGCCTGCCAGCTGCAAACCATATTGTCCCAGATCTCCGGTAAAAATCCGGTCATAAGCTTCCGGCTCCTCCTCAAAATCCTTCAAATGTTGGCTGATCGTATGTGCCGCTGCCGGAGCCATACTGGCCCCCATGTTATTGGCGTCCTTAATTCCAAAATCCACTACCCGTCCTGTTGTCAGCCGGGTAATCCGGGCCATGGGCTTACCCTCATATCCTACAATCACCGCTCCGCTTCCAGTCACCGTCCTGGTGGCATACAGCGGGCGCTGTCCGCCATAGGCCAAGGGCTGCCGAAACTGCTTTTCCGCCGCACAGAAATGGCTCGACGCTTCGGCCACTGCATATCTCGCAAAGCCACCTGCCACTATCATTGCCGCCAGCTGGATGGATTCCCCCATCGTCGAACAGGCCCCATACAAGCCGAAAAAAGGAATCGACAGTTCGCGCATGGCAAATCCGGAGGCCGTTACTTGATTCATCAGATCCCCCGCAAAAATATACTGAATCTGTGAGCGTTCCAATCCTGACTTCTGGATCACACGCCGGATCGTACTCAGTACCATCTGGCTCTCCGCCTTTTCCCAGGACTTTTCATGATTCATCTCATCCGCCAACGCGATATCCAGATTCTTTCCAAGTGGGCCCTGCTGCTCCAGAATTCCTCCGGCGGAAGCTGCCTGCAGGATATAGGGCGGATTCTCAAACGCGACGCTCTGTAAACCGATATGATGACACTTCATAGGTCAGCCTCCCAATGTTAATATCAGAGAATAGATCAGCCCTACTCCGGAAGATGCCAACAATCCGTACAGGATCACCGGCCCGGCGATTGTGAACAGCTTGGCTCCGAGTCCCAGAATAAATCCCTCTTTTTTAAATTCAATGGCAGACGCCACAACTCCGTTGGCAAAGCCCGTAATCGGAATGATCGAACCCGCGCCCGCGAACTTTCCCAGATTGTCATACCAGCCCAATCCTGTTGCCATCGCACTGAGAAAGATCAATGTCACGCTGACCCAGGTCTGCGCCTCCTGTCTGGCCAGTCCCATTCCCATATAAGCCTCCAGCAAGAGTTGTCCCAGCATACAGATCGTTCCCCCCACCAAAAACGCTTTCGCGCATCCGCTCAAGAGGTTCGTCTGCGGACATACATGGCTGACTCTCAGCCGGTACGCCCGTTTGCCCTGCTCCGTCATATTCATACGCGGTTCTCCTTTTACTGATATTGTGTAAATCCTGGTACACCAAAATACAAAAATACACCTACCGTTTTTCCCAGGCTAAGTGCCAGCAGCATCCACGGGAGCTTCTGCGTCATCTTGCTTCGGCGGCACAATATAGGTATTACATCCAGCACCTCGGCAATCGCAACCGCCAGACACCCGACGAACACGCCGAAAAATAATCCGCTGACGACATTGCCTGCCTGTCCGATCCATTGCAGATTCATCGGAAACAAGAGACTCCACGCCCCGGTTGTGATCCCACCGGCGATACAGTTTTCATACAGCAGGATATGCCTGCGTCCGCCACTCAGCTGCGCCATACGCGGCACAATACCGATAATCACAATCACCGCGAATACGCCGCCTGCCACCGTCAGACCGCAGGCCAGGCCTATAAAGATCTCCGCCATGATCCTCATCGTTCCGCCTCCTCGGTGCTGCCTGAAAGTCTTCCCGGGCCATAGTCGATATCATCGGACAGAATCTCCTGTAGGCAATCCTGCACCTTTTTCTCGTAATCGGCAAACTCTACTTCCACCGGTGTCGGATCCTCCGACAGCCTCTTCTTGGAAAAATGATTGAAAAAGAGCGTGATTCCGATTGTGATTCCAATCGCGTAGGCCCCAATCAGCCAGAAGGGTCTGGGATCCTCCTGTCCCGTAAAAATACGGTTGACCTCGACAAAAACATCTGGTACACCAGCATCCGTGTGAAAGGTCATGATCGCGAACATTCCTCCAAAGAACAGAACCGCGCAGATCAGCGCCGTTTTGATTCTGTCCAGTGTTTGGCTCTTTTTGACTTCTGCCATGGGCTTATAGGATAGGATGATATCCTGCGCTCCCGTATTGATCACGCAGGTGTCCTTAAGGTTTCTCTGCACCGTCTCGATCACGTCCATGATACTGATCAGGCGCCGTTCCTTCTCCCCACCGCTTAAGTGTGTAACTTCCAGTTTCTTAGCCTGATGAACGATCTCTGGTTTTCCTGTAAGCTCTCCCAGATCGCTTACAGTAATCGCACGCTTGCTGATAATATTGACCGTCCTGGGCGCCTTAAAATACAGTATCTCCATAAGGATCCTCCCTTCCTTCGGTTAGTCTGTCATGTCCGGCGGCGAATTATACACGATAAAATTTGTCGAACGATTTTGCTTGCTTTTTCCTATTCTACCCTTTACACTGTATTATATACAATTACAATTTTTTCCATGGAGGTGTCCTTATGTCTCATCCAAACGATCCCTCGCTGCGTATGGAATCTCGTGACAACTGTCTTATCATCCATGTGCTGGGAGAATTGGACCACCACTACTGCGAATCCGCACGCGGCCGCATTGACAATTCTTATGACGACTGCCGCGCCCTGCATATGATTTTTGATTTTTCCGGGTTGGATTTTATGGACAGCTCCGCCATCGGCCTGATTCTGGGGCGCAGCAAAAAAGCCGCTCTTCTGGGCGGCCAGGTTGTGCTGATTCATGTCTCTCCGCGTCTGCATAAGATCTTTACCATGTCCGGACTCTACAGAATCGTACAGGAAGCGCCGGATTATCCGGCAGCCTTACGCCTTACGAAAGGAGTATGATTATGGAACCCTATTTTCATCTCGAATTTGACAGCTCCTCCCCCAATGAAGCCTTTGCGCGGGCCGCAGTCTGCGCCTTTGCCGCGCGCCTGGACCCAACGCTGGAGGAGCTGGACGACATCCGCACGGCCGTCTCTGAGGCCGTTACCAACGCCATTATCCACGGCTATGCCAAGGAGGAAGGCGCTGTCTGCCTCAACGCCCGCCTATCCGGCAACCTTCTGACCGTCTCCGTCGAAGACCACGGTGTCGGGATGGCGGATATCCGCCAGGCCATGATGCCTCTCTATACCTCCCGGCCGGATCTGGAACGCTCCGGGTTGGGATTTACCCTGATGGAAAGCTTCATGGATTCTGTGGATGTCGTCTCCTCTCCCGGCTCCGGCACCACCGTCACCATGACCAAGAAGCTGGGCGATGGAACGCAGTGATCTCAGAGAGCGGCTGATTCTGGACAATCTCGGCCTGGTCCGCATGGTAGCGGCCCGCCTGTCCGATGGCCGAAGCGACCCGGAGGATCTCATCCAATACGGTCAGATCGGCCTGATTCAAGCAGCGGACCGCTATGATTCCGCCTACGGCGCTTCATTTTCCTCTTATGCCGTACCGTATATTACCGGGGAAATCCGCCGGTATCTCCGGGAAAACCGACCTGTAAAATGCAGCCGGGAATTCGGCCGTCTCTGCGGTATCGTACGCCGATATCAGCAGGAAGCAGAAAACAAAAACGGCAAAGCCCCTACCATTGAGGAACTCTGCCGCGCGTTGTCGCTTGATCGTGAAACACTGCTGCTGGCTCTGAATACTTCCGCGCCGGTCTTTTCCCTGGAGACGCCTCTCAACAGCAAAGAAGAAGGATTCTGTCTGGCCGATACGCTTGCTGCCTCTCCGCCATCCACACCTCTGGAAGACCGTCTGGACCTGTCGGACAGCCTCCAGGCCCTGCCCGAATCAGAACGCCGTCTGATTGAGCTGCGCTATTATAAAAACCTGACCCAGACCGAAACCGCCAGGCGGCTGGGTCTGAGCCAGGTGCAAGTCTGCCGTATGGAAAAAAGAATTTTACTCACTCTGCGCCAGAAAATCCGCTGACCGCAAAAGACCGGGAAGCTCACGGATATCCTGTAGACGCCGGGACGCTTCCTGCACCTGTCCAAAACCATATGCCGCGTGAATAAACGGAATCCCCGCTGTCAGCGCCGCCTTCCGATCCCCTTCTGTATCGCCTATGTAGATACTGTTCTTCCAATGGTTGCGCTCCATCACCAGCCGGATATTCTCTCCCTTAGGCAGGTATGTCGTCCCGTAATCCTCATGATCACAGAAATATTGCCCCAGCCGGTGGTATTCCAGAAAGGCCTCGATATAGCCGGAGTGGCAGTTGCTCACGATATACAGCGGATAGTCCTTAGACAACTCCCGGAGCGTATCCTCCAGGCCTTCAAAGAGCTGTCCGCCGGTCCGGCAGATCTCCTGCCTCTCCTCCTCGCAGCATTCTTCCAGTATCTCCATTCCCTGTTCCAGCGAAAGATCCGGGAACAGCCTCCTGGCAATCTCCTCCAATGTAAGCCCCATAATACCGCGGATGTCCGACTCCTGCGGTATTTTTTTGACTCTCGGATCCTTCCGGCAGATTCTCTGCCATGCTCTCAGGACCGGCGCCGTGGAGTTCCACAACGTCCCGTCCAGATCAAAACCGATTGCTTCAATCTGTCTCATAATTCTCCTTTCAGATAACGGATCATCGTTTTACGATCCTGACCGCGCATCAGTACCTCACTCAACAGCAAGCCGTCCATTCCCGCCTCCTGAAGCCGCTGCACCTGCTCCTGCGTCTTGATGCCGCCTTCTGAGACTTTGTATATTCCATGCGGTATTCCGGCGCTCAGCTGAATACTGTGTTCAATATCGACCGCAAACGTCTCCAGATCCCGATTGTTGATCACGATCACTCTGGCTCCGGCCTGTACCGCCTGCTGCACTTCTGCCTCTGTATAGACCTCTACCAGCGCGCTCATCCCCAGCCGATCACAGATACGAATATATTCCATTAACTCTGCCAGGCTCAAGATCCCGGCCATCAGAAAAATCCCGGTCGCTCCATTGTATCTTGCTTTGTATATCTGGTATTCATCGATTACAAAATCTTTATCGATCACCGGCACCATAACCTTCGCCGCTATCTCCCGCAGATACTCTTCCGAACCCAGATAAAAATAGGGCTCCGTCCAAACCGATATCAGGGGCACACCTGCCGCCGCGTACTCCTGTGCCATATTGACATATGGAAAGTACGGCACGATCACACCCATATCCGGGGACGCCTTCTTAATCTCACAGATCAGCGACAGACCTTTCCTTGCCAGTTCCCGCTCTACTTCAAATTCTCCGCGTGGCATCGACTCCGCACGCAGCTGAATCTCCCGGTTCTTTCTGGACTTTTTCTCCTGGGCAACCCGCTGCCTTGTACGGTCCACAATCTGAGCAATCATCGGTCCATTTAACCTCCTGTTCCGTTAAAAACTACCGATATCATACCATATTCTCCTCAAATTTGCAACTCTTTTCTGTCATTATGCCTATTTATAAAAAATTCTTTTGATTTGATCTGGCAACTCACATACCTCCGCACAATACACCGATACGATATAATCCTCGATCTTCCAAGTCTTATATCTGTCCGCCGAAGCATTCACATAACGCAAATCCTGCCGAAGTCCCAGTCCAGATGCTTTAACAATGGCTTCTTTGAGTGTCCATATCCGGATCAGTTCCTCCTCTGAAGAGCTCGACAGCCGGAGCTTCTGCTGCTCCTCTTCGGAAAAGGAGCGCCGCGGCACTCCCAGATCCACTGGCCGAATCTTCTGGATATCGACCCCCACCGGCTCACGAGCCAAGACACATGCCGCATATTCATCCGAATGGCTCAAGCTGAAGTGCCACCCAGCAGGTTGTATAAAATACGGTTTCCCATACTCATAAAAGCCGATCTCAGGGTTTTCCAATCCTTCTTCCGCGGCCATCGTCATGAAAAGCCTCCATGCGCACAGGCTGCGCCGTCTCACCGTTTCATTGCGGTATTCCGCGATATGTCTTCGGATATTTTCCGCCAACTCCGCATCCGGCTCTTCTCCTATCTTCGCATAATAGATCTTCATAAGCGTCGGATCCCATTACGGATTACTTCCGCGGAAGCCTTTAGCTCTTCCAGCTCCTGCTCTGTCAGATGATACGTCCCGATGTCCCGAATGCCGGTACGGTCTAATATCGCCGGTACTCCGCAGTATATCCCCGATATGCCATATTCTCCTTCCAGACAGGCCGAAACCGGGTAGATCTTGTTTTCGTTTTGCAAAATCGCCGTAACGATTCCTGTAACCGCTCCCGCAATGCCATATTGCGTATTGCCCTTGGCCTCCATAATCACATTGCCGGCCTGTTTGGTGCGTTCTGTCAGATCCTCCAGACGGACATGGGCATAGAGCTCAGGATTGTCCTCCAACACCTGATAAAAGAGCTTGCCGCCGGCACGCACATGACTCCAGGGAATCATCATAGAGTTTCCATGTTCTCCCATAACGCAGGCATCTACACTTCTGGGATCCATTCCCATCAATTGGCCGATCTCCTGCTTGAGGCGCGCGCTCTCCAGAATAGTTCCCGTCCCAATGACACGGCTTTTCGACAGTCCGGAAAGTTCCCGTACCAGATAACTCATTACATCCACCGGATTGGATACGACGATAAAGATTCCGTCAAATCCGTTCTTCATCACACCGTCTACCACACTATGCATGATTCCTGCCGTTTTGTCCAGCATTTGCAGGCGATCCTTCTCTCCGGCATACGGAGCCGCCGCCGTGATTACAACAATGTCCGCATCCGAACACTCTTCATACCCGCCGTAGACGATCCCGACATTTCTCCGCTGAAAATCCATGCTGTGCTGCATATCCAACGCTTCGCCCATGGCCTTCTTCTCGTTGATATCGATCAACGCGATCTGCGCCGCCACTCCTTTGACTACCAGGCTGAATGCCACAGTTGCGCCCACTGCGCCCGCTCCGATAATCGCAACTTTTGTTATATGTGTCTGCAATGGCCTCTTCCTTTCTGACGTTTTTCCGGATACTCCGGTATTTTTTACACTTTCTATAAATTTTAAAAAAACTTTTTAAAATCCCTTGACAGATCAGTGTATCACTGCTATAATAGTACTTGTAAACAATCATTATTAGTTAATAATAATTATCATTTAACAGGAGGTAATTCAAATGGCTAAATTCGTATGTTCTATTTGTGGTTATGTATATGAGGGCGAGGCTGCTCCGGCAAAATGTCCGCAGTGCGGCGCTCCGGCTTCCAAGTTCAATGTTCTGGATGACGCTGAGGAGAGAGCATGGGCTGACGAGCATCGTGTAGGGATCGCCAAGGATCTAGATCCCCGTGTTGTTGAGGGTCTGCGTGAAAACTTTGCCGGTGAATGTTCCGAAGTCGGCATGTATCTCGCAATGAGCCGTCAGGCGGATCGCGAGGGTTATCCTGAGGTTGCTGAGGCCTACAAGCGGATCGCTTTTGAGGAGGCAGAACATGCCGCAAAGTTTGCGGAGCTTCTGGGCGAGGTCGTTACGGATTCCACCAAGAAGAATCTGGAGCTTCGCGTAGACGCAGAGTACGGCGCAACGCAGGGCAAGAAGGATCTTGCTACCCTGGCTAAGCAGCTTGGATACGACGCGGTTCATGACACCGTACACGAGATGTGCAAGGACGAGGCGAGACACGGAAGAGCTTTCCTGGGTCTGCTGAATCGTTACTTCGGCAAGTAAGAAAGGAGATTCTACCATGAAATACGAATGCCCCTGCGGTTATGTCTATGATCCCGCGCTTGGCGATCCGGAAAACGGTGTCGCCCCCGGCACGGCATGGGAAGATGTCCCTGAAGATTGGGTCTGCCCTACCTGCGGGCTTGGCAAGGATGCTTTTTATCCCGCGGAATAAATGAAATACGCCTTTTAAGAGGAGATGGAGAAATCCTTCTCCTCTTTTTTCGTTCAATGTTGCTACGATATGATTCCAGATGCAATCCGTAGACATTCATGTAAGAATCCGCGAAATTCTATTGATTTTTCGCTTTATTTTACACGAACTTTTCCACAAAAATCACACGGTACGACACGAATATTGCATTTCTACTTTTTTACATCTCTCTGAACTTGGTTGTCATTAGTTTCTAAAAATATAACAATAATACATTTTGGATATCGCATAGAATTACCAAAATATATTATTGTACAATAGAGTATAACGTTATGGACTCGTCCCCACCGTATACAACAATACTAAATGTTCCAAAAGAGGTATGTCCACCGATTTTCCAAGTCCATGAAACATATCCATTACTATCCGATGTTTTGGATCCAAGCCCATTTGCGTTCGAAAGCTCCTTATAATAAACTTCAATTGTATATATCGTATTAGGCTTTCCCTGTGCCTCCAAAGTTACAATTTCATTTCTTGAAACAGTCGATGGATATGAGAGAATCACAAGCCCGGCATTCTTATTCACTTCTTCCACGGACGCAGAACTTTCCTCTACCGAAGGCTTTTCTTCTGGCTCCGAGCTTACGTCCGTCGCCGGTTTTACTGCGGTCGTCTGTTTTTCTTCCTCCGCGGATTCTTCCTTCGAGTCTGGTGCTGATTTCGTTACATCCGCCTTGACCGCCTGACTCATTTCTCTGTCCGAAACCTAACTCTCTTCCAGGGCAAGCTTGTTCGACTCTCTGTCTTCAACAGGCACAGCTGCCCCTGGCAGGAACGCTAAAGGACACAACTGCCAGAAGGATCGCAATACCCATTTTTCTCCTGCCATATATAACTCCGCCAATTCTGGCCTGCCAGTTCTCCACCGGGATCACTACGGCGATAGTCGCTAATGCCGGTATGGCTGCAAAGATTTTGCCTCCTGCAAGATCCCCCAGCGCTATCAGAGCGAAAAAGCCGACAACCACCCAGAGTAGTACTTTTTGTACTCTCTTTCGCCACTCCAAACCATATTGTTCTGGATAATTTACAGGATTCATCGAAACGTAGGCTCTGTAACGGTTCTCCCGGATTGCCGCAGATAAATACTTACCACAATCGTACAGCCATCCGATTCCACACAGTCCAACTGTAAACAGGTACAAAAATCCCATCCCGATCTTTTTTTCCATAAACTTGTGGATTCCTAAAAATCCGCCAAAGAGGCATATCACAAATCGACGCCAGGCCATAGATTTCCTCCTCACCGTATGCGTTTGATCAATCCGTATATGCTGTTCCCAGATAGCAGGGCATACTCAGATTCCCCAACCCGCGCAACAGCTTTTTCAGATAGGGATAGCAGTTCTCGGCGATTTCATTGATACGGCTGAACGGAATCCATACGCTGTCTTCCATTCCCCGATCGGTCTCCGAAGCGGCTCCTCTCCTGTCATCGATTACCTGTGCCCCAAAGATATGAAAGATTCTGTGGGTATACTCTGGATATTGTTCACGGAGTGCCTCCTGCGTACAGATCTCTTCCGCCAAGGCGATAAACCGGCTAACCTGAATATCATAGCCAGTTTCTTCTTTTACTTCTCGTACTACAGCTTCTTCCATGCTTTCGTAAACATGCTGCCCGCCGCCCGGCAGATCATAATAGATGCGTCCACTTTCATCCCTACATTGATTCAGCAAAACGGCATCGTTATGTATAATCACAGCTTTAGAGGCACACCGAATGGACATACCGCATCTCTCCCTTTCAAAATCAAATGTTATAACGACTCGATCGTAAGATCATAGAATCGGTTGAGACCTTCGCACGCTGTAATCCCTACATGCAGCTGCTCCGGTAGTTCCGGTGTAAAATGTCCGCAGCTCTCTCCGTTCAAAAACGCCTGAATCTGCCGCTCCCGTACCTCAACCGTCAGCTCCGCTCGTTGAGCGGCCGACACCGTTTTCTGAATATATGCCGCTTTAATTGTATAGATCGGCCGCTCTGTGCGTTCCGGCCATGGAACAATCCGCCAGATATTGCATCCGCCTTCATATAACACAAATTCGTGGTGCAGTCCGTACCGCAGCACTCCAGCGGAAGTATCGTGCCGAATATCGCCGGAAATGACGATCAGCGGCGCTCCGAACGACGCGAACTCACAGGTCGTCCGAATCCGAACGACGCGAACTCACAGGTCGTCCGAATCCGAATGCCGCATGGATATGTCGCTTTGGTGACCATACTGATATATTCAAATCCATCTCCTTCATTGCAGGTTCCATTGCCGATTGCGTCCGGCCATTGATGAAACCGCGGATATGTCCGGCACACCGGCGAGTATACATATTCAAAATCTTCCGGCTGCCATTTTCCGGCCGCAAAATCATAATACTGCCGCAGACTGCCCCTCCTGTATTTTTTCATATAAGAATGACCGAATCAAAATCGACGCTGATCCGGTCATTTTATTTTTACAGATCCTTCACCTTCGGCAGCGCCGCGACATCTGCCGGAATATCAACCATGTACAGATTGCTGTAACCATCCACATTGCTGTTATACAGCACCTGTTTGCCATCGTCCGTAATCTTGGGATGCGGATGATGGAACTGGTGGAAAAAGCTTCCGTCATGCATGCACAATACCCTTGCGTCGTCAAAATCCGTACCGTTATAGCGATACAGCTTGATCGACTTGCCGGAATCGCTGACGATCAGGTTATAATCGATGGAATGCACGTGATCCGGGCTAGGGAAGGGAACGCAGGGCGCTTCATGCTCTTCGGTGCCGTCATAATTGATGACTCCAAAATACGATCCCATCTCCGGCTTATGTGCCTGATATCCCACTCTCAAGCCGTCCTTATACCAATATTCATGTCCGACCATCTCTCCGGACATCTTGCGCGGACGCAGCATCACTGGTTTACAGGTCTGCGTATCCATCACCCACATCCGCTGATCCACCAACTGCCATGGGCCTTCATGACAGAAGGTCACAATCGTCGGCTGTGTCGGCGATGGATTGACATGCCCAATCCAGCAGTACTCCTGCCACAGCTCATCCGCCTGGGCTGTATCCACATCCACTCGGACAATCCGGCAGTCCGGTTTGGCATGAAAGACATCCCTCATACCTACATAACTGGCGCTCAGATTGGTATAAATCCTGTTGGACAGGTCCTCCATCAGCGTCACATAAGTATATTTGCCATCCGCTCCTACCAGTCCGCCGTGCAGTTCAAAGCCTTCCGGCGCCTGATACAGGAATCGGCTCTCCAGCGTCATCAAATCAAACGCATAGAGCTTATTCTCGCGAATATAGTATACTTCCGGTCTCTTCGGATTGACATCATTCACAAAGTCCGTCTGTGTCCAATCTCCCGCCGGGAAATCCGTCAACCGGCTGATCTCCCCGCTCTCCAGCTCGATGCTGAAAAGATTGCATGCGTTTTTCCGATCCGATGTAAACAACAGTCTCCGGTTCTGATCCCAGAAGCCATTATTCGTAAAATACGTATGGAAACTGTGTCCCCGGAATCTTGTCATCTGTTTCACCGTTACACCGGAAATCCGGTCCTGATAAGTCCGAATCTCGGACGGATAGGTCTCCAATGCTTTCATTTTTTGTACCCCCTGATTCTCTCTAAAATAATACCGTCAACAGCAACTTTATTATAGCATATTTGCACAAAATGGCAAACTTTATTTTAGAGTAATCAATATATATTAACCATCAATCGGACGGGCATCCACTGTCAGATCACGATCTGATTCTCTCCAGAGACGCAGGATCTCATCCTGCAGCTTGACCGCGTCGCACACTTTGACGACCGCATTGCACAGTTTTCCTTCCGTCACCGCTCCGCACCGCGCCAGATAGGGATCAAACTTGACAAAATTCTCCGAAATATGGGGACAGATCGGATTTTCATGCTTCTGTATGGTCCGCCTCTCCTGGCGCCCTTCATAATCAACCAGAGTTACTTCAAACGGCGCGCTCAGGCGCTGCGGCACATCCAGGATCTCCTCACTGACATGAATAAACGTGTTCCGTTCCTGCCCTACGCCGACCAGCAGAATCTTAGCCTTTTCATCATATAACCTTCCAAAACAGCCTTGCGGCGGTGTCGGCGTCACTGAGGCTCTGTCATACGCCGCGTACTCTCCTGCTCTCTTACCGAATACCGCTACCGAATGGGTAGCATGCATGGAGCGCACTGCCTTCGGATGAAAAGCGGCTGTCCGCGGTACCCAGCCGATGCAGGCTTCCGAGCTGCGTACATCATACCACGGATTCTCCTGATTCACGGTCTTCCAAGTGTGTGTCGGAATCACCAGGAGCCCATCATAGAGATACTCATACAATGCTTCCAGAAAGGTTTCTGCCCCTCCTTCTACCATGCCTACCGCCTTCAGCGAGGTATGGACCGCCACCGTCTCATCGGAGCGGATTCCCAATGCTTCCAAGTCTTTCTGCAACTGTTGTTTTGTAATCATTTTGTGTCATCCATTTCTATAATTTCTATTTCCAACTCCTGAAAAGGAATGGCCTCGATAAAGTGGTCCTGCCGAAAGGAAGTCTTACCGAACTTATTCAGCTCATCATAATTCTGATCCAGCCAGATCGGCTTCGCCAGATCAAAATGCTGGCAGATCTCATCCATGCAGTCATACAGCCGCAGGGTCAGATTTTTATCCTTATCGTCGTTCTCCGCCACATAATCATCCAGCTTGTGGCTTCCTTTCATCAATTTACCCCAAACTCTAAACATGCGTCCTCCTGTAAAAAAATACAGCCGGCGTTAGGGGCGGCTGTATTCTCTTGAATCTTGGATCTCATCAGATCATATACTTTTCTTTCGGCTGCGGACGGCTGTCCAGCTCTTCCTTCACCTTTTCATAACCGGGACGTCCGAACATCGCGTAGGTCGCGTTCTTACCGCCCTCCACACCGGGCTGGTCAAATGCGTTGATTCCCAGGAGCTCTCCGCCTACCGCGGTCGCTACCTCGAAGAGATACATCAGCTCTCCGATTGTAAACGCGTTGACTTCCGGCAGCGTCAGCGTCATATTCATCTTGCCCGCCTTCAACAGCGCGTATTCTGTCGCCATCTGCTCGGTCTGAATCAGCTGATTCTGTGTCGCGCCGCCCAAAAATCCCAGGGACGGTACATCCTGATAGGTCTTAGGAATCGTGATCGTCTCCTTATAACGATCCACGCCCAGGAAAACAATCATCTTATCGAACGGGCCCTCTGCATACAATTGTACCTGAGAGTGCTGATCGGTAACGCCCAGAGACTTCACAGGCGTCTGTCCCACATGGACCACATTGCCCTCATTATCGAACTTTTTACCCAAGGATTCCGCCCAAAGCTGAGCGAACCAGTCGGACATATACTTCAGCGAATCCGCATAGGGCATCATAACCTGAATATTCTTGCCCTGCTCCATGGCCGCATAGCTCAGGATGCCGTACATGTAGCCGATATTCTTATAGGTATCTTCTTCCTGGCACAGCTCATCCATATAAGCCGCTCCGGCCAACAGCTCCCGGATATCGATACCGGTCATCGCTGCCGGCAGAAGGCCTACCGGTGTCAGCTCCGAGAAACGGCCGCCGACGCCCGCCGGAATCACAAAGCTCTTATAGCCTTCCTGCTCACAGATCGGCCGAAGGTTGCCCTTAACCGCGTCCGTTGTGCATACGATATGTTTTGCGGCTTCTTCCTTACCCAGCTTTTCTTCCAGAAGCTCCTTGATAATCATAAACTGGCTCATGGTCTCGGAAGTGCCGCCGGATTTGGAGATTACGTTAAACAGGCTCTTCGCAGGATCGATCGTGTCAAACAGATAGACCAGACGCTCCGGGTCTACATTGTCCGCTACATAGAATCTCGGCCAACCGCCGCGCTTCTCTCTGGGAAGTTCATTATAATACGGATGATTCACCGCCTGCTGCAGTGCGATCGGGCCCAGAGCGCTGCCGCCGATGCCCAGCACAACAAACGCGTCAAACTCATCCTTCACGGACTCTGCGTAGCTGATGATGTCCTCTACAACTTCTTTCTGATTATAAGGCAGGTCGCGCCAGTCCATACCGCCGTTCTTGCGCTTCTCAACCATTGCCTTTTCCATATCGGCAATCTTGCCGGAGAGAGCCGCGAGATCTTCTTCACTCAATCCCTTCTCCCCAACGAAGGAATCCATCATGTTGTTAAAATTCAGACGGATCTTCATGGACTTTTTGAAATCTTCCTGCAAATACTTTTCCATTAGAAACAACCTCCTCATTCTCGCATCTGAACTCAAAGGAGTGATCCCCATGCCCATTTCCAAAGCTGCCCTGTTCCTGGCTGCTGCCACACTTCTATTCTTAAGCGCTGATCTGCGTTCCCTGCTCCTGGGCGCATTGAGTCCAATTGCTGTCGCTGGTTTTATTATATACCTTCTTCAACCCCTAGTCAATAACCTACAACGACTTTCTTCCCTTCCGCGCTGGATTTGTATACTTTTAAGCTTCAGCCTTTTGTTGGCCCTCCTCTTGGTCTTCCTTCTTCTATTGCTGCCCCGGCTGCGGGATACCGCTCTGCAGCTTCTGAGTCTGGGAAACCCGGCGATTATCTCTTCTCCGCTGTGGATCCGCCTCCGAGCGTATCTGCCCATCGATGACTGGCTTGCCCGCCTTCCAGAGCTCCTGCGCAAGCTTCTTGCCCCTCTCCTGTCTTACAGCGCCTCTCTCCTGCAGCAGCTCGGCAATCTCTGCGTATCCCTCTGCATCGCTTACTATGCGCTTAAGGAAACCGACGATCTGTGCCTCAGCTGCGCCGCTCTCCTCCTGCGTCTATGTCCGCCTTCTCTGGCCTGCCCGCTTCTGAATCTCCTGGATATTCTGGATCAGACCCTCTGGGATTATCTACGCAGCAGACTCTATATCAGCCTGATCCTTGCCCTTTTCTGTACTCTCTGTTTCTTACTGGCAGTGTTTCTGGGATTCCCCGTTCCCTCCCCCTTACTTCTTGGATGCATTATCGCCCTGACCAATCTGATCCCTCTGATCGGCCCCTGGATCGGAACCCTGCTCTGCCTGCTGAGCGCTCTCTTCGCCGGTTCAGCCGTCCTACTTCTCGTTCTCGCTGTCTGCCTGACCGCCCAGCTTCTGGATAATCTCTGGCTCACGCCTCGTATCGGCAGCGCTCTCCGCCTCAGTCCTCTCTGGATTCTGTGCGCCTGTGCCATCGCCGCTCCTTTTGGACTTCCGGGCTTTCTCGCCGCTATCCCGCTCCTCATGACCTGCGTACGAATCTGGCGCGCTCCTTCCGGTTTTTTGCAGGAGATGCCGGAACGATTTAAAAACATTGACATACAGCACAAAAAGGAGTATGATAAAAAAAACACATTCAGGAGGTAGACTTATGTCTATATTAACTCAATTGGATCATCCTCTGCTGCAGCACAAATTGACCTGGCTGCGCAAAAAGGAGACCGGAACCCGGGAATTCCGCGAGATCACCCGTGAGATCGCTATGCTGATGACTTATGAGATCACCCGTAATTTTCCTCTGGAACCCATCGAGATCGAGACGCCTCTGTGCAAGACCACATCCAATGTACTGGCCGGCAAAAAGGTAGCCATTGTTCCGATCCTGCGCGCTGGCCTGGGTATGGTGGACGGTGTTCTGGACGTTATTCCTTCCGCCAAGGTCGGACATATCGGCTTGTACCGCAATGAGGAGACTTTGCAGCCTGTCAAATATTACTTCAAGATGCCCAAGGACATTGACAAGCGTTCTGTTATCATCACCGAGCCCATGCTGGCTACCGGCGGCTCTCTGATTGCCGCTGTCTCCATGCTGAAGGAAGAAGGCATCAAGGATATCAATATCATGAGCCTGGTTGTCGCGGAGCCCGGTATCAAGGCTCTGGAAGCGGTTCATCCGGACATCCATGTATACTGCGTCGGTTACGACAAAGAACTGAACGAGCATGGATACATCACCCCTGGACTTGGGGATGCCGGAGACCGGTTGTTCGGAACCAAATAATTTGCAAAACGAAGGTGCGGTTCATCACGAACCGCACCTTTTGTTTATTGTTCCGGAAACCGCATATGCTCTATAAATTTCCTCTGGAATACCTCGGATTGACTTAGTTCCACCGTTTCGCACGATTTTGCAATCTCTTCCATCTGCCGCAAGGCTTCCTGTGATCCCAGAGCGGACACTGCTCCGGAGAGTGCGCTATTCCCGACCGTCACTGTTTTCTGTTCCAACTCTCGAGGCAGAAGCCCGATCCGGACCGCGTTCGCTATATCGATATAATAGCCCAATCCCCCAGCGATATAGACTCGCCCCAACGCGGCGGCATCCACACCCGCAAAGCTCATCAATGCTTCTAATCCAGCACGCAGGGCGCTTTTCGCAAGCTGCAGCTCTCGTACATCCTGCTGTGTCAGCTCGATTCCCGTCCCCGTAGCTACCGACATCGCACGGCCAGAGGTATCTTTATGCAGTCCCAGCAGTTCATAGTCCTCCCGCAGGTTTCCATTCGGCTCCAGAATCCCCTGCGTCAGAAGCGCCGCCGCAAGATCAATGAGTCCGCACCCGCACAGACCAGCGGCAGGCTGGTCTCCGATCGTCTGATAACTCATCACCGGCCGAGGCGTCACACGGCACACCGCTCCCGGTACGCCGCCCATCCCGCAGCTGATTCCGGCCCCTTCCAGAGCCGGTCCCGCCGCCGCTGAAGCACAGTAGAGCTCTCCGCCTCGTTTTCGTCCCATGCATAACACCATTTCCCCATTGGTGCCGATATCCATGAGGACCGCCGGCTCGTCCAGCTGCTGCATTCCGCAGGCCAGAACTCCTGCCGTGATGTCACTTCCGATAAACGCTGAAGCCTGCGGCAGTACCAGGATCCGATCGACCGGAAGCCCCAGCTCCTGTCCTTTTTTCTCCAAAAGGCCTGTAAACGCAGGTTGAAACGGATACCGTCCGATCCCTTCCGGAGAAATTCCGCAAAAGATATGAAGCATTGTAGGATTTCCGACAACGCACAGCGTATCCTCCGCTGTGTCCCACTTTCGCAGCATCTGGCGGATCTCGCCCAATACCGCCTCTTGCAGAAGGGTCAGTTCTCCTCGTGTACATGCCGTGATTCTGCTGATCACGTCCGCGCCAAAGCTGCGCTGCGGATTCAGTGCGGACTGCGTGTCCTGTATCACTCCGTCCGGGCCAACCCTTACCATTGCCAGCGTTGTCGTCCCGATGTCCAATGCCGTCCCTGCCTGTCTGGGAAACGCAGCCGGATTTTTCTTAAAATCCGTCAAACCGGATCCGGAAGCATCCGGCAAAGCGATCCGTCCGCCCTGCGGTGACCGCCATGTCTGACAGGCCAAGACCGTCCCTGTAGCCGTTTTGCCTTCCGCGTCATAAAATACACCATCTGCAATCCGAACCCGGCACTTGCCGCAGGAGCCCTTGCCGCCGCAATCCGCTTGTATCTGGGCCCCCTGTGCTCTCAGCCACGTGAGAAGGCTGTCCGTCCCCGGCGGCACCATCAGGATTCGCTCCTTCATCCTTGGAATATCTCCCGGAATACTCGGTATACATTTTTATAAAAGATCTTTTCGATCTGTCCGGTCGTCAGTCCATCCTTATACAGCTGATCTGCCAGGCGCTGCATTCCGGCGCAGTTCTGCTGTTCCGGCGCCTTACTGATCCCATCAAAATCCGACCCCAGTCCTACCAGATCTTCTCCGCCAAGGCGCATCAGGTACCGGATATGCGCGGACATCTCTTCCAGTGTTCCCGGGTGACTCCCGGTTCCGTCCTGATCCAGAAACGCTGAGCAGTAGTTAATCCCTGTCACGCCGCCCCGTTCCGCCAGCACACGGATCATAGGATCCGTCAGGTTTCTGCAATGCGGTCCCACGGCCCGCGCGTTGGAATGACTCGCGATAAAAGGCTTTTGGGTATGCTCATATACATCCCAAAATCCTCGGTCCGAGAGATGGGATACATCGATAATCATCCCCAGCCTCTCCATCTCCTCCAATATCTCAAAGCCTTTTTCCTTCAGTCCCCGTACTGTATCCGGGATCCGCCCATGCGGATGGTCCTCCGCCGTCTGATTCGGATAGGCCAGCTCATTCTCATAATTCCATGTGAGCGTCATCATGCGCACTCCCAGCCGGTACAGGGTTCGCAGATACGCTGGATTGCCCTTGCAGGCGGCTCCCTCCTCCACGGATAAAAGCGCCGACATATAGCCCTCCCGCTGATTGCGCTCAATCTCTGTCCAACAGGTAACCGGACGGATCCAGTCCGCATTCTGCTCCATCTGCTGATAGAACAGATCGATCATCTCCAGCGCGTTTTCCAGCGCATTCTCCACGCGTCCGTAATTAACAAACGCGGCAAATGTCTGTAGAAGATACTCACCCTGACGCATCTTTTCCAGATCCACCATCAGGTCATTGCTGCGCAGAGAGACTCGCTCCCCCTTCTTCTGACGGTGCAGCAAAACACTGATCGTATCACAATGCATATCGGCAACGTACATCTCATTCTCCCCTTCCCTCGTTAACAAGCATCGGTTCTGTTGTATAAGAATACCATGACCACGAAGAAAAGTCAAATCTTCACCCATAAAGAAAAAGCTGCCCCAAAAATCCTTGAGTGCACCTGTAAAATGAAAGTAGACACTCACAAAAGTGTGGGTGTCTACTTTTTTC
>CABUPM010000041.1 GCA_902493345.1 uncultured Eubacteriales bacterium | reverse complement strand
ATCCAATCGGATCATTGTAGATCAGATAGTCCAGTTCTGACCGCTGATACATATTATCGGCAACCTCATTCTCCACGGCGATGGTATCAATGGCAATCATGCTGCCATCTAAAAATTTCAGTTCCACACAAGCGGTATCCATGTTAAACTCACAAGAAATCAATCTATCCATAAGAAACCTCCATTTTGCGGGATGTTAGATCATCCCAAAATATTTGAATGCTTCTCGGATTGCTTTCTCTTTTTCCGGCGGACACATGGGCTGTCTGGAATCCTCGGACTTCGGCAGATTGTAGTTCTTGCCGACTTCCAGTCCGCATTTTCTCTTTATCTGAGAAATATAAAGGTTGGAAACCTTTAACCCGGTATGCTCCAAAACATACTCCTTGATCTGCGGATAGGTTGCTCCATCTTGGAACTCGGACATATCCATATCTTCCAAAGAGAACTCAACCCGAACCTTTTTCGAGTCGATCTCTCCCTTGGAAAGCAAGACCACCGTCTCTACATGCACGGTCCCCGGAAACATATCCACGGTGCGGACAGTCTGTACATGGTATCCGGCTTCTTTTAACGCGGGCAGGTCCCGAACGAGAGAAGTGGGCTTACAGGAGACATAGATCAGGCGCTTAGGCTGATATGCCAGGATCTTGGGAAGCGCCTTGGGATGAATTCCGTCCCGCGGGGGATCCAGCACGATCAGGTCAGGGTGTTCCTGGAGTGTATCCACCAGCTTCAGAACATCTCCGGCCAGGAAGGTACAGTTTTCCAACCCATTCAAACGGGCGTTTTCTTTTGCGGCTTCTACGGCCTCTTCGATCAGTTCAATGCCCAATACCCGTTTGGCTCCTGCATGGGCGATGATCTGCGCGATGGTGCCGGTTCCGCAGTACAAGTCAAATACCGTCTGGTCCTTTAGATCTCCGGCCATATCCAGCACGGTTTGATACAGGACGGAAGCGCCGGCCGTGTTGGTCTGGAAAAAGGAGAAGGGGGACAGGCGGAAGCTGAGCCCCAGAAGCTCTTCAGTGAGGAAAGGCTCCCCATAGAGCAGAGCAACCTGATCCGGACGGACAATATCCGCGAGAGAATCATTGGTGGTATGCAGAATCCCGGCGATGTGTCCAGAGAGGGGCAGAGCGGTCAGGTGACGCACAAATGCCTCAGAGTCCAGGGCTCCGTCCGAAGAGGTCACAAGATTGATCAGAACCGCTTGGTCACGGAAGCTTCTCCGCAGCACCAGATGGCGCAGATAACCGCTGTGTGTCCGGGTACTGTGATATGTATCGCCAGAAGCGGTGAAATACTCCAGTACACCTCGCAGTATCTGACGAAAATCCGGATCGACGATCTGACATTCCGTGACAGGTACGATGTCGTGGAAGGCGCCGCGCTTATGCAGACCGAGAGTCAGCGGGCCATTTTTATATTCATCGCCAAAGGAAAACTCCATTTTGTTACGGTAGCCGTATTGCAAAGGAGAGGAGAGAATTGGCAGATAGGTGTATTCCGCACGGTCCAGTACGGTATCCAGAAGGGAGAGAACCATATCGCTCTTCCACTGAAGCTGCATCGAATAAGGAACCGTCTGGTAGCTGCATCCGCCGCAGGAAGCGGCATGGGGACAGGGGGATGGAATCTCATAGGGCGCCGGAGCGATCAGACGCTGCAGTGTGCCTTCACGGCGCTTGTGCTGATGGTTGGATTGAAAGACCTCAACGGTCTGTCCCGGAAGGACATTTTTTACATGAACGGGTTTGGGAGAAGGGTCAGAGACAGAAAAACCGGCGGCTGAAGCATCAACCACCGGAATCACTGTTCCCTTATTCGGAAAGGAGACCGACTTCACCAACCCCTGAAAGATGGTTGGATTTTTCTTCATGATTACTCTTCGTCAGGGTCCTCAGAAGTCTCTTCAGATTCTTCGGACTCAGCCTCTTCATCGTCCTCTTCGTCTTCTTCATCGAAATCATCGTCATCCCAATCATCCCAATCGTCGTCGTCCCAATCGTCATCCTCATCCTGCTTGCGCTTCAGAAGGAAAAGAACGGAAATGAGCACGGCAGCTGCCAAAGCTGCACCGACCAGAATCCACATAAATTTCTTATCTTTTTTCTCAGCCAGAAGTTCTTTTACCTGATTGATATCCAGTGATGTCATCACACTCATCCTCCTTAAATAATTCTACTACTTTTCCCTATTATAACCTATTTTATAAAAGATAACAAGAGTTTTTTTAAAAATACTTTTGAATTCAAATTTGCATGATAGAGGAATGAATTATGCAAATGGAATCAGACGAGGACTGTGAATGATGAAAATACACAAATATACAAGCAGGAAAATGAATTTTTTGTATCTTTCGAATGATGAGAAAATGAAATTTTGCGATTGACAAAATTCATGACATGATGTATAATCACATCGAAAAGAGCCAAGGGTGTCTCCGATGTGATACGCATCGAGACGCCCTTTTTGTTTTCTTTTTTCAGGACAGGGCGCAGACTCTGCAGGTACCATACGCATCCGCGGGCGGGTGGCAGGCTGGCAGGACAGCGGCAAAGAAGGCCGGGCTTGTGTCCAAGATTACATTTCGGGAGGCAAAAGAAATGGATGAAGCAATAAGAGCACTCGTAACAGAGGCGACAACAGAACAGGTATTTGCCGTCTGGTTTTTGATCGGCGCGGCTCTGGTATTCTGGATGCAGGCCGGGTTTGTTGAGGCAGGCTTTACGCGGGCCAAGAATACCGGCAATATCATCATGAAGAACCTGATGGATTTCTGCATCGGTACAGTCGTATTTATCCTGATCGGTTTTGGATTGCTGATGGGAGAGGATCTGGTAGGTCTGATCGGTAAACCGGGATTTGATCTGTTTACCGCATATGAGAATTTTAATTTTTCCAGCTTTGTATTCAATCTGGTATTCTGCGCGACGGCGGCAACGATCGTCTCCGGCGCGATGGCAGAGAGAACCAAATTCCTTTCCTATTGTATTTATTCCGGTGTGATCTCTGCTGTGATCTATCCCATTGAGGCGCATTGGATCTGGGGCGGCGGCTGGCTGTCGAGCTTGGGATTCCATGATTTTGCCGGTTCCTGCGCAATTCACATGGTCGGAGGTATCTCCGCGCTGATCGGCGCGAAGCTGCTGGGCCCGCGTATCGGAAAGTTTAAGTATGATGAAAAGGGCAAAGTCGTCAAGGTAAATGCGTTCCCCGGACACAGTATCGCGCTGGGTTCGCTGGGTGTCTTCATCCTGTGGCTTGGCTGGTATGGATTTAACGGTGCTGCGGCAACCTCTGTAGAACAGCTGGGATCGATCTTCCTGACGACGACGGTGGCGCCGGCAGTCGCGACGGTTACTTGTATGATATTTACCTGGATCAAGTATGGCAAGCCGGATGTCTCGATGTGTCTGAACGCTTCATTGGCAGGCTTGGTTGCGGTTACGGCCGGATGTGATGTTACCGACGCGCTCGGCTCCGCGATTATCGGCGCCGTCGGCGGTCTGCTGGTTGTCTTTGGCGTCTGGCTGCTGGATTATAAGCTGCATGTGGACGATCCGGTCGGTGCGGTTGCCGTTCATTGCATGAACGGTATATGGGGTACGCTTGCTGTTGGTCTGTTCGCAACGTCCAGCGCGCCTGGATATTCGATCGCGTCTGCTTCTGGAGAACAGCTGACCGGCCTCTTCTATGGCGGCGGACTGAAGCTCCTGGGTCTGCAGATTACCGGTATCCTTTCGGTTGCGGCTTGGACTGCGGTTACGATTACACTTACGTTCCTGATCATTCGTAAGACGGTTGGTCTTCGTGTCAGCCGTGAGGAGGAGACGCTGGGTCTCGATATCACAGAGCATGGCCTGCCGTCAGCATATGCCGGTTTTGCGATGCTTCCGGAATACATTGACGAGGGCGACAAGCCGGTTATGGTGTCCGGCGAAGTACCGGCGGCAGAGGCCGTTCTAGTCAAGCGTGTACCGACATTTGAGGAGGGCGCCGCGAAATTCACCAAAGTGGAGATCATCTGTAAGGAGTCTCGTCTGGAAACACTGAAGAACGCTATGATGGATATCGGAATCACGGGTATGACAGTTTCTCATGTACTTGGGTGCGGCATCCAGAAGGGCGCGCCGGAGTATTACCGTGGCGTACAGATCGAGGCGAGCCTGCTGCCGAAGGTGCAGGTGGACATTGTGGTAAGCGCGGTTCCGGTCCGGACTGTGATCGATACGGCAAAGCGTGTGCTTTATACCGGTCATATCGGCGACGGCAAGATCTTTGTCTATGACGTAGAGAATGTGGTCAAGGTCCGTACAGGCGAGGAAGGATATGACGCTCTGCAGGATGTTGAATAATCTTTAAGAATATCGGAGTATACATAAGGCGCGCCCCTGGGACGCGCCTTTATGCGATATTGGCATAACCGTAGTTTGACAGTAGAAAAAGCTGTGTTTTTATGTTATAATGAAAATATCAGTGCGAGAAACGGGTAAAGGAGCGCAATATGGACTCACAGACATTAAAAACAGAACGTCTGATTTTGCGGAAATTTACAGAGCAAGATATGGACGCGCTTTTTCTGATTCTGCAAGATGAGAAAGCCAATACATTTCTGCCGTGGTATCCTGCCAAAAGTCTCGAGGACGCCAGGATTTTTTACGAAGAAAAATACGCACAGCCGCAGCCCTATGCCTATGCAATCTGCCTGCAGGAAGATAATTTTCTGATTGGTTATATCCATGTTGATATGGAGGAACCGCATGATTTGGGATACGGACTTCGCAGGGAATTCTGGCATAGAGGAATCGCTACAGAAGCAGGATGGGCCGTGATCAGACAGGCGAAAAAGGACGGATTGCCGTATATTACCGCGACGCATGACAGGAACAATCCCAGAAGCGGCGGCGTTATGCGGAATGTGGGAATGCGATACCAATATTCTTATGAAGAGCAGTGGCAGCCGAAGGATCGATTGGTTACGTTCCGGATGTATCAGCTGAATCTCGACGGCAATGAAAGCCGGGTTTGTAGAAAATATTGGAATACGTCCGCCGTACATTTTATAGAGACAGATTTTACAAAAAAGGATGGCGAAATCCATTGAACAGATCCGAGAGTAAATACTTTGCGACTGCCGTCCGCATGGATGAGGCATTTCTGGAATTGATCGAAAAGAAGGATTTCGCCTATATCACGGTCAAGGAGATCTGCGAAAAGGCAGGTGTGAACCGTTCCACCTTTTATCTGCATTATGAGACGGTTGGCGATCTTTTGGCAGAAAGCGTGCAGCATATCATAGATGAGTTTGTAGCGTGTATGCCCTATGATACAGTAGAGTTTCTGGAAAAGCTGCAGAAACGTCCGCTGGATGAGCTGTACCTGATTACGCCGGAGTATTTGACGCCGTATCTGATGTATATTAAGGAGCATCGCCGCGTTTTCAAGGCAACCGTGGAGCAGTCGATCGTCCTGGGGATGAATGACGCTTACGGAGCGCTGAACCGTCATGTATTGACTCCGATTCTGAATCGTTTCCAGGTTCCCCAGGAGGATCAGAAGTATGTGATGCAATTTCATATCAGCGGTTTGGTGGCAATCATCAACGAATGGCTGAAGGAGGATTGCAGGGATAGTATAGAGCATATGATTTCGGTCATACAGCTCTGTATTAAGCAACAGGGGTATACAGACACGGATGCGATAAAAAACTAAGCTAGCCAATATAAGTGATAAAACACCTGCGTTCATTGAGGGACGCAGGTGTTTTTAGTTTCGGCAGACATTCATTCAGACAGAAAAACAGGACCCCATTTCTGGAGTCCTGAAAGATCTGTATTTTATTGTCCTGCATCTCCGGAAGAGTTCTCTCCGCTGGGAGTATCTCCGGAAGAATTATCTCCGGAATTATCACCGGAGCTGTCCTCGCCGGAATTCTCAGTCTTATGACCTCCGGGGCAGACCTCATCGCCGCTGGAAGTGCTGGGTACATAATCCCGAACATAGCTCGCCTTAAAGCCCATATTGGGTTCGCGGACTTCCAGGATCTTTTCCAGTTCAGCCAGATCATAGCTTCGGCGTACACCATAGACTGGCTCTGTCGTACAAGTACCGTCCGGATTGGGCGCCAGACCGGAGACGGTGCAGCGCTCTCCGGAAACATGCACATTGCAATAGCTGCCGGGAACGGTTCCTTCTACAAAGTATTCTGTATAAGCGTAGCTTCCGCAGGAGCCGGTGGCTAAGAGTCCGGACTTGCTGCAGACGGTCGCGGTAGTGATGCCTTCCGGGGGATCCTCAAAGGTACTGTATTCCAGATTCTCGTGTACCGCGTTCATGATTCCGTTGAAGAAGGTATCACGGTCATCGGAATTGTATCGGGTGGTCAGAGAACCGTAATCGCCAGTATAACGAATCATATCGTATCCCTGCCAGAGGGAGAAGAGGTACCGGGGCGTCCAGCCGACCAGCCAGTAGTCAGCGGAGTCGTTGGTTGTACCAGTCTTGGCGGCAATCGGAGTACCGTCGGAGATGCGCAGGTTGGTCGCCGTCTCATATCCCAGACCGCTGCCGCCGCGGACAGCGCTTCGCATCATGTTTTCTACAATCCACGCGTTCTGCTCAGAGAGTGCCTGATGGCTCTCAACCTGAGAACCTTCCGGCGTTCTGTCAAGTAGAAGATTGCCGTTATGGTCATAGACTTTGGTGTAAAAGCTTGCCTTGATGTACGTTCCGGAATTGGCGATGGAAGCGAAGGCATTGGCCAGTTCAAGGTTGGTTACACCGTTGACCAGTCCGCCCAGCGCCATAGTGGCGGTCACATCACCGTCAGAATCTGAGGTGCGGCCGACCATAGAGGTGATTCCGAAGTGTTCCGTAACATATTCATAAGCCAGATCGGGACCGATATCCATGATGCAACGTGCGGCGATCAGGTTCATCGAGTTCGCGATACCCTGGCGGATGGTAGCGAAACCAAAATACAGATTGTGGCTCCACCAGTTGTAGGGAGACCAGCCGCCCGTTTCTTCGGGGTTCAGAGGAACATCATCATAAGCGGTGGCGGCAGTGCGTCCGGCACCGTCCAGAGCCGGAGCGAAAGCAGACAATACCTTAAAGGTGGAACCAGGCTGTCTGGTAGAATCTGTCGCGCGGTTCAGCGCCATATCGACCGTCTTTTCACCGCGTCCGGCACTCATGCCTACCACCTGACCGGTAGAAGGATCCATGATGATGATGCTGAGCTGCGGTTCTAGTGTCAGAGTGACAGACTCGGCGTACCGGTCGGTATCCTCAACGGTCAGCCCATACTGAGCGAGCTTTTCGCCGCGGTAGGATTCCACCGCGTAATTGGCTTCGTCCTTAGTGTCATACAGAAGATTATACAATCCGAAGTTATCATAGGAGGTTCGGTCCTCGCTATAGATACTCAAAGCGTAATTGAGCTGATAATAGGTCGGTACACGGTTGAAAAGCGTAGTCATGTTGTCTACGTGATAGTCAATCGCGTCCTGAATATACTGCTCCTGGGTCAGATGGATCTGCAATCCGCCGTGGTAGACCTTCTGGATAGCTTCCTCTTCGCTCATGTTATAGAACTTCATCAGGTCTTCCTGAACCTGGCTGATAGCAGCCTCCTGGAAGAATGTATAATGTACGCTGGAGCCCTCCTCTTCCGGATCGTCAGGAGAAGACTGGGTATTCTCAGTAATCAGGCCGAATACATCTTCCCGCAGCGCGGCGTTATACTCGGATTCTGTGATATAGCCCTGATCGTACATGGCCTTCAGAACCAGATGCTGACGCTCTCGGCAGGCCTTTTGCTCAGTTACGGGATCATAATAGGAAGGAGCGTTCAGAACGCCCGCCAGAACCGCGGCCTCGGCAATCGAGATGTCGCCGACGTTTTTGTTGAAATAAAAACGGGAAGCGGACTGTACGCCGTAGTTGCCGTTACCGAAGTTGACATAGTTCAGATAGGTCTCCAGAATATGCTGCTTCGCGGCGGCCTGTCCCATCTCTTGCGTAAGCTGGTATTCATACTGCAGCGCCATGTACCACTCCTGGATCTTACGTGTCATGGCCGTATCGGCAGAAAGGGCCAGGTTCTTGATAACCTGCTGCGTGATGGTACTTCCGCCCTGAAGGTCGCCGCCCTGAAAGATCAGGACGCCGGAACGCAGAATACCCTCGATATCGATACCGTTGTGCTGATAAAAACGGGAGTCCTCAATCGCGACAACCGCATGCTGCATATGCAGGGGGATGTCATCGATCGAGACCTCGGAACGCATGACTGAGGTGTAGATCGGTGTCATCAGATTCCCGTTTTTATCGTAGATATAGGATGTGAAATCTTCGATCTCATAGCTGTCCCGCACCGGGGCCGCGTCAATAATGCCCATAAAACCGCCCAATAGTACACCGGCCACGATAAAGACCGCAGCCAGAATGGCGATGCAGGCGATCCGCAGGATATTTAGCCAAATCTTAGAAACCAGACGCTGCTGATCCACTTCTTTTTGGAAACGCTTGCGCTGGTTTGCCTGTTTACCGTAATCCATAATTACCTCCTTTAATAAGCCGGTATCATCGGGAGAATGATATCAGCATACAACATATTATACCAAGAAATATGAATTCTGAAAAGACCTTCTTACAATTTAAATGTTAATTTTACGAAGAAAGTAGAAAGGGCCTATTTATGAGAAAAAAGAGGGGATATAGACGGCGTCCGAAAGGAAATCTTAAGAAACACTGGAGGCTTTGGATACTTATGTGTCTCCTGTTGGGTCTGTTATTTATTTTGTATCAGAATCTGAAGCCTTCTGTAATGGCTTACGCACGGATGAACGCGGATTCGCTGATGAGTACGATTGCCAATGAGGCGCTGCGCCGGAGTCTGGAAGGCTATGAAAAAGGCTCGGAGGAGCTTCTCCGGTATTATTATGATGATCAGGGCAAGATGGTTGCCTGCGGAATCGACGCGTTAGAGATCGGACGCCTGTCCATTCAGATCCTGTCGGCGATGGATCAATATTTTGAGGAACACGATTCGCTGATATTTTATGTACCGGCGGGGGCGGCCTTTGGGGATTCGGTTTTTGTAGGGTGGCCGGACATTCCAGTGCGGGTTCGCCTGATCGGCAATGCGGATATCAGCTACGACCGGGCTTTTGAGGCGGTGGGCATCAATCAGGTCAATCATAGGGTGTGGCTGGATCTGCAATTTGTGATTCAGGTGTCGGCACCGCTGATGAGCGAGATCATGACCTCCTCCAGACAGTTTGTCCTGGTGGACCGTACATTCTCCGGGGATATTCCGCTGATCTTTACACAATAACATAAGAAAGCGCTTGCATCCTGGCGGTGCATTTGTTATGATAATATACGAGAAAGGGGTGGAGCGGTGAAAGCCTTTAAGACCGTATATGAGAGAGCGGAAGCGGAGATCATTGAAAAAAAGTCCCGTTTTATCGCGACGGTTCTGCCGGTGGAGAAAGAAGAGGAGGCGGAGGCATTCCTAGCAGAACTCAGGAAAAAGTATTGGGATGCCAGCCATAATGTATATGCTTACAGAATTGGACTGAGCAAGACCGTGGAACGCTTCAGCGATGACGGAGAACCGGTGCATACGGCGGGAATGCCCATTTTGTCCGTACTGCGCAAGGAAGAACTGTATAATGTGTGTGTGGTCGTAACAAGATACTTTGGGGGGACGCTGCTGGGAACCGGCGGACTGGTGCGGGCATATTCCGCGGCGGCGCAGGCAGGCCTTACAGCAGCCGGAATCATCTGTAAGGAGACGTATCTGCGATATCATATCGATATGGATTATACGATGCTGGGTAAGATGCAGTACAGCGCGGCCAATGCCGGATGGACGATTCTGAATACAGAATACGGGACGCAGGTCGGCATGGACCTGCTCATTCCCAAAGATGAGCGGGACGCCTTTCTGAAGGCGCTGGCGGATCTTAGTGACGGCAGACTGGCCCCGGAGGAACAGGGCAGTGTGCTGGCAGCCCAGAAGGATGGCGTGTGGCATTATTATGAACAGGGGGAAGAGTAAAGATGAACATAGTGTTGTGTGTTTCCTATAAAGCAAAACCGGGGATGCGTGAAGCATTCCTGCAGGAGATCGAATCTCTGGAAATTCAGCAGAAAGTGGAGCGTGAGGAAGGGTGTATCCGGTATGAATATTACCGTTCGGTTCAGGATGAGGACGAGCTGCTGCTGGTAGAAAAATGGGAGAGCGAAGAGCATCAGGCGGAACATGTAAAGCAGCCGCATATGGCAGCACTGCGGGAATTGAAGGAACAGTACGTAGTAAGCACCCATGTAGAAAAATCCTTCTGTATATAAGAAAGAACTGGTGAAAAAAACTCTTGACAGGCCACTTTTATTACGGTAGAATAGAGAATGCTATGAGCTATGAAGAGAAGAGTAGCGGTCAGGGTACCGGCGTAGAGAGCTTCCGGGTGGTGTAAGGGAGAGCGGTGCTGAACGCGAAGATCACCTCGGAGCTGCGCATCGAATGTTTTCAGGAGACTGCGTCGGGGCCGCCCGTTACAGCGGATGGGTAGGGATACCCGCGGAGGCCAGCGCTGTAAGGCGCCGGTAAAGCAAGGTGGTAACACGGAGCACAGGCTCTCGTCCTTAGACAGACGGGAGCTTTTATTATTTATCAGAGGAGAGGAAACCATGTCAGGACATTCAAAATTCGCAAACATCAAGCATAAGAAGGAGAAGACCGACGCTGCCAGGGGTAAGATCTTTACCAAGCTGGGCCGTGAGATTGCGGTAGCGGTCAAGGAAGGCGGCGCGACGCCGGAAGCCAACAGCAAGCTGAGAGACGTTATTGCCAAGTGTAAGGCCAACAATATGCCGAACGATACAATCAGCCGCAGTATCAAGAAGGCAGCCGGCGAGGGAAGCGGAATTACCTATGAAGCGATCACATACGAAGGCTACGGCCCGGGCGGCACGGCGATCATGGTGGAGTGCCTGACGGACAATAAGAATCGTACGGCGGCCAATGTGCGCCACGCTTTTTCCAAGAATGGCGGCAACATGGGAACGGCCGGCTGTGTAAGCTATATGTTCGACAAGAAGGGCCAGATCATCATTGAACTCAAGGAAGGTATGGATGAGGACGAGCTGATGATGCAGGCACTGGACGCGGGCGCGGAGGACATGGAGTCCGAGGAGGACACCTGTGTGATCACGACGGCTCCGGAGAATTTCTCCGAGGTGCGTGAGAACCTGGAAAAGGCGGGACTGGTGATGCTGGAAGCAGACATCAGTATGATTCCGCAGAATATGGCCAATATCAACGATCCGGAGCAGGTAGAGAAGATGGAGCGCCTTCTGGAAGCATTGGAAGACGATGACGATGTGCAGAATGTCTGGCACAACTGGGACGAAGAAGAATAATACTGAAAAGAGGAAAGCGGATGTATACTAAGGTTTCGACTGATATGAACTTTGTAGGACGCGAGGAAGAAGTCCTGAAGTTCTGGAAAAAAGAAGACATCTTTGAAGAGAGCATCAAGCAGCGTGAAGGAGCGCCGACCTATACGTTTTACGACGGACCTCCGACGGCAAACGGACGGCCGCATATCGGCCATGTGCTGACCCGCGCGATCAAGGACATGATTCCGCGGTATCAGACCATGAAGGGCAACAAGGTGCTGCGTAAAGCCGGTTGGGATACGCATGGCCTCCCGGTGGAGCTGGAAGTGGAAAAGGCACTGGGCCTGAATGGTAAGGAGCAGATTGAGACCTACGGTATGGAGCCGTTTATCCAGAAGTGTAAGGAGAGCGTCTGGAAGTACAAGGGCATGTGGGAAGAGTTCTCGGATAAGGTTGGCTTCTGGGCGGATATGAAGAATCCCTACATCACCTATGATAATCAATATATTGAGTCCATGTGGTGGGCGCTGAAGAAGCTGTGGGACGAAGGTCTGCTCTATAAGGGACATAAGATCGTTCCCTACTGCCCGCGCTGCGGTACGTCGCTGGCCAGCCACGAGGTGGCGCAGGGTTACAAGGACGTGGAGGAAGAGACCGTATATGTACGTTTCCGCGCCAAGAATCAGGAGAACACCTATTTCCTGGCCTGGACGACGACGCCCTGGACACTGCCGTCCAACGTGGCGCTGTGCGTCAATCCGGCGCTGGAGTATGTAAAGGCCAAGCAGGGCGATGTCTATTACTATCTGGCAGAAGGAATGCTGGAGACGGTACTGGGCGAAGATTATGAAGTGGTAGAGAGATATACCGGCAAGGAGCTGGAGTATCTGGAGTATGAGCCGCTGTTCCCGTTTGCCAGTGCCGAGAAAAAGGCATGGTATGTGACCTGTGCCGACTATGTCGCGTTGGGAGAAGGTACGGGAATCGTTCATATCGCGCCGGCGTTCGGTGAGGACGATGCCAAGGTAGGCCATAACTATGATTTACCGTTTGTGCAGATGGTAGACGCTAAGGGTAATCTGTCCGGCGGTACCTACTGGGACGGTACATTTGTGAAAAAGGCGGATCCGGAGATCATCCAGTGGCTTAAGGAGAACGGCAAGCTCTATAAGAGCCTGCGCTATACGCACTCCTATCCGCACTGCTGGCGCTGCGGCACACCGCTGCTGTATTACGCCAAGGATACCTGGTTCATCGCGATGACCAAGGTAAGAGACCGTTTGATTGCCAACAACAATACAGTAAACTGGATTCCCAAGTCCATCGGCGAGCGCCGTTTCGGCGACTGGCTGGAGAATGTAGTGGATTGGGGCCTGTCCCGTGACCGCTACTGGGGAACTCCTCTGAATATCTGGGAGTGCTCCTGCGGACACAGAGAATCGATCGGAAGCATTGCCGAGCTGAAGGAAAAGGGACAGGATGTTCCGGAGAATATCGAATTGCATCGTCCCTATGTGGACCGCATCCTGCTGAAGTGCCCCAAGTGCGGCGGCCAGATGAAGCGCGTGCCCAACGTAATCGACTGCTGGTTTGATTCCGGTTCCATGCCTTTTGCGCAGTGGCACTATCCTTTTGAAAATGAAGAGATCTTCAAGGAGAATTTCCCGGCAGACTTTATCAGTGAAGCCGTGGATCAGACCCGCGGCTGGTTTTACACATTGATGGCAATTTCTACGGTCCTGTTCGACAAGGCGCCCTATAAGAATGTCATCGTACTGGGACTGGTGCAGGACGAGAACGGTCAGAAGATGAGCAAATCCAAGGGAAATGCTGTGGATCCCATGGAGATGCTGAATAAATTCGGCGCGGACGCGATCCGTTGGTACTTCTATACCAACAGCGCGCCGTGGCTGCCGAGCCGCTTCTACGAGGCAGCGGTTACTGAGTGCCAGAGAAAATTCCTGGGAACGTTGTGGAATACTTATGCGTTCTATGTGCTGTATGCGGAGATCGATCAGTTTGATCCGACGAAGTATACGCTGGATGACAAGAGCCTGTCCATCATGGACCGTTGGCTTCTGTCCCGCCTGAACACGCTGATCCGTACGGTGGATGACCATCTGGGCAATTACCGTATTCCGGAAGCGGCCAAGGCTCTGGAAGACTTTGTGGACGAGCTGAGCAACTGGTATGTACGCCGCGGCCGTGAGAGATACTGGGGCAAGGAGATGACGCAGGACAAGATCAACGCCTATATGACGCTGCATCAGGCGCTGGTGAGCGTTGCCAAGCTGGCGGCGCCCATGATTCCTTTCATGTCCGAGCAGATCTACCGCAATCTGGTAGCCGGCCTGGATCCGAATGCGCCTAAGAGCGTGCATCTGTGCGATTATCCGGTATGCGACGAGAGCAAAATTGATCCGGCGCTGGAGGATGCGATGGAGGAGGTTCTGGAGATCGTCGTAGCAGGACGGGCCTGCCGCAACAACGCTGCGATCAAGAACCGTCAGCCGATCGGACGGATGTATGTCAAGTCGCCTAAGACGGCGCTGACTGAGGAATATGCAGAGATCATCCGAGAAGAGCTGAATGTCAAGGAGATTGTGTTTACTCAGGATGTAAGAGACTTTACAACCTATACCTTCAAGCCGCAGCTGCGGACGGTCGGCCCCAAATACGGCAAGCTTCTGGGCAAGATCCGTCAGGCTCTGACGACTTTGGACGGAAATGAAGCGATGGATACGCTCAAGGACGGCAAGGATCTGGTATTGACTTTGGACGGCACGGAAGTAGTGCTCAGCGAAGCGGATCTTCTGATTGAATCTGCCCATAAGCCTGGCTTTATGGCAGAGACAGAGGGCGAGCTGACCGTAGTTCTGGATACCAATCTGAGTGAAGAGCTTCTGGAAGAGGGCTTTGTACGCGAGGTCATCAGCAAGCTGCAGACAATGCGGAAAGAGGCCGGATTTGAAGTGACAGACCATATTCTGGTATATTATGCGGGCAGTGAGAAGGCAGAGGGCCTGATCGGAGACAACAGCGCCCTGATTGCGTCGGAGGTGCTGGCAGAAGAGGTCGGTAAGAAGGAGCTGGGCGACGGAGCGTATGCGAAGGAGTGGAATGTAAACGGCGAGCAGGTAAGCTTTGCCGTGAAGCGCCTGTAAACGCGGTCGGAGGGAGGATTCTTATGAAAAAGGTCCTGTGTATGCTTCTGTGCATGGTTTGCCTGACAGGAGTTATGGGCTGCGGCGGCTATAAGGACGCCAGTTCGGATATTCCGGCCAATTGGCCTACATATGCGGTCTCCGGCATGACCTTTTCCTGCGAGGCAGGATGGGAGGCGGCGGATATCTCCGGGTTCGAGGACGCGGCGGTACAGCCTTTTCAGCTGCTGGGAACAACGGATCGGGTGCAATGGGTCAATTGCCTGGCCAGCCCGGAGTGGCAGACCAAGACGCGCAATTTCCTCGCGATCTCCTATCAGCAGTTCCAAGGTACGGTAGAGGATTCTGTACTGGAAGAAATGCTGGCAGGGCTTTCCGACATAAAGTCAGCGTTTGTATCGGTCAATATGACAACCTCGGTACTGTCCAGTCCGTCGATTGCGCGATACGGTAAGAATACGGCATTGACCTTTGCGTGCCGGTTTACGCTGGAGGACGGAACGCAGATGATCGTACGGGTGGGACTGGTGCCGCATGGCGACAGACTGTATCAGTTCCATTATGTAGATTATCAGATGCAGGAAAACAGCCAATTCCTGGCGCAGGTTCTGACGAGCCTGCAGTGGAATTAAGACTCCAAAACAGATCAAGGCATACGTATCCCGGCGGGTGTGTATGTCTTGTTTTTTTGAAAAATAGGCCGACAAAATCACGGATTCAATCGTTATATATACAGGAGGGAAGATATATGCCGGAAAATTCGCAGTATGCGGGCGAATGGTTTGAGGCATTCTACGAACGAAACTACAAGCTGGTGTACCGACTCTGCTTTACTTATATGAAAAATCAGGCAGAGGCAGAAGACTGTACAGAGGATGTATTTGTCAAAGTATTGACCGGTGATTTTTCCTTCAATGATGAAACCCATGAGAAAAATGGTTGACGATAACGGCCATCAATCTCTGCAAGGATCGGTTGAAGCACTGGTGGCACAGACAGGTTACATCCATTGAAGAGGAACCGGAGATTCCGGTCGAGAATGCCATACCGATAGATGAGACCCTGGAAGCTGTCAGAAAGTTGCCCGTAAAATATAAAGATGTCATCTATTTGCATTACTATATGGATTATAAGACAGATGATATCGCCGCTATGCTTAAGAAACCGCCGTCCACCATCCGCAATCACCTGCGGGAAGCAAGAGAGCTGCTGCGGCGGCAGATAGGAGGGTTTGAGCCGTGAATGAACAGAAAATCAAAGATGCCATCGATGCCATTGAGCCGGGAGCCGACGCCAAAGAGCGGATGCGCCAGAATATCATGCGGAAAGCGACAGCACAGACGGAACGGCCCAGGATCCGATGGGGACAGTACGCACTGCCGATGGCGGCCTGCTTCTGCTTGATAGTGATCGTGCTTTCTCATTTGGGACCGTCGCAGGATCCTGCGGAAGGCGGTATGTTGGGCGGCAATCCTTTTGTAGAAGTAGAGAGCGCGGAGGCGTTTCAGACGATCGGTATCACGTTGGATGCGCCGGCGGGAGCGCAGGAGATCTCTTACGCGCTGATCGACGGCGAGATCGCGGAAGTTCGGTTCAAGCTGGAGGACAAGAGCTATCTGGCCCGGGCCTCGGCGAAGGAGGGAGACTTCTCCGGACTCAGTGGTACGGAGCTTTCTGAGGAAACGGTGGATGCCCAGACCAATGCCCGATTGATCGAGGTTCAGACAACCGATATGACGTATCAGAAATTGATCTGGACCAATGGAACAATCAATTATTGTCTGTATAGTATGGACGGTGCGGGCAGGGAGCAGGTTCTGTCGGCTTATGAGGTTCTAAAAAATAATTTCAAAAATGTCGGGAAAAATTTTTGAATTTCTCCCGACATTTTTGTTTTCTCGGTCGTTATATATATGGAAGTGGGAAATGGAGCGCTTCTGTAATCTTAATTTTTTAAAGGAGTATATAACGATGAAACGAATGGTAATGATTTTCCTGTCCCTTATGATGGTGCTCAACCTTGCGGCATGCGGAAGCAATGATAAAAAGACGATGGAGGTTGACAGCAATGTTGTCACTGTTACCCCAGCCGAGATCGAGCAGAAGATCGCGGATGCGATCGGTAAAGACAATTATCTCTGCGACACAGAGATTGAAAAGGACTGGCTGCAAAATAGCTATCAGCTGGATCTCAGCAAGGTTGAGAGCTATGTTGCCAAGCAGAATTCTATCTCTAGCGTGAATCTGGATACAGTCATTATCCTGAAGACCAAGGACGGATATGCGGATGAAGCAGTCAGTCTGCTGAATGACAGCTTTGGCCAGACGGTCAGCTATATCCGGCAGTATCCTTTTGGAACAGCCAAGGTCCTGAATGCCCGGATATATCGGACCGGAAATTATGTGATCTATGTTATCGCCGGAGCGTCCTATGACGGTGAGGATGCGGAGTAGGAAGCGAAGCTGGCATCTTCGGAGTATGCCAAGATCGATGAGGCAATCCAGAGTGTCTTTGGTACACTACCGGAGAATCTGGCTGTTGTTCCTGAGGAATAAACCATGGTGTTCTCTAGTCTGACATTTCTCCAGTGGTTTTTGCCCTGCGTACTGCTGGTATATTTTCTCGTTCCGAAACGAGCGAAAAACGCGGTCCTTTTTGTGTTCAGCCTGTTGTTTTATGCGTGGGGCGAACCGGTTTATGTCGGACTGATGATCTTTTCTACCATACTTGACTATAGCTGCGGCCGGGCAGCGGAGAAATATCGGGGGACATCCAAGGCAAAAATCGCTCTGTTGGTGTCTGTGATCGTGAACCTAAGTCTGCTGGGCTTCTTTAAGTACACGGATTTCTTTATCCGTACGGTCAACAGTGTTTTCGGGTGCGCCATCCCCCTGTTGAATCTGCCGCTGCCGATCGGTATCTCCTTCTATACCTTTCAGACCATGAGTTATACCATCGATGTCTATCGCGGCGATGCCAGAGCGCAGAAAAACATCCTCTCCTTTGGCGCCTATGTCTCGCTGTTTCCCCAGCTCATTGCCGGACCGATTGTGCGGTACCAGACCATCGCCGAACAGCTGGATGAAAGGACGCATTCCTTTGATAAGTTCGGAGAAGGCGTGAAGCGCTTCACCGGCGGTCTTGGGAAGAAGGTGCTGCTTGCCAACAACATCGGGCTTTTATGGAACACGGTTTCTCAGGCAAACGAGCAGACGGTGCTTTCTGCATGGCTTGGCATTCTGGCCTTTGCTTTTCAGATCTATTTTGACTTCTCCGGGTACTCGGATATGGCCATTGGCCTCGGGAAAATGTTCGGATTTGACTTCCTTGAAAACTTTGATCATCCCTATTGTTCGAAAAGCATTACGGAATTCTGGCGGCGCTGGCACATCTCCATGGGGACCTGGTTCCGGGATTATGTATATATTCCGCTGGGAGGCAACCGGAGAGGTATAGCGATTCAGCTTCGCAACATCGCCATCGTATGACTGCTCACCGGCTTTTGGCACGGAGCCAGCTGGAACTATGTGCTGTGGGGCGTGTTTTACGGCGGAATCCTGATTTTTGAGAAGTTTTTCCTGCTCAATCGGCTGCAAAAAGCGCCGGTACTTGTCCGGCGCTTATATACGCTGTTATGCGTGATGGTGGGCTGGGTACTGTTCGCTTTTGAGGACATTGGCAAGGGCTGGGCTTTTCTGAAGGTGATGTTCGGCGGCGCGGCCCTTTGCAGCAGTACTGCCATGTATCAACTTCTGTCCTATTTGCCGCTGCTTACGCTGTGCGCGGTTGCGGCGACACCGCTAGGAAAGAGGATCTACCATAGATTTAGCGATCAATGCGGCGCCAGGCTGGGGGCGGCGGTTGAGGTAGCAGGCCTCGCGCTGACCGCCGTTCTCGCGGTGGCATTTCTCATCAGCGGCTCTTATAATCCGTTTTTGTATTTTCGGTTTTAAGGAGGGAAAGGGTCATGAAAAATAAAATCATCACGCTGTTTTTTGCCTGATGCTGGCAGGGACCACGATTGCGGGCTTCCTTGTGCCGGACCAATATTATTCCGAAAGTGAAAAGCGGATACTGACACAAAAGGACGCGATCTCATTCGCAGACTTTCCAAGCGGCAAAATGGGGACGGAGGTTGAAAAATACCTGGCGGATCAATTCCCTCTCCGGGATGGATGGATCACCATCAAAACGCTGGTGGAGCGCCTCTGCGGAAAAACAGAAATCTCGAACGTCTATTTTGCCAGGGACGGATATCTGATCGATGCCTTTACGGAGTACGACCCGAAACAGTTTTCATCCAACATAAAAGCGCTTGTTACGCTATCGGAAACACTGAAGGCGAATGATATTCCGATGCAGGTCATGCTCGTTCCGACAGCGGCGCAGATCCTCGCCGATAAGCTGCCCGCCTATGCGCCGAATCTTGATCAAAAGGCACTGCTTAATTCCGCGTCGGCGCAGGGGCTGGATACGGTAGATGTGTTCGGCATCCTTTCGGAACATAAAAATGAGTACATCTATTATAAGACGGACCATCACTTTACGAGCCTTGGTGCGTATTACTGCTATGCCGCGTGGATGCAGGCACAGAAAAAGACGGCGGAGCCGCTTTCGGCCTGGCAGAGTCAGGTATTATGCGATGACTTTCGCGGAACAACTTACAATAAGGTAAATGATCCCTTTGCCGCCTACGATACCATTATGGCCTACTACAAAACACGGAATCATACCGTCAGCTATAACGGGGGAAGCTATGTGACAGACAGTATCTATGAGCGGAAATATCTCAGCGGTAAGGATCCGTATGCCGCGTTTTTGAACTCGAACCAGTCGGTTACCGTCGTCTCGGGTGATGGCGAGGGAAAGCTCTTGATTCTCAAGGATTCCTATGCCAATTGTTTCGCACAGTTTGTGGTGGATGATTATGAAGAAACACATCTCATCGATTTACGTTTCTTCAGAGAATCCGTTTCGGATTACATCGCGGAAAACGGCATCACACAGGTTCTGGTGCTGTATAACATCCCGAACTTTGTACAGGATACAGCATTGGCCAAGACACTTCGGTAAATCAATTCTTCTTATCCATCTATATTTTACGATTGCAAAATATTCAGAAAAGTGCTACAATACTTCTCACAAGGAGGGATATTGTTGTTTCCAGTAATCTATTTTCTTTTCGTTACCGCTAAATGCCTCTCGTACCGCGGTACTTGGAGCCTGTCTCACAAGCATCACACCAACGGACACATGTATTATTACAAGCAAACGGGCAATAAGACCATTTATGTGAGGCGCAAGGACGAACCTCAGGTCCTGGCCGAATATGCAGAGCGACAGAAGTGGCGCCAGGAGCGTAAAGAACTCCGCC
>CABUPM010000040.1 GCA_902493345.1 uncultured Eubacteriales bacterium | reverse complement strand
AAGCCGGTACCGTATCCCATATCCTTCAGCTTTTCACCCAACATGCAGCGTGTTGCCAGATCCACCATCGGAACACCGGAAACCTTGCTGATGTACGGAATCGTTCTGGACGAACGCGGGTTCACTTCAATTACATAGACCTCATTGTTGTAGATGACATACTGGATATTGACCAGGCCCTTCGTCTTCAGCGCAATGGCCAGCTTCTTGGAATAGTTAACGATCTTCTGACGCAGGCTGTCGCTGATGTTCCATGCCGGATACACCGCGATCGAGTCGCCGGAGTGAACGCCGGCACGCTCGATGTGCTCCATGATTCCCGGAATCAGGATCTCTTCGCCATCGCAGATCGCGTCGACTTCGATTTCGGTTCCCATATAATACTTATCGATCAGAACCGGGTTCTCAATATTGTGTGACAGGATGATTGCCATGTACTCCTTGATATCATCATCCGTAAAAGCGATGATCATGTTCTGGCCGCCCAGCACATAAGAAGGACGCATCAGCACCGGATACTCCAGATCATGCGCTGCGTTCAGCGCTTCTTCCAGCGTGAATACCGTATGTCCCTGCGGACGCTTGATCTTCAGCTCCTCCAGCAGCTCATCAAAACGCTCTCTGTCCTCTGCCGCGTCGATGCTGTCCGCCTGCGTTCCCAGGATCCGAACTCCGGACTCATCCAGGAACTTGGTCAGCTTGATGGCTGTCTGGCCGCCAAAGGCTACTACTACGCCATAGGGCTTTTCTACCTGAATGATGTTCATCACGTCTTCCGGTGTCAAAGGCTCGAAATACAGACGGTCTGCCGTATCGAAGTCCGTAGAAACGGTCTCCGGGTTGTTGTTGACGATGACCACCTGGTATCCTGCCTTTTTCAGGGACCATACACAGTGAACGGACGCATAGTCGAACTCGATTCCCTGTCCGATACGGATCGGGCCGGAACCAAATACGATGATGGTCGGCTTCTTATCATTTTTCTCGGCAATAAATTCTGCCGCTTCGTTCTCTTCATCATAGGTCGAGTAGAAGTACGGTGTCTGCGCCGCGAACTCGGCCGCGCAGGTATCTACCATCTTGAATACCGCGTTTTCATGCTTCTGAATCTTCTGACCGCTGATACGCTCGATGGCCTTGTCCGGATATCCCAGAACCTTGGCTTCATGATACAGCTCCTGCGTCAGAGGCTCCGCCGCCAGGCGCTCCTCAAACTTAACCAGATGCAGCAGTTTATTCAAAAACCATTCGTCGATCATCGTGATTTCGTGGATCTTATCCACGCTCATTCCACGCTTCATCGCTTCAAAGATCACGAACAGACGCTCATCGTTACAATCCGCGACCTTTGCGTACACCTCTTCATCAGACAACTTCTTGAGTCTGGGCATATTCAGCGTATCCAGAGAGATCTCCGCACCGCGGACTGCCTTCATCAGGGCCTGCTCAAAGCTGGTGCCGATGGCCATGACTTCACCGGTCGCCTTCATCTGTGTGCCCAGGGTTCTCTTCGCGTAGACAAACTTATCAAAAGGCCACTTGGGAAGCTTAACTACCGCATAATCGATCGACGGCTCAAAGCATGCGTAAGTCGTGCCCGTAACCGCGTTTTTGATCTCGTCCAGCGTATAGCCGATCGCGATCTTGGTCGCAACCTTAGCGATGGGATAACCGGTCGCCTTGGATGCCAGTGCGGAAGAGCGGGATACACGGGGGTTAACCTCGATGACGGCATACTCCATGCTCTCTGGATGCAGCGCGAACTGTACGTTGCAGCCGCCCTCTACGCCCAGCGCCTCTACGATATTGATCGCGGCCGTACGAAGCATCTGATACTCTTTATTGGACAGCGTAACCGCCGGAGCCAAAACGACCGAATCACCGGTATGAACACCAACTGGGTCCACATTTTCCATGCTGCAGACGGTGATGCTGTTGCCCTTGGCGTCGCGGATTACCTCAAACTCGATCTCCTTCCAGCCGGAGATGCATTTTTCTACCAGAATCTGCGTAATCGGGGACAGATTCAGACCGTTGGAGGCAATCTCCTTCATCTCTTCTACATTATTGGCAATACCGCCGCCGGTACCGCCCAGCGTGAAGGCCGGACGAATGATTACCGGATAGCCGATCTTTTCCGCAAAAGCCAGTCCGGATTCCAGATCCGTTACGACCTCAGAAGGAATGCAGGGCTCTCCAATGGAAATCATCGTATCCTTAAACATCTGACGGTCTTCTGCCTTGTCGATGGTCTCCGGACGCGCGCCCAGAAGCCGAACGCCATGGCTCTTCAGGAAGCCTTCCTTGGCCAGCTGCATGGACAGTGTCAGTCCCGTCTGACCTCCCAGGGTGGACAGGATGCTGTCCGGCTTCTCCTTCTCAATAATTCTCTTGACCGTCTCCAGCGTCAGCGGCTCGATATAGATGTGATCCGCCATCGCTTCATCCGTCATGATCGTCGCGGGGTTGGAGTTGATCAGAACGACCTCCAGGCCCTCTTCCTGCAGTGCCCGGCAGGCCTGTGTGCCAGCGTAGTCGAATTCGGCCGCCTGACCGATTACGATCGGGCCGGAACCAATTACCATTATTTTCTTTAATTCTTTATTCAGCGGCATGTGCTTTTCCCTCCATCATGTTAGTGAACTGATCAAACAAGAATCCTGTATCGAGCTTATCCTCGCCGTCCCCGGGACGGAACTGTACGGAAATCGCGGGGATATCTGTATACTCCAGTCCCTCGCAGGTTCCGTCGTTCAGATTGACAAAGGTTACCTTGGCATTTTTCGGCAGCTGCTCCATATCCACGGTATATCCATGATTCTGACTCGAGATATATACTCTGTCTGTTGCCAGTCGGCGTACCGGCTGGTTCGCGCCGCGGTGGCCGTGCTTCAGCTTCTGCTCCTTGCCGCCTCTGGCTGCCGCCAGAATCAGATGTCCCAGATCGATTCCGAAGATCGGAACCCCAGACTGACTCAGCTTCGCGACCTCCGCTACCAGTTCCGGATACTCCTGCGCACTGCCGGGGCCATTGGACAGCAGGATTCCGTCGGGATGATAACTCAGCACTGTCTCAGCCTTGCTGTCGGCCGGCATGATTACCACCCGCATTCCGCGCTTCAGCAGATATTCGCTGAAACAATGTGTCATGCCATAATCCAGAATCACAACCGTTTTCTCTGCCTTTTCGGATCCTTCGATTCTTGTGTGCTTACAGGTGGCTTCCAGTACCCCGCTGTTCTCCGCCTTTTGCTCCAGGCCCTTTTTGGCTTCTTCTTCCGTCTGTGCAATACATCCGCGCATTGTACCGTTCTCCCTGAGGATCCGGGTCAGCTTACGGGTGTCGATTCCGCAGAGACCTACCACTCCCTGCTCTTTTAAAAAGGTGTCAATCGTTCCCTCACATCTGAAATTCGAAGGATCGTGACACCATTCTCTTACAATATAAGCTTTTAAATAAGACTTTTGACTCTCAAAATCGGAGGGAATCAATCCGTAATTACCAATCATCGGAAATGTCTGAACTAAAATCTGTCCGCAATAGCTGGGATCTGTCAATGTCTCAAGATATCCAACCATCCCCGTTGTAAAAACGACCTCACCAGCCGCGCTGCCCTCTGCACCGAAGCTTTTGCCCTTAAAAACCTCGCCGTTTTCAAGCGCCAGATACATTTCTTTCTCCATTCCTGTACCTCCCGTGAAAATTGCAGCAGGACAATAACGCAATCGCGAACCTGGGTTCCCCGACTGCGCAGCGCAACTACTATCGATTCTCTCTAACCGCAGCCTGCTCACACCCTGCCTTCATAAGATAATACCATACATTTTGACGCAATGCAACACTTTTTTTCATTTTCTTATCACTTTTTCTTCTTGTACTTCTCCGCATTCTGTACTATAATAAAAAAAACTTATACTCTGGAGGTGTCTCTATGCTGCACGCAGCCCGTATGTATGAAGAAGAGAATCTGCCCCGGATCCCGGAGACTTCCCGTCCCGTATTTCATGTGACCGGCGGCCTTGGCTGGATCAACGACCCTAATGGCTTCAGCTACTACGACGGAGCGTATCATCTTTTCTATCAATATCATCCCTACTCCCTGCAATGGGGTCCCATGCATTGGGGACATGTAAAAAGTCAAGATTTGATCCATTGGGACCGTCTGCCCGTTGCCCTCGCGCCGGATATGCCTTACGATGCCGACGGATGCTTTTCTGGAAGCGCTCTGACTCTCCCGGATGGTCGGCATCTTCTGATGTACACCGGCGTAAAGGAGAAGATCCAATCCCAGTGCCTTGCCGTGGGTGACGGCGTCAACTATGAAAAATACTCTGGCAATCCTGTTATTGAAGGCTGCGAAAACTTCCGCGACCCAAAGATCTGGGAAGAAAACGGTCATTACTATACGGTAGCTGTTCATCGTGCCGAAGACGGCTCCGGTGAAGTTCGCCTCTATCAGAGTATGGATGCTTTTCATTGGGAATTCCACTCGATTCTGGCTGCCAGTCATAACCGCTGGGGCGGCATGTGGGAGTGCCCGGACTTCTTCTCCCTGGATGGTTTCCATCTTCTGCTGGTCAGCGTTATGGATCTTCCGCAGGAGCTCTTTCACCTGCCCAGCAAACGAGCGGTACTGGCCTTTATCGGCCATTGGGAAGACGACGTCTTTTCCTATGATCAGGTGCTGCCTCTGGACCTCGGCATGGATTTCTATGCGCCCCAGACCCTCCTCGCGCCGGACGGCCGGCGGATTCTGATCGGCTGGCTGCAGAGCTGGGATACCGCACGTACTCTGCCCCGACATATGCCCTGGTTCGGTCAGATGACCCTTCCCCGGGAGTTGTCCTGCCGGAATGGCAGATTACTGCAAAATCCCATTCGTGAACTGGATGCCTATCGTCATGACCCGGTCCAATATCAGGCTGTTTCTTTCGATCATATTCCGGTTCTGCCCGTCACTGCTGGTGCCGATCTGACAATCGCCCTTTCGGGAGATGCCTCCTTTGCCCTTTCTGTCGGCCAGACGCCTGTGATCTATGACGCTCAGGCCCACACGCTCACTGTAGACCATCATATGGTATCGACCGCTGTCGCAAAGCTGCGCTGCATCATCGACCGATACAGCCTGGAGATTTTTGTCAACGGCGGTGAAAACGTCATCTCTACTTCCTATTGTGAAGCAGAAGACCGGAGCATCCGCTTGTCAGGCGATGCCGTCGGAGATATAGACTTCTATCATATTGGGTAAACTGTGTATACCAAAAAAGGTATTGCCTTCTTGAAATCGGCAATACCCTTTTTAATTGCGTTATTCCTTCAGAGAACCAATCATCATTCCGCCTACAAAATACTTCTGCAGGAACGGATAGATCGCCAGGATCGGCACCGTGGTCACGATGACCATGGCCGCCTTCATACTCTTGGCCAGCATCTCGTAATCCGCGACAACCGTTCCTCCCAGATCCAGGTTGGATCCTTCGATCAGAACATTTCTCAATACCAGCTGCAGCGGCCACTTGGCCTTCTCCTGCAGGTACAGGTTCGCGTTGAACCAGCTGTTCCAGTGTCCCACTCCGTAGTACAGCACCATTACGGCCATCGCCGGTAAAGACAGCGGAATGAAGATCTTAAACAGCACCGTCATATGCCCGCCTCCGTCGATAAATACGGATTCTACCAGACTTTCCGGAATGGAAGAGAAGTACGACCGCAGAATAATCATGTTATAGGTGCTGATCGCGCCCGGGATGATACAGGACCACAGAGAATTGTACAGTCCCACCGCGCGAACCGTCAGATAGGACGGAATCAATCCGCCGGAAAAGTACATCGTAATCAGCACAAACATTGTCATCAGACGGTGCCAGTATACATGAACCCTCGTCAGGCAGTACGCGCCCAGACAGGTCATGGAGATATTCACGGCCAATCCCGCTACCAGCAGGAACAGTGTATTCTTATATCCCGACAGGATCTGGTTATTGGACAGCACCAGCTTATACGCTGTCGTGTCAAAGCCCAGCGGCCAGATCAGAAGGCCCCTGTGGCGAACCAGCTGCGCCGGCTCGCTGAAGGATACCATCAGCTCATACAGCATAGGATACAGCATGATTATGCCGATCACAATCATTATGATGACGATCAGTGCGTCTACCGCCTTATCGCTCTTGTTTCTTGCGTCTACCATGGTATCCCTCCTTAGAACAAACTGGTCTCTGTCAACTTACGGCTCAGAGCGTTGGCGCAGAATACCAGCGCAAAGTTGATCACCGAGTTGAACAGATTGACCGCGGTTGAGTAGCTGTAGTCCTGATCCAGCAGGCCCTTACGGTATACATACGTAGAGATGACATCCGCCGTCTTATACGTCGAGGGGTTATACAGCAGCAGGATCTTTTCCGAACCTACACTCATCATCTTACCAATCGCCATGATAAACAGAATCACAACCGTACCCTTGATACCCGGCAGCGTGATGTGCCAGATCTTTTTGAACCGTCCGGCTCCATCCAGGGACGCGGCTTCGTAAAGCTGCGTATCGATTCCCGCGATCGCGGCCAGATAGATAATGCTGTCCCAACCCATGGACTGCCAGATACCGCTGGCTACATAGATTGTGCGGAACAGCTTCGGCTCTGAGAGCATGGACACCGACGGCACACCGAAGAAACCAGTGATCTGATTGAACAGGCCGTCGCTCAGACAGAAATCCGTCAACATACCGCAGACAACAACAGTTGAGATAAAGTGCGGGAAGTATGTAATGGTCTGCATCACCTTCTTGAACTTCGGGCTGCGCAGTTCATTCAGCATAAGCGCCAGAATGATGGGCATCGGGAAGCCGAAGATCAGCTGATACAGACTGATCAGAATCGTATTGGTGATTGTTCTGCCAAAGAACGAGCTGCCGAAGAAGGCGAGGAAATGCTCAAATCCATAGTCTCCGGTAAAAGGGCTTCCCCAGATCCCCAGTGCCGGCTTAAAATCCTTGAACGCCAGAATGATGCCGCTCATCGGATAATAGTGGAATATCAAATAGAATACAACAACCGGTAAAAACATGAAATATACCGCTTTGTTCTTTTGGAAGTCCATGCGGATCTTTCCCTTTTTTGCCACGAAGACTCCTCCTTTATAATAGAAACGGGGCGGCGTTTCCGCGTCCGCCCCAGAATTCCGATTTGTTTTTAACGGGCCTTATAACGGTCGTAGGCGTCCTGTCTTACCTTCAGAACATCCTGCAGTCCCATGTTGTTGATCTCGTCAATAAAGGAGTCCCAATCTGCCAGATCCTCGGTGCCCAGAATGAAGCCCAGAATCTTTTCACGGCAGGCGGTATCGATGTCGTTCCACTTGGACGCGACCTTAACTTCATCCTCTGTATACGTAACGGTCGGGTACGCATACTTGGACATGTTGCTCTCGAAAGCTGTCTGAATGCTCAGAACCTCTGCTCCCATATGAGAACGGGTATCCAGAGCATGCAGAGAGAAGTTCCTGAACTGTGCTACCTGGTAACGGGCTGCCTGAGCATCCGGAGTCTCCGGGTTATCCGTGATGATATCCTTGAAGGTCGGCTTGCCGTCAACATAATCCCAAGAGAAGCCCTCTTCGCCATAGGAGAAGAACAGGGAACCTTCCTCTGTGTAAGCGTAGTCCAGGAAACGGGCCGCCGCGCCGATGTTCTTGCACTGCGTGCTGATAGAAGTAGAGCAGCCGCCGTTAAACGGATTGTCGTAATGTCCCATCTGAGGCTCATCGCCCTTATTCATTACCATAGAATGCAGTCCGGTTACCTTGTAGGTAGGATCTTCCGCATTCGCCTTGATGCAGTTCTGAATGTTACGGATCTGCTGCAGAGCGATACCTGCCTGTCCGTTTGCGAACTTGGACTGTACGGTTTTCTTGTCTACAGATGCCAGGTCGGTATCGATCAGGCCTTCTGCGTACCACTTCGCCATCTCGGTTACAAATTCCTTGTAGCCTGCTTCGGTCGGTCCAAACTTAACGGTATCGCCATCCATAAAGAACGGGTAGCAAACACCCCACGGAGAGCTGAGTCCGGCAGCTGCGTACTCCAGGAACAGCCAGCGGCTCTCAAACGTCAGAGGTGCGGAAATATTCAGGTCATTCTTGAAGCTGGTCAGAACATTGTACCACTCTTCAACAGTCTCCGGAGCCTGCGCGCCGATCTGATCCAGGAAGTCCTGACGAACAACCAGTCCGGTACCGGTGCACTCCTTATCATTACCATAGTGCGGGAAGCAGAACCATGTGCCGTCATCCATGCTGACTGTCTTATTGGCAGTCTCGTCGCTCTCCAGCCATCCTGCCAGAACCGGGAAATACTGCTTATAATCATTCAGAGCGATGATGTATCCGTCGTTGATCGCCGCGGACGGGCCGCCCTTAAATGTAATCCAGTTCGCCTGCATGATATCCGGGTAGATACCGGAAGTCAGCAGCAGAGAGAACGCCTCACTGGTCTCCTGCACAGAAGAAGGAGAACCAACGTACTCCAACTTTACGCCTGTCTTCTCTTCGATTACATCCCAGAAGTAATGTCCCTTAACCCAGCTCGGAAGATCCTTCTCTTCTGTCTTGTTCATGTTGATGGACAGCGTTACGGTTCCATCCATCGGGTAAGTAAAGTCCGCAGCAGCATAAGGATCATCATCCTGCTTATCCTCCTGCTTGCTGGTTTCCTGCTTGCTGGTTTCCTGCTGACTGTTTGCCTTGCTGCTGTCGCTCTTGCTGCTGTTGCTGTTGCCGCCGTTACCGGAGCAGCCAGCAAGGCAGGAAACGATGAGCATGACGGACAACAGTCCTGCCCAAAACTTTTTCACTTGCATTGTAAATGCCTCCTATAAATATTTTAAATAAACAAAGGCCGTCCGTTCTTGTTTATTTTCATTGTTATTATTATAGCACATTGTCCAATATTTTCAAGTGTTTCTTTATAAATTATCCACATTTTTAGCAATGATTCTAAAATATCCCATCTTAGTTTTATATATATTATACATTCTATACTTATTATTTGATTTTTGTTTTTACATTGCAAATTTCAGTATTAAAATATACCCCATATAGGACTTTACATTTTACCGTCCTATATGAGGTATATGATATCCTTTATTTCAGACTCTTCCGTTAACGAGCACGATAACGATCATATGCGGCCTGCTTCGCTGCCAATACATCTGCGATGCCAAGGCTTTCCATCTGTGCCTTAAAAGCGTCCCAGCCGTCCATACTCTGTGTTCCCAGAATAAATTTAACAATGTTCTCCTTGGCATAAGTCTCAATATCCGTATACTTGTTAGTGATCTGTTCAACCTCATCTGTTGTATGGGTTACAGCCGGATAGAAGTGCTGTCCCATCTCATTGTCAGACCAGACGTTGATCAGAGAAGTAACATATTCGGACTGGAAGTATTTTGTACTATTCAGCGGCGATGGGAAGGCCCAATGACGATTATAGGTGAACTGCTTAAGAATATCTTTAGGTTCGTCTTTCGTACTCGAATTGTTCAGGACCAGATCGGTATATCCCGTGAAGTTGCCGTCAGCGTCTACGGTATAGGTGATTCCCTCTGTACCATATGCGGTGAGGTACTGTCCTTCATGACTATAGAGATAGTCGCACCAGCGCATAGCAAGCTCCTGATTTTCTCCCGGAGAAACAGAATGGGCAAAGCTGCCGTTGTACTTAGGGTTCATGTGTCCGAAAAGGCGAGTGTCGCCTTCCTTTAATACCGCGGTGGGAACCGCTGCGGCTGCAAAAGAAGTTCCTTCATTCGCCGACACACAGTTTTCGATATTTCCAGTCTGCTGAATCGCCAGTCCGGATTCGGAATTGGCAAATTTGGCTTGAACTGTGGACTTATCAACCGTTGCGAAGTCAGTGTCCAGAAGGCCTTCCGCATACCAGTCCGCCATCTGCTGCACAAACTGACGATATCCCTCCTCCATAGGGCCGAATTTGACTTCATCATTCACAACATAGAAGGGGAAAGTTACACCCCAAGCAGAAGTCAAGGCAGCCGAAGCATATTCCAGCCAGAGCCAGCGCGCTTCAAAAGTGAGTCCGGCATTGGCTCCATAAGCCCCTTTGAAGGTACGGAGTGTATTGGTCCAGTCATCAATTGTAACCGGGATCTGCAGGTTCTGTTCTTCCAGCCAATCCGCGCGCACGATAGGGCCTGTACCAACAGTGCCCATCCCCTCAGAATCTCCAATTGAAGGAAAGCAGTAGAGATCGCCGTCATCATTTACAACCATCTTTGCAATGTCCGGATTTTCCTGCATATACGCGGTCAGATTCGGAATCTGTTCGGGATAGTCACTCAAATTAATAATCAATTCATCATTCAAAGCACCGGTAGGGCCTCCAGGATGAGTAATCCAGTTGACACGCCAGATATCCGGATATTCCTGAGAAGTAATCAGAAGCAAAGTCGCCTCAGAAGTCGCCAGCGGATCTGAAACCGCTCCGATAAAATTCAGGTGGATACCGGTGGCTTCCTCCAAAGCATCCCAATAATAATAGGATTTGCCGTTGATCATCGTGTAGGCCGCGACATTCTCGCGAACAATTTCTTCCTTATTAATGGAAAGCGTCACGAACGCGCCGTCCGGACCAGGAGTGACCGGATAAGTAAAATCTGCAGCCATCTCGGAATCTTCCTGACTGTTCCCCGGCTGACTGCTTTCCTGCTGACTGACTGCCTTGTTGCTATCGTCCTTACTGCTGTCGCCACCGTTACCGGAGCAGCCAGCAAGACAGGAAACGATGAGCATTACAGACAGTAATCCTGCCCATAACTTTTTCGCTTGCATTGTAAACGCCTCCTATAAATGTTTTAAATAAACAGAGACCGTCCGTTCTTGTTTATTATATTCAATTATAGCATACCGCATAAACATTTCAAGCATTTTTGTGCATATAATCAACTTTTCATCAAAAGCTCCCAATTTTTACACGTGTTTTTATTAATTTCACACATTTCTTCCCTCATCTTCGCCGATTTTCTTTGCTATTTTATACAAAATCACCGTTGATCCCCTATCGAATCAACGGTGTAAAAGCTTTTTTCTTACAAATTCTGCACCTGCTCCCAGATGGCTTCTTCTACCAAGATTCCCTGCTCCATGCTTTCCTTGCGAACGCGCTGCATTCCCTGTCCCGGCCAACGTACCTGAATGTCTTGGCCTAACGCCGGACAGGACTCCAGCTCCTGAAGCGTAGCATCGATCTTATCCAGCAAAATCTCCTGATCTCCAAACGCATCCAGTTTCATCAGCAGAAAGACCTGACTGAGCTCCGTCTCCTGCTCCAGCTCTCCTACCTCGCGTACGGTCCGGCCACCGGAGAGCGCCGCAGCCATCAGGTCCAACATCAAAGACATGCCGGAGCCTTTCCAGAAACCAATCGGAAGCGGCTGCTTGGTCCGCAGCACCTCCGCCGCGTCACGTGTTGGCTGTCCCTTCTCATCCAGACCTCCGTCTACCGGAAGCGGCTTACCGCTTCTGGCATAGGACTCCAGTTTGCCGTAGGAGAACATGGACATCGCCGCATCCAGCAGCACAACGCCACGTCTTGACGGAACGGCCATTACGACCGGATTGTTGCCCAGCTTGGCTTCCTTACCGCCCCACGGCGGCATATTGGGAATCGTATTGGTCCACAGAATGGCCAGATACCCCTGTTCCGCCGCCTGAATCCCATAAGATCCCGGACGAAGCCAGTGATTGGTCCGCGCCAATGCCACACAGCCCACACCATACTGGTCTGCCAGCTCCATGGCTCTCTCTGTACAGAACTGCGCATTCAGATTGCCCGGCCCATGATGTCCGTCATAGCGGGCAAGCGCACCCATTCGGCTTATGAGTTCTGGCTCCGCTGTCACATCGATAATTCCGCCCTGAATATTTCTTACATACCGTGGAAAACGGTTCAGTCCATGTGTATATACTCCGTCCCGGCTGGCATCCGCAAAAAGCTTCGCCGCCTGTCCGGCACGCTCCGGAGTCATCCCATTCTTCTGCAGGATCTCCGAAAACACCGTATACATTGTTTCATAGGGGACTCTCATACAGCACCTCCCTATTTCACCCAGTTTCCAGCAACCGCCTTATGCAGGATATGGCGCTTTTCGGCCAGATAAATCATCCGCTCCAGACGTTCCGCAATGGACAGCTCCTGCGGATGCGCCGACAAGGCATCGTCCACCACCAGGATGTCCGCTTCATAGCCTGCCTCGAAGCTTCCAACCCAGCCCCAGAAGGCGCCGCCGCCGCGGGTTGCCATATAGAATGCTTCCGCCGCGCTCAGCGGAGTATCCTTCTGATCCATCAATCTCCAGCGGAGTTTGGATACCTTTATCGCCTCCGCCATCGCACGGAACATGGACTCATCCGAGCCGCCGGCTACATCGCTTCCCAGTCCGATCCGCTGTCCTTCCTGCAGATACTGCCGGATCGGCGCAATACCGGAGGACAGATTGGCATTGGATTCCGGACAATGCGCGATAAACACGCCGCGCTCCTTCAACAGCTTCCGCTCTGTTTCATCCGAATACACACAGTGCGCCATGATGGTCGGCACCGCGCCTCCGAACAGCCCGAACTGGTCATAACAATCCCCATAGCAGGAACTCTCCGGGCACAGCTCTCTTACCCAGGCGATCTCGCTGAGGTTCTCCGACAAATGGGACTGCACCGGCAAATTATACTCCCGCTGCAATTCTCCTAAACGGAACATCAAACCGTCTGTACAGCTCGGTGTAAACCGCGGCGTCAGAATCGGCTGCGTATTGTGATACTTTCCCCGGCAATCTTCAATCCACCGCCGGGTGTTCTCCGCCGACTCCTCCGCGCTCTTTTCCGTCAGATATGTCGGGCAGTTCCGGTCCATATTGACTTTTCCGACAAAGGTCTTAAGCCCTGTCTCTTCCAGAAGATCCATCAGGAGTTCCGTCGCCGGTACATGCAGTGTTCCAAACACGCATGCTCGGGTAGTCGCTCCATTCTTCAGCTCCTCCGCAAAAATCTCATATGCCCTGCGCGCATACTCCAGATCCTCGTAGCGGCTCTCCTCCGGAAATGTCCGCTGATTCAGCCAGTCCAACAATTCCAGATCCATCCCCGTCCCCCGAAACGCATACTGGGGGGCGTGGATGTGCAGATCGATCAAACCCGGAATTACGAGCTTTCCTCGATAATCATAAAGCTTTAACGCACGGTACTGCTCTGGCAGCTGTGCGTAGACGCCTTCTACCTTGCCGTCTACGCACACCAGATATTGATCTTGCCCGGTATAGAGATCCTGCGGATCCTTACTATAGCAGATATCTCCCAAAACCACAAACGAATCCATAGTTCCGTCCTTTTCCTATCTTAATATTACAGTGTTACGCTGCCCTTCAGGCTCTCATGTGCAGGAACCGTAAGCTCGGCCAGCTCTCCGCCGTTCCAGCGCTCCAGCTTCCAAGTCTTGGCTTCATCGCCCAGATTGACAGCTTCATACTCGTATGTCGTACCTTCTTTCCACCATACGCGGAAGCTGATACCCTCCGGCAGGCGGGTCACGCCGTCCGTCACATGACGCAGCAGGTTCTCCGGCATACCTCCGCGGGTCGCCCACTCACTTGCGCCGGTCATCGGCTCAAAGCCATACATCATCAGGAATCTTCCGCCCTGTCTGGTGGCGCTCCATGCGCACTGATGGAACTCATCGTTGTCCTCGCACACAGCACCCATTCTCAGCAGCTCCGCATAGGCGCGCTCCAGCCACTTGGGATCTCCGTCATAGAAATGAGCAGCAACCAGTACATTGGCCATAACCTGATCGCCCTTATTGTTCTCCTCATCCAGAGTGTGTGCCCACGCAAGTATACGGTCCTTATACTTTGCCTCACCGGTCAGAGCGTGATAACGCAGTGCCAGTCTTGCAAGATATGTGCAGTCTCCTACATAGTCTGACGGAGTCTCTCCCGGACCGCCCTTGCCATCCTGTACTTCCCAGGCGCCGTCCTTGAAGCGGATTGCCGGACGTCCGTCCTTACCATTGACCCAGAACTGCTCCATCATCATCTCCGCCGCGCGCAGATACCGCTCCTTCTTGGTCAGACGATACGCATCCATAAGTGCGCTTACGATATCATACATTGTATTGTCGGATACAGTCGAATAAAAAATCGTATACTGGCTGCCCTCAAATACTCCGGCACGGCTCATCTCCTTAGCCTGTGCTGCTTCCGGCAGAATGGAACAGGGGATCGGGCCGCCTGCTGCCTGGCACTTCTCGATATGATCGCACCAGTGATCGCAGTAATCCTGTACCAGATCCAGATACTTCTGCTCACCCGTTATGTTATAAGCACAGATCGCTTCGTCGATAAAACGGAAGTGGTTACCCTCCTGATAGTCGTACGGAGGATAATTGCGGACAGCCTTGGTTCCCAGCCAGTTGCTGACAAACTCATGCTTCTCCCAGTTATACCAGTCCGGTACACCCTTCTCCCAGTTTCCAGTATGATGCGCTACATCCACGATGTCCTGCTTGGCTGTCTCAGCGCCCGGCAGATTGTAATAATACAGCGCGTTCTGGAAATAGATATAAGTCTCGATCTCGTGATGCACTTCATGGCAGTCCACATAGCCATGATACTGATTGTCATCGGTATAGGCCTTACGGGTCTCTACCATCTTCTTCATGTACTCCGCTACCGCCTCATCGCTACGCACGGTCTGATACGGAATCGCGATACGGAACTGACCGCCCGCCTCATGAGAATCCACATTAGCCAGCGGATCCTTGTCGAGTTCCTTATAGAGATACTCCTTGGTCTCCCGTAAAAATGCTGCCTGCTGGCCTGCCCAGTCCTCGCTGAGGCCTGCCTTCCAGCTGTCATACTGTGCCCGATACTGCGGCGCCGCCAGCGCCAGATACTTTTCTGTCTGTTTCATTGTTGTGTGTCCCCCTTTTATTTTCTGATATGTTCGCATACAGGAAGCCCAAGCTCCTGCATGCCCTCAAGCACGAGGCCCGCCATCTTCAGCGCGCCGTCGTAGCTAAAATGCGTGTCATCCACATTGCCCTCCGGGAAAATATCCGTTACTCCGGGAGCAACATAAGCAAAGAGTTTTTTACTCTCTTCGTCTCCGTAAGCTTCCAGCATCGCTGTCGCCTTACGGTTCAAGTCGATCAGCGCCACATGGTCCTCCGCCGCCAGCTTACGCATGGCGTCTGGATAATCCCCCAGTGTGTGCCGGATATGCCCATTTTCATCAAAATGGCGGCGCGGCTGCGAGGTCACCAGTACCGGTGTCGCTCCCGCCTGACGCGCGATCTTGATAAAATACCGCAACGTATCCGTAAAGGCTCCATAGGCCGGCGCGTACCGGTCCGTCTTGTCCTTCTGGTCATTATGCGCAAATTGCATCATCATCACATCGCCCGGCTTGAGCCGCTTCATGATCGGCAAAAACAGCTGTTCCCGAATGAAGGACTGCGTGGAATAGCCGCAGCGGGCGTGATTGGATATATTGACATTCTCATCAAACAGTACCGTCAGCAATTCGCCCCATCCTGCATGATAAGGACTTTGCTCCTGATCGCAAACCGTGGAATCTCCTAACAGGAAAACGGTCGGTATCTCATCGGCCCGCTGCATCCGGAAATTCAGCACCGCGGGATTGGCACCCTCTACCAACAGCTGAATTCTGGAAAATCTTACGTCCAGAGCGAAACTATAGGTCTGCTGCTGTCCCGGCTCCAGATGAATCTGCGGCAGCATCCGTCTTCCCGGAAATGCCAGCACTTGCGCTACATCCGCACCCTGTGCGCCGCCCAGTGTCAGCTCCACACGGTATACACCGTTTTCCGCCGGGAAATCCAGCCGAACGCCTTCTCTCTCCTTATCCCAGACCTCCAGCATATATCCCAGATATGCTCCGGGCAAAATAATCTCCTGTGTCTGCATCATTTTCTCCTTAGTACCAGGACCCAGTCCCGGTTCGGCATATACTCCTTGGACGGTGTTACAAATTCTCGGTCTTCCGCGAAGTCCGTCACGCCCGCATAACTCATCACGCCAGTCAGCGGATTCATCCAATACGCTTCCGCTTCTCCGTCAAGCGCGTCTTTCTTCAGTTGAATCTTCCGACCGGTGTAGCTGTAGGCCAACAGGTAGTCCGGCCCGGCGAATACGCTGATCCGATCATACTTTTCTCCCGGCTCATCGGCCAAAAGCTCCTGCGCCGGATGTCCATGGATAAAGTCCACGCTGTTCATCAGCTCCGTCAGATGCTTCATGCTGTCTGAACCCGGATGATGAATCGCTTCGCTCCACTTTTCCCAGCAGTTGTAATTGCCCGCTTTATCCCTTGTATGCCACATCTGCATAATCGCGTTATGTCCATAGGTAAAGCCGCAGGCTCCTGCCAACACCGACCAGTAGGCATATCGCCGTACATCCTGATCCCTCCACATGGGTTCGGCACCTCCGTGCAGTCCCTGCGGAATATTCTCATATGAGGGCTCCGCATCCAATACTGGCATCGGCCCTTCCGGGCGCTGCGCCGTCATCCGGTGTACCCTCTCTACATATTTCCAGTTGTCCTCACCGAAGCTGTAGTCATCCTGATCATTATCATCCCAAGCCTTCAGCTTGGTCTGATCATAGCGGCGGTGTCCTGACTGGAACATATGCATGTCCAGCCAATCGGCATCCGGGAAATAATCGATCGAGGTGGTCCGTCCAAACGGATGGAAGCAAACCAGCTTGTCCGGATTCAGCTTCTTCAGCGTAGATCCCATATTGTTCCAATATTCAAACGCTTCATTGCCTCGGGTATCTCCGCCGGTAATCCAGATCACATTCGGCGCATCCTTATACCGTTCTGCCAGGAATGCCGCATAGAGCTTGACCTTCTCCGGATCCGTCCACCCACTCTTGACAATCCCGCCCCAATGCGGCAGCATCGCCATGTACAGGCCGTACTTTTCGGCTGTCTTAACCACATAATCCACCATATCCCAGTAGGTAAACTCACCCTCCAGGTTCGGTTTGGTCACATCCTCTTCCAGAAAGCCTCTGGCCCCATAGGCATTTTCACAAGGCGCAAAATGAAACAGCGTCGCCTGAATCACATTATAGCCTTTTTCCGCACGGTTGCGCAGATATACCTCGACCTCTTCCTTCTTCAGAACGTGAAATAACAGCCATGCTGTGTCCCCCAGCCAGAAAAACGGCTGATCTCCGGTTACGAGATAGGGCTTGCCCTTAGCCGCGGCCAGTGGTCCGTACTCCCAGGGCTTCTTGCAAGTCTTTTCCATTTCCTTAACTCTCCTTTTTTCTACGAGCCTTTTCCCATTATACATCATTCTCAGGATCCTGAAAAGCGGTTTTAAAAATTCTTTTTTGTCTTTTAGTAATCCATCCGTCTTTTTGACGATCCCTTTGACCATTTTTTCGACTCGCCACGTATACCTTCTGTCAATTTGTACAAAAAAATCCATTCCAGTTATTTCATAACAGCAAAAAGATCTCATTTTTTTATAATTATTTGACTTTTACAATATCTGCTGGTACTATACCCGCATAATTACACACGAATAAAATAAGGGGGCTATCATGACACTGCTGCTCTCTCTGCCTTTGCCTATCCGATTTCTCCCGACCCGGACGGCGCATGCATCATGCTTTCTATTTAATATAATATGGAACGCCTTGGCATCGCCGATGTATTGGCTGCCAAGCAAACTGCTTATGACCGCTATCGCGCCCGTTAACAAAAACGTCTCAGAAAGGAAAAAGGTGATACGATGGCCAATGTAACTGTAGCGACGCCGCCCAAGCGTAAAAAGAGTGCGTGGGGGAATCTGCTGAAGAGTCTGAACCGGACCAAGTATCTGCAGCTTCTTCTGCTGCCGGGATTGATCTACTATATTATCTTCCATTATGTCCCCATGTACGGCGTAATCATCGCCTTCAAGGATTATAAGATCCGCGCGGGGATTCTGGGCAGTCCCTGGGTCGGGTTCAAGCACTTCCTGGAGTTCTTCCGATACATGCACTGCGGAAGGATCATCGTCAATACGATCCTCTTGAACCTCTACAACCTGATCTTCGGATTCCCGATGCCGATCATCTTTGCGATTCTGCTGAATGAAGTCCGGAATCTCCGGTATAAGAAGTTTGTGCAGACGGTCAGCTATCTGCCGCATTTCATCTCAACGGTTTCCATCGTCGGTATCCTGTTCATGGTATTGTCCCCCAATGGCGGTATTGTCAACATCATCATCCAGAAGCTGGACGGAACTCCCATCTACTTTATGACAGAGAGCAAATGGTTCCGGACGATCTATGTGGCCTCCGGCGTATGGCAGAATCTGGGATGGGACGCGATCATCTACATCGCGGCGCTGGCCGGAGTTAATCAGGAATTGTATGAAGCGGCAGTGATCGACGGCGCGAGCCGCCTGAAGCAGATCTGGCACGTATCGCTGCCGGGTATTCGTTCGACGATCGTCATCATGCTGATCATGCGTATGGGCGGCATGATGAGCAGCAACACGGATAAGGTCCTGCTGATGCAGAACGCGCTGACCTATGAGGTATCCGATATCATTGGAACCTATGTATACCGCCGCGGTATTCAGGACGCGGATTACAGCTATTCCACCGCCGTGGGCCTGTTTAACTCGCTGATCAACGTAGTCTTTGTGGTAACAGCCAATATGATATCCAAGCGGCTGGGCGAGAGCTCGCTGTGGTAAGGGAGGGAGAGACATGGTAAGAGACCGTTCCGTATCCGCGAAGGTGTTCGAGGCAGTAGTACATATTGTTATGATCTGTGTCGTGCTGCTGACACTGCTTCCGGTCATTCATGTAATATCCATTTCTTTTTCCAGCGCCGCGGCGATCAGCCGGGGAGATGTCGGCCTGTGGCCTGTGGAGTTCAGTGTCAGCGCCTATACCGCCATCTTCAAGTCCGGCAATGTGCCGCGCAGCTTCCTGAACTCCGTATATTATACGGCGCTGGGCACAGCCATCAATATGCTGCTGACGACTATGATGGCCTATCCGCTGTCCCGGACCTACCTGACCTTCCGTAAGTTCTACAACGTGCTGGTGCTGATCACGATGTTCTTCAGCGGCGGATTGATCCCGACTTTTCTGACCGTGAAGAACTTAGGCTTGTACAACACCGTATGGGCGATCGTTCTGCCCGGCGCGATCTCCACCTGGAACCTGATCATCATGCGGACCTTCTTTATGGGACTTCCGGCCGAGCTGGAGGAGTCCGCGCAGCTGGACGGCGCTAACGACTTTACGATCTTCGCGCGGATTATTCTGCCGCTTTCCAAGGCATCTATCGCGACGATCGCGCTGTTCTACGGCGTAGGACACTGGAACAACTGGTTCAGCGGCATGATCTATTTCAAGAACAGCAAGTCCTATCCCCTGCAGACCATCCTCCGCTCAATCGTAATCAACAGCGAGGTATCGGATGAGATCACCGTGGATGAGGTGATCAACAGCATTTCTGCGGAAGGTATTAAGTATTCAACCCTGGTAGTCTCCATGGTTCCCATGATGGCAGTCTACCCATTCATCCAGAAATACTTTGTTAAGGGCGTTATGATCGGCTCGCTGAAAGGCTGATCTGCCATAAAAATTCAATCAAAAGGAGAGAAGTAGCATGAAAAAGTTTCTTAGCGTTTTGCTTGCGGTCTGCATGCTGACGGCGATGGCAGCATGCGGTGGCGGGGACAATTCTTCCAAGGCAGAGTCCTCCAAAGCAGATTCTTCCAAGACGGAAGCGTCTCAGGCGGAGACTTCCAAGGAAGACAGCGCAGCTGACCCGTACGCGGACACGATTACTATGGGAGCTCTGTATGAAATCTCCAAGGACCGTACACCGGACCGTCCGTCTCTGGTAGACGACAAGCTGAAGGAGCAGTTCAATGTGGTATTGGAGTGGAATGATATCCAGAGCAGCGCGTTCAGTGATATCATCAATACCATGCTGGCCAGTGAAGAATATCCGGAAGTATTCTGGAACCTGAACCATGAGACAGCAATTAAGAACATGGGACTGGAAGGATACCTGAGGCCCCTGGAGGGATATCTCGACCAGATGCCTAACTACACCGCTCTGTGGAGCGAGGCGGATCTGGAAACCATGCTGAAGTTCTGCAGCGCTTC
>CABUPM010000039.1 GCA_902493345.1 uncultured Eubacteriales bacterium | reverse complement strand
CTGGGCTTCCTGTAATTTTGCCTTTTTTAGTGTCTACTTTTTCTTGACAAGTGCACGCACTAACGTGCGACAGCGCATTTTTATTATTCAATCAGACCGGCTTGGCGCATTGCCTTGACGATGCCGTCTCTGGCCGGGCCTTCCGGCGTCGGCATGGTCGGCAGATACGGTACGCCTACATCTCTGCCTCGAAGATTGGCCATATCCTTGGCCGCTACCGGGAAGCTTGCCGCATCCATGGACAATCTTACCGGATTCAGCTTAAACTGCGCCTCCAGGCTGCCTGCCAGATCTCCCGCCACGTATTTGTTATATACATCGGTGATCAATTCCGGCATGAAGTTAGCCGCGGTACACACACCGCCCACGGCTCCATGGCACAGGCTCGCGTACAGCAGCGTGTCCTTGCCGCCAAACACCTTGAAGTCCACATCCCTGGTTCTGCGGATGAACTCCGCTGTCTGTGTGATGTCGCCGCTGGTGTCCTTCATTCCCACGATATTAGGAACTGTATGTGCCAGTTTATCTACCAGAGCCGCCGAGAGCGTATAGCCTACACGGCCCGGATTGTTGTACAGCAGCACCGGGGTATCCGGAACGCTCTCCGCTACTGTCTTAAAGTGTCCGTACAATTCCGCGTATGTCGGCTTCAGAAACATGGGCTGCAATACGCTGATTCCCGCAGCGCCGCAGCGCACTGCCATCTGCGCCAGGCGGCAGCACTTCTTGGTGCTGATCGCGCCGATACCAAAATAAACCGGTACACGGCCCGCTGCCTGATCCAGCATGATCTTCAGCCCGCGCTCCATCTCATCCTCTTCTACCATGTAGAACTCGCCATTGCTGCCGAATGCCAGAATTCCCAGCACACCGCCCTCAATGACATAGTCTACCTGCGAACGCAGCTTCTGCTCGTCGATCTTTTCCTCATCATCGATGGGCGTCAGAATCGGAACAACTACGCCCCTGATAAAATCTGTATTCATCTTGCGTCTCCTGTCAGCGTCCGATTTTGATCCCTGTCAAATACTCATAATACTTAGCGATCGCGCTGTGATCGTTTCCGCCGCAGTCATGGTTGTGCAGCCACTGCAGAACCTCCTGTACGGACGCCGTCATCGGAACCGGCGCGCCTACGCTGTGCGCGCAGTCCAGAGCATTGTTCAGATCCTTAATGTGCAGATCGATCTTGAATCCCGGCTTATCGTTGCCGGCAATCATCATCGGCGCCTTGGCATTCATTACGGTGGATCCGGCCAAGCCGCCCTTGATCGCGTCAAATACCAGGTTCGGATCGACTCCTGCCTTCTGCGCCAGTGTCAGCGCCTCTGCCAGAGCGCGAATGTTGCAGGCCACGATGATCTGGTTCGCCAGCTTGGTGGTATTGCCTGCGCCTACATCGCCGCAGCGTACCACAGACGCGCCCATCGTTTCCAGCAGCGGCTTATAAGCATCAAACACTTCCTGCTTACCGCCTACCATAAAGCTCAGAGATCCGTCGATCGCCTTGGGCTCACCGCCGGATACCGGAGCGTCCAGCATCTCGATGCCCTTTTTCTCCAGCTCTGCCGCAATCTCCTTGCTCGCTACCGGATTGATCGAGCTCATATCGATGAATACGGAGCCCGCCTTCATATGCACCGCTACGCCGTCCTCTCCCAGCATCACTTCTTTTACCTGAGGAGAATTGGGCAGCATTGTCAGCACAACGTCACAGCTCTCACCGATCTGCGCGTTGGTCGCCTTCTTGGCTCCGCACGCTACCAGTTCGTCCGCCGCTTTGTTCACGCAGCTGACTGTCAGATCATACCCTGCCTTCAGGATATTCTTTGCCATGGGCTTACCCATAATTCCAAGACCAATCATTCCTACCTTCATCTTCTTATACCTCCGTATATATAATATTTTATTCAAAAATCGCAGTCCGATCAGGTAATCGGCGCGGGGTTGAAAAAGCACAGATCATTGTGGAAACCATACTGGTCACTGTACGGCTCCTTGATGCCGCTTGCCACATCCAGAATCAGATTGAACAGCTCGGTTCCGACCTCATTGATCGTCTTCTCTCCACTGGCTACCGGTCCCGCGTTCAGGTCGATCATATCAAACCAGTGCTGCTTCATCTCATTACGGCTGCACACCTTGATGACCGGCGCTGCCGCAAGTCCATACGGTGTTCCTCGTCCTGTCATGAAGACCTGCAGTCCGATGCCGCTTGCCAGCTGACATGGTCCGCATACGATATCGCTCGCCGGAGTCGCTGCATAGATCAGGCCATGCCGCGTCGGCTTCTCCGCCGGGGACAGCACCTCTTCGATCGGCGCGGATCCGGACTTCGCGATGGATCCCATCGCTTTCTCTACGATGTTGGACAGACCACCCTTCTTATTGCCCGGCGTCGGATTGGCATCCCGGCCAACACCGCCCGCCGCCAAATATTCATCGTACCAACGCATCTCAGCCGCCAGCTTATCGCGCGTCGCCGCGTCCCGGCATCTGGCCGCCAGCATATGAACGCCGTCACGAACCTCCGTCACCTCACTAAACAGCACCGTCGCTCCGCCCTTGACCAGCATATCCGACGCATAGCCCGCGCTGGGATTGGCCGTAATACCGCTGAAGGCGTCGCTGCCTCCGCACTGCATACCGATCAGAAGATCGCTTAACGGCAGCTCTTCTCTCACTCTGCGGTTCAGCCTCTGAAGCTTGCGGTCAGCCATCTCCATCAGCGCTTCCATCATAGCGTCATGCCCCGCATAGTCCTGCAGCGTCAGACAATTGTCCGCGTTGATATCCTCCGACGGCAGCACTCTGTCATAGCTCAGCTTTTCACAGCCCAGACCCACCACCATCAGCTCTCCGCCGAAATTCGGATGGCGCATCATATTGGCAATCGCGCGGATCGGCACCTTCGCCTCCGGCGCGTTGATCGCGACGCCGCAGCCATAGGCATGATTGATCGCAACCACACCGTCCACATTGGGATACTTGGGCAGAAGCTCTGCCTTAATCCGCTCTACCGCACGGTTCACTACTCCGGCGGCACATTGTACTGTGGTCACAATTCCGAGAAGATTTCTCGTTCCAGCCGGTCCCGACGCGTTGCGGTATCCCAGCCAGGTACGCCGCGGCGGATCCGGCAGCTGCGCATAGTCCTTAATATTGGTGCCATAGGGCATATTGTTGAGCTCGGGGCTCTCCGGCAGATACAGCATATGCTCATTGATCCATCCGCCTGCCGGTATGGGGTTGATCGCCGTACCCAACACCACGCCGTACCGGATGATCTCCTCTCCTGCCTTCAAATCCTTCAGCGCGATCTTATGCGCCTGCGGAATATTCTGCTGGGTAACAACCCCGGGCAGAATCTCCGTCCCTGCCGGAAGATCATGTACAGCAATCGCTACATTATCTTCCTCTCGAACCTTGATAAAAAGCGGTGCACTCATGATAAAGCTCCCTTCTGTTTTTTATAGTCCGGCAAAGTCCGCCACCCGGTCCAGAACTCTGGCAGCCTCTGCGGCATCTACTTCCCGCATCGGATAGAACCTGCCGTTTTCCAGTTCCATAAAACCGAAATATAACGCCCTTGCCACATTGGTTCCGTAATTATAACCTACCTGGTCCACATCTTCACATACCGGCATCGTACTGGACGCATTCCGATAATTCACACCACAGCACTGCATGGCAACCGTGGCCATCTCCTGGCGGGTGACCCGCTTGTCCGGATAGAACCGTCCCTCTGCGTCCAGCGGTAAAAATCCATTAGAGACGGCAAGTACCGCCGCTTCGTCCTGCGTATCGCACGGGATCTTATCTCTGCGTGACGGGTCAGCCAGGGGCGCCGTCATTTTCGCGAGTTCTGCCCGCACAATCTTCTTCTCCGGCTCCTGCGGAACCTCCCGCAGAATCCCCCGGCAAAGCATCCGATCCGCCCAGGTCCTATCTCCGGTCAGACCCCGGTAGCTCCGGCTATACTCCAGGTTCCCTGCCGCATCCTCCGCCAGCAGCCGGATCCAGCCGACTCCCTGCGGCACGTCCATACACTCGCCCTCTCCAGCGCTGCTCCACACATTACCGTCTGCGGATCCCTCCCAGCGATAACAGAGCTGACCATCTCCGCCAAGATACTGCGCGCTCGCCTGCACTCTTTCTCCCGGACGCGGAACGCCCAGGATCCGGACATATCCCGGCCGTGGAAAGACCTTGCCGTTGATCTCCACATTTTCCACCACGGCGTCCTTCCAATTCATGCTGCGCATCTCCTGCGCCGCGCCGTCGATCCGGATGTTCCTGAGTACCAGTCCCGTGATCGGCACCTCCGGAAACGCCTCCAGAAAGACCCCATAATCGCCGCCGTGCGCTGTAATATTCTCTACGGTGATATCGCGGAATACCGGGAGCATGTCCCCGTTGCGTCCATCCTCATAGAGCATCGTTCCATGAACCGCCGCGCCATGCACGCAATCCATTACACTGTCGCACAGCATCACCTGCTCCACCGTTCCGCCGCGTTTTGCGTTGGTCTTTAAGCGCAGCGCATATGTCAGATGCGGACTGGCAAAACGATTCTTCCTTGCCAGTACCCGCCGGATACCGCCGCTCATCTCGCTCCCGAGCGCGATTCCGCCGTGTCCGTCCGCAAAATCATTTTCCTCTATCAAAATGTTCTGACAGGGAATATTCGCTTCTCTGCCGTCCCGGTCCCTTCCGGACTTCAGACTGATACAGTCATCTCCCGTGTCAAAACGGCAGCCATGGATCCATACACCGTCGCAGCTCTCCGGATCGCAGCCGTCATTGTTATAGCCATGACTGGAAACCGTAACGGAGTCGATCTGTACGCTACTGCACAAAACCGGGTTCAGCTGCCACATGGGGCTGCGGCGCAATGTGATTCCCTGTATTTTCACCCGCTGGCACCGTACAAACTGCACGAAATTCGGCCGCAGATAATGCCCTGGCCCGAATCGCCGCTCCGCGGCCGGCACGCCCTCCAGATTCATCCGGCGCAGCTCCATCCGGTCCTTCAGCTGATAGTCCACAGCATCTCCTGACCATGACCTCTCCACCTGATGATGCCAATTCCACCAATGCTCCGCATCCGCGCCGCCGTCCATCGTTCCCGGCCCGGTGACCGCAATATCCCGTGCGTCACAGGCATAGAGAAGCGCGCTGTAATTATAACAGGGTGTTCCTTCCCAATGGGAAAATACCACCGGATAGTTTTTTTCTATCTCCTCCGGTACAAACTGCAGCAGCGTCCCGGCTTCTGCCAGATGCAGACAGACTCCATCCTTAAGCCGCAAGGCCCCCGTAGGATAAATGCCCGCCTTCAGGCTCAAACGCCCGCCGCCCTGTCTTGCCAATGTGTCGATCGCATTCTGCAGCCTTACTGTCTGCAGCCCCTCTCCCGGCTCCAGACAGATCTCCCGGTCCGGAATCCTTGGGGCTTCAATCCGGCTTAGGATCTCGCTTCGAAGCTTTTTCTGCTCCATACGCTTCCCTCTTTTCCATCTCATTTCTATATTCATTATAACAGCTTTGCGCAGATCTTACAATGCACAACCTGTCATATTCTATATAACATTTTATTCACACCATCATTGCTCTTTTTCTTCTTTTCTGCTATACTGTTTTCTGAAAGGAGCTCTGCCATGAATACTCGCCAATACTACTATTTAATCACGGTCGCGGACTCTTCCAACCTGTCTCAGGCTGCTTCCGCCCTAGGACTGACTCCGTCTGCTCTTAGCAAATTTCTCACAAGTCTGGAACCCCTTATGGGCGGGACGCTGTTTGCGCGAACTCCCTCTCTTGTCCCTACGCCGCTGGGTCAAAAGGTCCTCGTAGCGGCCAGAAATATCCTGGATGAGCAAAACCGGATGCTTCTCACCATTCGGTCGCTCACCGGCGGGATACAGAAAAAAATCCGCCTCGCTACTTCTCCCAACCGCGGCGCTATCATCTACAGCCGCATCTATCAGCCCTTTTCCCGCCGTTATCCGGATACAGCTCTGGAGCTGACCGAGCTCTACTCCCAGGAACAAGCCAAGGCCATCCGAAGGTCCCAGATCGATCTGGCGCTGGGTAACGGCGAGTTTTCCACACAAGTCACAGACCTTCCCTTTGCCAGGGAAGAAGTGCTCGCCGTGCTACCGCGTTCGCATCCGCTTGCCCTGGAACATGCCGTCCACCTCACCGAGCTGCGTGACACTCCTTTTGTCCTCCAAAGCGCAGAAAATAGTCTGCGGCATCGTGCTGACGCTCTATTTGCTGAGGCCGGATATCTCCCAGTCGTCGTCTTTGAATCCGTCGATGTTCATCTTCTGGACGCCATGATGCAGCAGGGCGCCGGGGCCGGACTTGTAAGCCGTGTCTATGCGGATCCCTGTGACCAGCTGGCTTATCTGTCCCTGATCCCCCCTGCCTACCAGACACTGCATCTGCGTTATCCACTGGGACACACTCTCAACGAAGCCGAACGCTTTCTCTCTTCTCTGCTGATTCGGGAGCGCCTGTCGGACCCGCGCTACGAGGCGCTGCCCTCTCCGGAGATCGCTTCCTTACTGGAGGATACCGCGCCGGGCCGTCCCTCTGTCCCGCCGCTCTCCGCACACGCTCCTTCACCTTCTGCTTCCGGTTCCGTATATTTCGATACCAAGGTACTGGAATACCTGATCGGCATTGTTGAGGAAAAGAGTCTGTCCGGCGCCGCACAGCGCTTTTATCTGGCCCAGCCCGCCCTGTCCCGGCACCTGAAAAAAACAGAAACGCAGATCGGCGTCGCTCTCTTTACCCGAGAACATAACCGTCTGCGTCCCACTCCGGCCGGTACCGTTTTGATCAACAGCGCAAGAAATATAATTAAACAGGAGAGAGAACTCTTCCGTTCCCTCTCCTGATCTATGTCAATGTTTGTTTCCAAAGAGAATCTCGTCCAGCTGATACCAACCCTTATCCCGTCCCGCCAGAGCTTCCGCCGCATGCACCGCGCCTGCGGCAAAGATCCTTCGGCTGGCTGCTCTGTGCGTGATCTCTAATGTCTCATCCTGCCCAAAGAAATAGACGGTATGCTCGCCCGCAACCGTGCCGCCGCGCAGCGCCATCACGCCGATCTCGTCCGAGGTCCTTGCCCCGCAGATGCCATCCCGTCCGGAAACGACCTTTTTGGTGCGTTCCGGATCCACTGCCGCAAGCAGCATCTTGGCTGTGCCGCTGGGCGCGTCCACCTTTTTATTGTGATGCTTCTCCAGGATCTCAATGTCAAATCCGTCTCTGATCTCCTCCGGAATCTGTTCCAGAAGATAGCGGAACACCGCAATACCCAAGCTGTAATTGGCACTGTAAAGAACCGGCGCGTACTCTGCCAGGCTCTTCATCTCCTCCATCTGCTCCGCCTGATACCCGGTGGTGCCGCTGATCAGCGCAGCGCCGGTACGGCGGATATATTCATTTACATACTGCTGCATCGCTGGATTGGAGAAGTCGATTACCACATCTGCCGCCGGAAGTCCGGCCCACTCCCCGAGGTTGCCGATATCCATACGGCCGATGATCTCATGGCCCCGCTCTGCCGCCACTTCTTCCACCATACGGCCCATACGGCCGTAGCCGCTTAGTACAATTTTCATAACAATCCTGTCTCCTTCATCACTTTGCGAAGCTGCTCCCGGTGCTCCTCTGTCATCGGATACAGAGGAAGACGGAAGGAGCCCGCATTCATCCCCATCAGATTGAGCGCTTCCTTGACCGGAATCGGATTGACTTCTGTAAAGAGCGCATTCATGATGGGAAGATACTGAATCTGCATTCTGGCGGCCTCTTCATGCTTTCCGTCCAGATACAGCTGAACCATCTCATGGCACTGCTTCGGCATGATGTTGGCCCAGACCGATATCACGCCCTTCGCTCCGATCGACATCAGCGGAATAGTGATATCGTCATTGCCGGAAAACATGATAAAGTCGTCGTTCAGATACTTGGCGATCTTCATGGCGTAGCTCAGATCTCCACTGGCTTCCTTGATTCCCATGACGTTCGGGTGCTTACTGAGCCGCCCTACGACTTCCGGCGTAATACTGCAGCTCGTCCGTCCCGGAACATTATACAGAATCACCGGCACGCTCACCGCGTCAGCCACCGTCGCGAAGTGCCGGTACATTCCCTCCGCGTTGGCTTTATTATAATAAGGAGAAATACACAAAAGCGCGTCTACACCCATATCCGCATACCGCCGGCTCTTTTCCAGCTGTGTCTGTGTGCTGTTCGATCCGCTGCCCACAATCACCTTGACTCTGCCGGCAATCTTATTTACGGCATATTCGCATACCGCGTCATCCTCCTCATGAGACATGGTCGAAGACTCGCCCGTCGTCCCAAGAACAAGGATGCCATCGGTACCGTTCTTGATCTGAAATTCAATCCATTCGCCCAACTGATCAAAATTAACGCTTCCGTCCTCATGGAACGGCGTAGCCAGTGCTACAATGGAACCTGACAACATAATTATAACCCCCTTTCTGATTTCCCGGTTCTGCCGGGCAGGGTGACACCAACCCCAATTATATTAATCATACTACAGCCCCATGGAAAAATCAAGCTCGGATTTCGGAGATTTCCTTGCATCTCTCGTCCTTTCGTGCTACAATAATTCATTATACACAATAAGGAGGCACCAGCGTTGGATATACACCAGAATCTGACCCTTATGACCGATTTGTACCAGCTCACCATGATGCAAGGCTATTATAAATACCATAAAACAGCACAGCGTGTCGTGTTTGATCTGTTTTACCGCGAAAACCCGTTTCACGCTGCCTTTGCTATCGCCGCCGGACTGGAACAGGCCATAGATTATATCCGTCATCTTTCCTTTAGCCGTGAAGACATCGAATATCTTCGTTCTCTGCACCTTTTTGAAGAGGATTTTCTGCAGTATCTGGAAACCTTCCGATTCACCGGAGATATCGACGCGATTCCTGAGGGCAGCATCATTTTCCCGGGTGAGCCCCTCATTCGGGTCAACGCCCCGATCATAGAGGCACAGCTCATCGAAACGACGCTTCTGACGCTGATCAACCATCAGAGTCTGATCGCCACCAAGGCGGCCCGTGTCGTCTATGCCGCCAAGGGTGATGCCGTTATGGAATTTGGCCTGCGCCGTGCTCAGGGGCCGGATGCCGGAACGCTGGGCGCACGCGCCGCTGTCATCGGCGGGTGTGTCGGCACCTCGAATGTACTGACCGCAAAGCTCTTTGACGTTGCTCCCAAGGGAACCCATTCCCATAGCTGGGTCATGAGCTTTGACTCGGAACTGGAAGCGTTTCGCGCGTATGCCGATCTGTTCCCGGATATGTGCATCCTTCTAGTCGATACCTATGATACCCTGCGGTGCGGTGTTCCCAATGCCATCCGAGTCTTTCAGGAGATGCGGGACCGCGGAATCCACTCCAAAATGTACGGAATTCGTCTGGACAGCGGAGATCTGGCTTACCTCTCGATTGAGGCCCGCCGCATGCTGGATGACGCCGGATTTCCTGATGCCATCATCAGCGCCTCCAGCGATCTGGACGAATATCTGATCCGCGACCTGAAGCTGCAGGGCGCTCAGATCTCCCTCTGGGGCGTCGGCACCAAGCTGATCACCGCTCAGGACAATCCCTCCTTTGGCGGCGTCTACAAAATGTCTGCCGAGATGAACAAAGAGGGCAAGATGCAGCCCAAAATCAAGCTCTCCAACAATCCGGGCAAGATCACCAATCCCGGTGTCAAAAAAATCCTGCGCATCTATGACAAGGACTCCGGCTACCTGAAGGCTGACCTGATCGCGCTGGAAGAAGAACAATATGATGAATCGCAGGACCTCACCATTTTCCACCCGGTGGATACCTGGAAGCGCATGACTTTCCGCGGCGGCACGTACCGCCTGCGCAGCATGCTTGTTCCCATCTTCCGTGATGGAATCTGTGTCTATACCAGTCCCTCCGTCACCGAATTGAGAGACTACTGCCTGCAGGAGCAAAATACGCTGTACCGCGAGTCGCGCCGTCTCGTCAACGCTCAGACCATTCCCGTTGACCTGTCGCAGCCGCTCTGGGATATGAAACAAGCTATGATGCATCAATATGGAAAGGCAGGATTATGATCAACACCATTTTATTTGATCTGGACGGGACACTGGCCCGGATGGATCAGGATCTTTTTATCGAGACGTATTTCAAAAAACTTGGCGCTCTGGTCGCTTCTCACGGCTACGATCCCAAGCAGATCATTCAGGCCATCTGGGCCGGAACCGGCGCAATGTTGAAAAACGACGGTTCTATGACCAATGAGGAATGCTTCTGGAAAGTGTTTTTCGACTCCGGACTGCCGGACGCCAAAGGGCTGAAGCCTCTTCTGGATCATTTTTATGCCAATGAGTTCGATACGATTCGTGAAATTACCTCACCCAATAAGCTATCCCGCAAGATGATCGCTTCTCTGCGGCGAAAGGGCTATAAGATCGGGCTCGCGACAAGTCCGGTATTCCCCAGGATCGCGACCGAGCTGCGAATTGCCTGGGCGGGTCTTGCACCGACGGATTTTGACCTGATCACAACCTATGAAAACAGCCACTACGGCAAGCCCTCGGAGGGTTATTACCGTGAGGTTCTGCAGGCTCTGGGCTCCGCCCCGGAGGAATGCATTATGATCGGCAATGACGTGGATGAGGATATGTGTACCGAGCGTCTGGGAATGTCCGTCTACCTGGTAACCGAACATCTCCTGAACCGTCATAATACAGACTATTCTTCTTATCCGCAGGGAAGCCTGTCCGACCTCGCGGCGTATCTGGAAGCCCTGCCGGATCTGCGTTTTTCTTACCGCCGCATGGCGCAGTATCACGAAACCGATCAGATGGGCATCATCTACCACGCCAACTATATCCAATGGTTTGAGGAAGCCCGTGTCGCCTGGATGGATCAGCTGGGTTATGGCTACGATGCGATGGAAAAGGCCGGCATCGGAAGTCCCGTACTGGAGGTCCACTGCAACTACCATTCTCCGGTGCGCTTTCATGATACCGTACTGGTCCGTCTGCGCCTGACCGAATTCACCGGAACCAGGCTGCGTGTCTCCTACGAAGTTTCTGACGAAGCCACCGGAGCGCTCCGTGCCACCGGCGAGAGTTCACACTGCTTTGTAGAGCATTCTACCGGAATGCCTGTTTCTCTGAAGAAAACGCATCCGGATATCTACGAGCTTTTCTGCAAGCAGATGAGAAAATAATAAATGTTATGCCCTAAGGAATCTCGGCTCACGAGATCACTTAGGGCATTTTTCATAGGGACGATTCCGTAATGATGCGCAGGAACAGTATCCACAACTTGTGCAAAATTTGCACAAGTTGAATCTTCGGCCAATTCGCCGCTCTCATGCACATCAATCTAGATCGTGTCATCCTTCACTTACATAACTTTCCAACCAGTCATACACGAGCTGCTGATCATTGGACAGTTTTTCCGAACGCACCTTGCTAAGCTCATTCCGGATCCCGTCCAGGTCTTGCTGGTGATAGTACTCCACCGCCCGAAGCAGTGCCGAGAGATTGTTCTGATATGCCGTATACTCACTCTGCAGCGCTCCATAGTTTTCTCCCAGCGATGCCAGCTGCTTTTGCAGATCGATCAGACTGCCGTCTTCTGAATTCTGCGCCGCCGTAAGAGAGGCCACCTGCGCCGCCAGATCACTTCGCTCCCGCTGAAGTGTACTCATCTGGGCTGGCATGATTAAAAATCCCATGAACATCAGACCGACTACCATTCCCAGAGCAAAGAGCAAAAACTGTGTAATCGAGGCATTCTGCCGCAGGAGCGTCCGTACCGACCTCTTGGGACTGTTGCCGGAGATCAGAGGCTTTCCTTCCTCCGGAGTCTCCTCCGTCGCTTCCTGCCGTTCTCTCTCTTCCTCTTCCGCCTCTTTGCCTTCCCGGCTGCTCTCCCACTCTTCCTTAGATGTCCGGTAGAGCTGCCGCAGATACGGAAGCATCGGATCCTCCCGGTCCAGCTGCTCTGACTCCCGCAGGAGCTGCGCCGCGCGAGGGAACTGCCTCTGTTCCATATAACACAGTGCCAAAAGATTCCTGGCCCGCACATAGTACTCGCTCTGCGCCACCGCCTTTTTCAGATGCAGCAGCGCCGTATCCATCTGTCCCTTTTTCAGAAGCTCCAATGCCTGATTGTACAGTCGGACCGCTTCCTTGATCTGCGCTGCCCGTCCGAAGTTCTTGGAGATTCTCTTCAGGTAATCCACAGCCGGGTTGATCGCGCTCTCCGGCTCCCGAGCCGTACTCTGCATCCATTCCCTGACAGCCAATCCCGCTTCTCCAGTCTCCATATAGACCAGACCCAGGAGATTGCGCGCCTGAATATTATCGGGATTGTACACGATCGCCTTTTTCAGGGCTGCCCGGGCATGCTCCAGACTATGCTCTTTTGCATAGCTCAGTCCTTCATTATAGAATCGTCCGGATACCTTGGCGAGGGCGTAAGCCGCCTCCAGACTCCGTCCGCAGCCGGAACAGGTCCTCTCCAGCGATTCTCTGCCGCATATCGGGCACTTCATCGCATATCCTCCAGCCCCAGCTGATCAAACTGATTCCGTGCCGGCCGTTCTGCGTCCTGCACGATCATCCGCAGGAGGGTCTGCATATCCGCCGCTTCCTCACCGCTCAGCTCCACTGCCGTCAGATTCACATCGGTACTCGGCTCAAACTTTTTAAGCTCTTCCTGAAAATCAAACATTCTTTCCTTCCCTTTCTACCTCTGCCAGCACCTCGCCCACAAGGTACAGCGAGCCCGCACAGATCACAAGGCCATCGGGAGCCGTCTGACGATACGCCTGCGCCAGCGCTTCTCTCACATTCGGCGCGGTCTCCGCTTCCGGCACAATTTTCAAAAAGTCCTGCTCCAGAAGTCCTGCTGCCTCCTGCATTCTCGCGAAAATCATGCGCTTCGGATCGATCCCGATGAGAAGTCCCCGCACAATGGATGTAACATCCTTTTTCTGCAAAGCGCTGAAAACGAGCGTTACATCCTTTCCGGCCAATTTTTCGCGGCACCAGTGTCCCAGCGCTTCCGCCCCCTGCGGATTATGCGCACCCTCCAGCAGGAGATCCGCATGCTCCGTATAGTGAATTCTCTGCATCCGTCCCGGCCAGTGCGCTTTGTTCACACCTGCCGCGATATCCTTCCACGGGATGGACAAAATCCTGGCCGCTGTCAACGCTGTCTTCAGATTTTCCACCTGATACTCGCCGCACAACGCTGTCTTCAATTCGCCTTCTTCTGTCTCCAACCGGATTCCATCCAGGTCATTTTGCAGAATACGAACCGGATAGGGATCCGCTTCATATAAGGGCGCCGCCTTTTCCTTGGCAGCCGCGTGAAATACTTCCATGGCCTCCGGCACATTGCGGCCGACAACCACCGGACAGCCCTGCTTGATGATTCCGGCCTTTTCTCCCGCGATTTCCGGAATCGTACTGCCAAGCACCTTGGTGTGATCCAGGCTGATAGAAGTAATCACTGAAACCAACGGCTGCCGGATGATATTGGTCGCGTCCAGCCGTCCGCCGACGCCAACCTCCAGCACCACAATATCCGCCTGTTCCCTGGCAAAATATAAAAACGCAATCGCTGTCAGCAGCTGAAAAAACGTGGGATGGATCTTTCCTTCCCGCTCCATCTTTTCTGCCTTCTCCCGCACCTGCTCCGCCAATGCCGCGAATATTTCCTCCGGAATCTCGTTTCGTCCAATCCGGATCCGCTCTGTGTAACGCACCAAATGCGGCGAGGTATACAATCCCACTCTGTATCCGCTCTCTGTCAGCATACTGCTGAGCAGAGCGCAGACCGTTCCCTTACCGTTGGTCCCTGCAACATGGACAAACCGGAGATGTTCCTCCGGATTGCCCAATTCCTCCATCAACTGGCGCATGTTGGTCAGTCCGTCCTTTTTACCGTACAGACTGACCCCCTCCAGCCATTCGATCGCTTCCTGATATGTCATTTTCCTGCCTCAGCCAAGACGTGCAAGCTGTTCTTCCACCTGCTGGCGCTGTGCCTCGTATCTTGCCTGTTTCTTTCTCTCCTCTTCTACTACCGCCGCCGGAGCCTTGGAAACAAAGCCCGGATTGTTCAGCTTCTTGGCCAGGCGATCGATCTCCTTGTCCAGACGCTCCCGCTCCTTGGCCAGACGCGCTCTCTCCTTATCCAGATCCACGAGCTGCTCCAGCGGAATAAAGGCGGTCGCCTTGTGCAGCGGAATCGATACCGCGGTCTCGTTTACATCCTTCATGCCGCTCTGCACCCGCACCTCAGAAGCAAATGCCAGAGGCGCCAAAAACGCCGCGCCGCTTGTGAAGATTTCTTTTGTATGCTCATCGTCGGAAACAAAGATCACGGTTGTCTTCTGCTTCGGCGATACGTTCATCTGCGTACGCACATTACGGATGCCGCGGATCGCTTCCTTCATGGCGTCTACTTCTTCCGTCTCAGCCGGGAAGTTCCAGTCTTCACGGTACACCGGCCATTCTGCCCGCATGATTGTCTCCTCTTCCGGACGGATATAGGAGTACAGCTCCTCCGTCAGGAACGGCATGTACGGATGCAGCAGCTTTAGCGCGTTGGCCAGTACTGTCGTCAGCGTCCACATCGCCGCTGTGCGGTCTTCACAGGGCTCCGCGTACAGACGGGTCTTTACCATCTCAATATACCAGTCGCAGAACTCTTCCCAGATGAAGCTCTGAATCATATCCGCGGCGATTCCCAGCTCGTACCGATCCAAAAGATCGGTCGCCTCCTTCGCCAGCGTATTAACCTTGGACAAAATCCAGCGGTCTGCCGCTGTAAGGCTCTCCGGATCCATCTGTTCCGGCAGCTCTTCCTTCTGGTTCATCAGCACAAACCGACTGGCGTTCCAGATCTTGTTTGCGAAATTCCGGCTGGCTTCCACACGCTCCCAATAGAAACGCATATCGTTACCCGGCGCATTGCCCGTGATCAGGGTGAGTCTCAGCGCGTCCGCACCGTACTGGTCGATAACCTCCAGCGGATCGATACCGTTGCCCAGAGACTTACTCATTTTACGACCCTGAGAATCCCGCACCAGGCCATGGAACAGCACAGTATGGAACGGAAGCTTGCCTGTATGCTCAATTCCGGAGAATACCATACGGATTACCCAGAAGAAGATGATATCATATCCTGTTACCAGAACGTCGGTCGGATAAAAATACTTATAGTCCTCCGTCTCTTCCGGCCAGCCCAGTGTTGAAAACGGCCACAGCGCAGAGGAGAACCAGGTGTCCAGCGTATCCTCATCCTGCTTGAAATGCGTGCCGCCGCACTTGGGGCAAACGGTCGGCGCTTCCTTGGCCACCACAATCTCCTGGCAATCCTGGCAGTAGTACGCCGGAATCCGGTGCCCCCACCAGAGCTGTCTGGAGATACACCAGTCACGGATATTGTCCAGCCAGTTATAATATACCTTTTCCATCCGCTCCGGAATCAGCTTGAGCTGTCCGCTGCGCACCGCTTCCACCGCCGGCTTGGCCAGATCCTTCATGGCTACGAACCACTGCGGCTTGATCATCGGCTCAATGACAGTTTTGCAGCGGTCATGCGTGCCGACACTGTGCGTAATCGTCTCTACCTCGCCCAGAAGACCCAGTGCCTTCAGGTCTTCCACCATTACCTTACGCGCTTCATAGCGGTCCATTCCCGCGTACTTGCCGCCGATGGCCGCGATCGTGCCGTCATCGTTCAACATATTGATCTCCGGCAGATTATGACGCTTTCCTACCTCATAATCATTGGGGTCATGGGCCGGTGTGATCTTAACCACGCCTGTTCCCTTGGTCATATCCGCGTGCTCATCCGCGATAATCGGGATCTCCCGGTCTGTCAGCGGAAGGTGAACCATCTTGCCAACCAGATGCTTATACCGCTCATCCTCCGGATTGACCGCCACGGCCGTATCGCCCAGCATCGTCTCCGGACGGGTCGTCGCCACCTCCAGGAAGGTGCCTTCCATACCGGATACAGGATACAGGATGTGCCAGAAGTGTCCCTGCATGTCCACATGCTCTACCTCTGCGTCACTGATCGAAGTCTGGCATACCGGACACCAGTTGATCAGACGGGATCCCTTATAGATCAGCTTCTTCTGGTACAGGCGTACAAATACATCCTTGACCGCTTCAGAACAGCCCTCGTCCATCGTAAAACGCTCTCTCTGCCAATCCGCCGAGGAGCCCATCTTCTTCAGCTGGGAAATGATCCTGCCGCCATACTCCTCTTTCCATTCCCAAGCTCTCTTCAGAAAGCCTTCACGGCCCAGATCCTCCTTGCGGATGCCCTGCTTCTTCAATGTCTCAATAATCTTAACCTCAGTCGCGATGCTGGCATGATCCGTTCCCGGCTGCCACAGCGCGTTATAGCCCTGCATTCTCTTATAGCGCACCAGGATATCCTGCATTGTATTATCCAACGCGTGTCCCATATGCAGCTGTCCTGTGATATTGGGAGGCGGCATGACAATCGTAAACGGCTTTCTGCTGGGGTCCGGCTCCGCATGGAAATATCCGTTTTTCTCCCATTTGGCATACAGCCGGTCCTCTACCTCCTTCGGATCGTACTTGCTCGCCAGCTCTCTCTTCATCATCTGATACTCTTCCTCCCTTTCGATATTAAAAAACGGCCTTCGCCCCTGATAAGGGCGAAAGCCGCGGTACCACCTTATGATTATACTCTGCCTGCCGTAACGTGGCATCCCCGTTCCTGACTACTCCATTCACCAGGACTGGCGCATCGCTGCCGAAGCGACCTTCCGGAATCCTTGCCTTAAGAGCCTCGCACCAGTTGGCTCTCTCTCTGATAAGCGGTGTCCCGTACTCCTCTTCTGACCATTTGACACCATTTACTATAGCGGATTTCCGGCGCTCTGTCAAGAGCTTTCTCTGAAAATCTTTTACGCGGCAGCGTTGGAGCCCTGTGAAGCAGCATCTGCCTGTGTCGGAAGATATGTGTTGGTATCGGACACTCCGTCCAGAACCGCAGTCAGTGTCAGTACATTCGCTGCGTCTCTGTTGCGGATTACCTCGATCTCCACACTGTCTCCGGGGTTCAGACTTGCCAGAATATCGCTCAGGGAGTTTTCATCCGTCAGTTTTACTCCGCCGACAGAAACAATCACATCGCCCGGACGGATTCCCGCCTTCTCTGCCGCACCGCCATCCTCCAGCTGGTATACGAACAAACCAGACGGAACTCGGTACATTCTGGCCGCATCCGCGTCAATCCAGGTAGAACTCTGAATGCTCAGCGTCGCCTTCTCCACCAGGCTGCCGGAGAAGATCGCGTCGATTACATCCTTTGCCTGATTGATCGAGATCGCAAAGCCCATGCCCTCTACAACACCATCCCGGATTCCCGCGGAATTGATGCCGATTACCTCGCCGTTCTCGTTAACCAGCGCGCCGCCGGAATTACCCGGATTCAGAGACGCATCGGTCTGAATCGCATCGAGTACACGATCCTCAATCTCAAAATCCAGATCTACGCCGGTTACAATTCCGACCGTTGTCGTATGCGCCATATTCTGGCTGTAAGGGCTTCCGATGGCAATCGCCAGATCGCCCTTGCGTACCGTGCTGCTGTCTCCCAGCGTCGCGACCTTGAGCTTGGACATCATCTCTTCGGTCAACTCACTCTTATTGACGTAGATCACGGCCAGATCCTTAGAGACGCTCTCTCCGACCAGATATACATTGACCATGCTGCCGTCTTCAAAATACAAATACGCTTCTGATGCGCTCTCCAGCACATGCGCGTTGGTCAGCACATAGATCTTATCGTCGTCTTCCTTGAAGACGACACCGGAGCCCAGCGCCGACGCCTCTTCCACATAGCTTTGTCCGAACGCTGTCTGTACCTCGGACTGAATTCTCGTGATGATGACGACAACGGAATCCTTAACCTTTTCCGTTACCTCTTTCACCTTATCGGATACCAGCGGATTGGCCAGCAGCTCCTGCGACGAACTGCCGCTCACGCCGTTATCCGTCAGCATATAGTCCGCACTCGCCGCGTCCGATGACGAATCTCCGCTCCTTGCCTTCGTATATGCAAAGCCAAAGGATCCGCCCACAATCGCGCCGATCAATAACGCGCATACCATCCAGCGAGCTGCTCTCCCTATGGTCATTTTCTTACCTTCCATACTCTCTCTCCTTCCTCCGGTCTTATCTCACGACCTATTTCTAGTATATCGATGACTTGTATCAAAAGTATGAACGGCACATAAATATTTTTAGAAAAAAAGAACTCCCCAATACCGATAATATGGTACCCGGTATTGGGGAATCTATTTACTTTCTCAGTTCCGCGCCCAGCTCGTTTTTCAGCTGTTCTGTGATCTGAGTCATCACTTTATTTACGCTCTTATCCTCCAGCGTCTTGTTTTTATGACGGAAGACCAGCGTGTAGGCCACGGACTTGTAGCCCTCGCCGACCTGCGCTCCTTCATATACGTCAAACAGCTTGCAGCTCTCCAGCAGCTCTCCGGCATCCTTGCGGATGATCGTCTCAATCTGCTGCACGTAAACATGCTTAGGAACTCTCAGTGCGATGTCGCGTGTGATTGCCGGGTATTTGGGCAGCGGATGATACAGCTTATCTGCCACCATCGCGCCGATGACCGCATCCAGGTTGATCTGCGCCAGATATACTCTGGTGTCAATTCCATAACCGGAGGCCGCCTTCGGATGAACTTCACCCAGTGTCGCGATCACCTGTCCATCCATCACATACTGTGCCTGACGGCCCGGATGCAGATACGGTTCTGTGCTGACAGGCAGGATCTCCACCCGATCCTTCATGCCGGCTGTCTCAAAGACCATCTCCACTACACCCTTCAGCGCGTAAAAGTCAACATCTCTTCCATACATACCGATAGAAATGGTATTGACTTCCTTGGGCAGATTGGCAACGCCCTTGGGATCCTTCTCACGGCTGTACGGTGTAATCTCCGCCTTGGGCAGATATACACGGCCGATTTCATACAGCCAGGCGCTCTCATTTCTCCGGTTGTAATTGAGTGACAATGTATTCAGCATACCGGGCGCCATCAGGGTCCGCATCACGCTGAATTCCTCTCCCAGAGGATTGGCGATCGTTACGGCATGCCTTCTGGGATCGTCCGGCGCCAGCAGTACCTTATCGAATACGCTGGGGCTCTCAAAGGAATAGATCACGGCCTGACTCAAACCGCATGCTTCCAACGCCGACGCGATCTTTTCCCGCATGGTCTGTTCCGGGCTGAGGCCTCCGACACGCTCTGTGCTGCCTGCCAGAGAGATCGGGATATTGTTGTAGCCGTAGATCCGTGCCACCTCTTCCGCCAGATCCGCCATGCCTTCCATATCGTCACGATAGGTCGGCACTACGACCTTATGTGTCTCGCGGTCCACGGTGCAGCCGATCTTCTCAAATACATCCACCATAAAGTCCTCGGACAGATCCGTTGCCAGGAAACGGTTGATCCAGTCTACATCATAGGTCAGGATCCGATTCTCCCGTACGGTCGGATATACATCCACAGCTCCCGCGACAACATCGCCCGCATCCAGCTCCTCTACCAGCTGGCAGGCACGATTGATCGCATCCATCGTATTGTTGGGATCCAGTCCCTTTTCAAACTTGGCCGAGGAGTCCGTACGCAGTCCTACCTTTTTGGCTGTAATACGCACATTGGGGCCATCAAAATTGGCAGACTCAAAGAGGATCGTCGTTACATCGTCCAGAACCTTGGAATTCTCGCCGCCCATAACACCGGCCAGCGCTACCGCCTTCTGCTCGTCCGCGATGACCAGCATGGAAGAATCCAATGTATGCTTGTTGCCGTCCAGCGTAACAAACTCTTCTCCCTCTTCCGCGTTCCGCACGATGATCTTGCCTCCGGCAAGGTGACGGATATCAAAAGCATGCATGGGCTGACCATACTCCAGCATGATATAGTTGGTAATATCTACAATATTGTTGATGGGACGCACTCCGCAGGCCGCCAAACGCTGACGCATCCAGCGCGGGGACGGCGCGATCCGGACATTCTTGATCACCTTGGCGGTATAACGACGGCAGAGATTCGGATTCTGGATCTCGACGGAGATATAGTCAT
>CABUPM010000038.1 GCA_902493345.1 uncultured Eubacteriales bacterium | reverse complement strand
ATCCTCCCGGAGGCTGCTCTATGATACGTCCTGTCACCGTCTCTGAGGCTGAAGCCGCGGCCGAAGTCTATCATCTGTGTGCGCAGCATATGAATGCCCATGGCTTTTATAACTGGAATGCCGGATATCCTTCTTATAAAGAAGCTCTGGCCGACGCCCGCGCTGGTTCTCTGTACGGCTATTACCATCAGGGAGAGCTATGCGGTCTGATTACATTGGATCAGCACGAAGTTCCGCAGTATTCCTTTGTCCCCTTCACGCATCCGCGGGAAGAGTCCCTGACAACACATCGTCTGGCCGTATCCCCCCTGCATCAGCAGCGCGGAATCTCCAAAGAACTGCTGCGTTTCGGCCTGGAGCTGACACGGCAGCGCGGACTTCTCGCACTCCACATCGATTGTCTGTCGATCAATCCCGGCCCCATGCACCTTTTCCGCCGGATGGGATTCCATCAGGTGGGAGAGATCTACTACCCTGAAAAGGACGCGCGGGTTCGTGATTATCCGTTTTATTGCTTCGAAAAAAATCTGGACATCCAGTGACGGAGGAATCCCCATGGAACTTCGAGTATTGAACTACTTCCTTGCCGTCGCCAGAGAAGAGAACTTTACACGAGCCGCCGAACAGCTGCATGTCACTCAGCCGACGCTTTCCCGGCAGATCGCTGACCTGGAAGCAGAACTTGGCGTCAAGCTGTTTACCCGCAGCAGCCACAATATTGTCCTGACCGAGGACGGGATGCTCTTACGGCGCCGCGCGCAGGAGATTCTCACACTGGCGGATACTACCAAAAGGGATTTTTTATATAAAGAGGACCGCCTGGAAGGGACTATCACCATCGGCAGTGGGGAATTTCTGTCTACCCGTATTCTGACAGACTGCATCGCGGCATTCCGGAATCAATATCCCCGTGTCCACTATGAGATCTTCAGCGGCAACGCCGAAAACATCCGGGACAGCATCGAACGCGGTCTTCTGGATATGGGACTGATGGCAGAGCCTATCGATATCCGTAAATACAGATTTATTTCTATGCCGGTCAAAGAACAATGGGGTGCGCTGGTTCGTGAGGATTCACCGCTCGCGTCCAAGGAAAAGATCTCGCCACAGGACCTTGCGGGTCTTCCCCTGATCTCCGCGGTCAGCAACATCGCAGAGAGTAATCTTGGAAAATGGCTGGGGGCTGCTCTGCCGGAAGCCGATATCATTGCCAGAGGCAACCTCCTCTACAATGAGGCACTGCTGGCACAGAGCAACATTGGCGCTGTCCTCGCGATCCGTCTGGACTGTCACTATGACGGCCTGCGTTTTATCCCCTTTGTGCCGCAGTTAGAATCCTCAACCGCTTTAGCCTGGAAGAAGGAGCAGGCATTTTCCTCTACTACCTCCGCCTTTATCGAATTTGCCAAGAAATACATCGTAGGCATATCTTGTGATAATCAATAAGTATTAGACATTCATTCTCCATATCGTTAAAATACAGGTGTTCCCTATAACAGGGCACCTGTATTTTATCTTTGGAGGAATAGTTTCCATGACGATCCATGAGGCAAGCGCACGCTATAACATCCCGCTGAAAATACTGCGAGAGTATGAGGGCCGGGGGTTATGCAAAGAATCCGGAAAATCCGCCGGAAATTGGCAGTACGATCAGACAGATATTGAACGGCTGAGTCTGATTCTGACCCTGTACGAATCCGGCTTCAGCAAGGACGAGGCAGAATACTACATGCGCCTGTCCCTGTTGGGTGACGAAACCTCCGAAGAGAGAATCGCGATGCTCCGAAAAAAGAGAAACGGCACGCTTGAGGAAATTCATTGCAAGCAAAAACAACTCGACCTGCTGGACTATCTGCAATTTGAAATCTCCCGCGCATGCCGCAGCCAATCATAAGGAGGCTTATTCTATGAAACGATTTTTTTCTCTTCTGACGGTCTTCTGCCTTATGGCGGCGCTGACTTCCTGCACAGACAGTGCGGATTCCACGATCCCATCCCTTCCGGATTCACAGCCGGTACAAGAGGAATCCAGCGTTCCCGCTGACTCTGTCTCCGAGATATCCGAATCGGAACCTGAGCCTGTCCATCGCTCTCTGGTCGTCTACTTCTCCTGGTCCGGCAACACCCACAAGGTAGCGGAATCCATTCAGTCCCAGACCGGAAGCGATATCTTTGAGATCGTGCCTCAAACCCCGTACAGCACTGACTACAACACAGTGGTTGACGCCGCAAAAGCGGAACAGCAGGCGGATGCCCGCCCGGAGATCGCCGATATCATTGAAAATATCGATGATTACGATACCGTTTATGTGGGTTTTCCCAACTGGTGGGGCGATATGCCCATGATTCTGTATACTTTCTTTGACACCTATGACCTGTCCGGAAAGACCATCGCACTGTTTTGCACCTCCGGCGGCAGCGGCTTCTCCAATACCGTCAATGAAGTGAAAAACCTGGAACCGGACGCGATCGTTACCGAAGGACTGCACATTGGCAGCAGTGCTTCCAGTGATCCGGACAATGCTGTAGCACAGTGGCTCGAAACCATTGGAACCATTCAATAAGGAGGAAAGATCTATGGACATGAAAAGAACAGACCCTGAATTTGCGGAGCGTTTTGAACACTTTGCCTTGGATGAAGTCGTAAATGAAGAAGGACAGCAGCTCCCAGCACCGACCAGGTATCTCGCGATTCTGGCAACCCTGATCGGCTGCGGCGGCGTGGATGCCTACCAGGAGCTTCTGCCGGAAGCCCTGGAGAACGGTGTAACACCGATCATGGCCAAAGAATGTGTCTATCAGGCCACGGATTATCTGGGCTATGGCCGTGTCCTGCCGTTTCTGAACGCAGTCAACACGGTCCTGGAGCAAAAGGGAATTGCGCTTCCCCTCCCCAGCCAGTCTACCACCACCATGGAAAATCGTCTGGAAAAAGGGATTGCGGCACAAGTGGCCATCTTCGGGGAAGGTATGAATGAGGCTTGGAAGAAGAGCCATATCAACCGCTGGCTGGCGGATAACTGCTTTGGAGATTACTACACCCGCACTGGACTGGACCTGAAACAGCGTGAAATGATCACCTTCTGCTTTTTGATGGTGCAGGGTGGCTGTGAGCCTCAGCTCATTGCGCATGCCAAGGGCAATATGAATCTCGGCAACGATTCCGCCTTTTTGACGCGGGTTGTCTCTCAGTGTCTGCCGTACATCGGGTATCCCCGCAGTCTGAACGCGATCTCCTGCATTCACAAGGCGGCGGAAGCATGAAAACGAAAATGGCAGTCAAGCTCACTGCCGATCTCGGGATGACACTGGCGCTGCTGTTTTTGATGGGATACCAATTCTGGGGAGAATCCGCGCATGAATGGGTGGGCGCCGGGATGTTTCTACTGTTTATCCTTCACCATATCCTGAATCTGGGTTGGCACAAGCGGATCTTCCAGGGCAAGTACACTCCCCTGCGCGTCTTGACATTGTGCGTGGATATCGGAGTGCTGCTGGCTATGTTGGCGCTCATGTACAGCGGGATCGTCATGTCCCGCCATGTATTTGCCTTTTTATCCATTGAACACGGAATGACACTGGCCCGGCGGCTGCATATTCTGGGCGCTTACTGGGACTTTCTCCTGATGAGCATACACTTGGGGCTGCATTGGAATATGATCCTCGGCATGGTAAAAGGCAGCTGAAGCGAAAGCCCTCCAAGGCTGGAGGTACCGTGCTTTTCCTTGCCTGTGCAGCCATTGCGGCTTACGGCATCTATGTATTTATCAGCCGTGATTTCGCCTCGTATTTGTTTTTGAAAAGCGAATTCGTGTTTTTGGATTACAGCGAATCCAAACTGTTATTCTATTGGGACTACCTGACGCTGATGGGCTTGTGTATCTTTATCACTCATTACGGTTCCAGACTATTGATCCGAAAAAAGGAGACCAAGCTATGAAAAAAATCATATCTTTCCTGCATTTCAGCATGATTGTACTATGCGGACTATTCGGCTGCTCCGTCCCCTCCGATGTATCCCAGAGTGAAGTCCAATCGGACTCTTCCGAAACCGTACAGCCTATAGAAATCACACCATCTACAGAATCTTCCGCGGCTGAATCCGTTTTGGACCCGGAACCGGCAGTACGGAAACTCAAAATGACCATCGCCGCGCAGACAATCATTATCGTACTATATGATACTCCTACAGCGGATGCCCTCTATGAAGCGCTCCCCATGGAACTGAATTTTTCAGATTATAACGGTACTGAAAAGATCGCTTATCCGCCAGAGACACTGCCTACGGAAGGCGAACCGGATGGCTGTGATCCGGAAGCCGGAGACCTATGTCTCTATGCTCCCTGGGGAAACCTATGTATTTTTTATCAGGATTTTCGTTACTCTGAGTCTCTTATCAAGCTGGGACATGTAGAATCCGGAATGGATATTCTGACCGGTATGAATGGTGATTTTACGGCCGTATTGGAAAGGGCTGAATAAGATGGAATACACAAAACTAGGAAAAACCGATATCGAAGTCTCCAAAATCTGCCTGGGCTGCATGAGCTTCGGCAAGGCCGGGACCATGCATGACTGGACATTGGATGAAGCCGCTACGGGCGATGTCATAAAGCATGCCTTGGATCTTGGCATCAATTTCTTTGACACCGCGAACGGCTACTCTGCCGGAACCAGCGAAGAGTACCTGGGCCGGGCGCTGAAAAGCAGGTTGACCGAAGCAAAGTCGTCATCGCTTCCAAAGTCTACTTTAATCCCGGCAGGCTCTCCCGTGAAGCCATCTTCCGCGAGATCGACGGCAGTCTGAAGCGGCTGGGAACCGATTGTCTCGATCTTTACATCATCCACCGTTTCGATTACGCGACACCCATGGAGGAGACCATGGAAGCGCTGAACGATCTGGTAAAAGCCGGTAAAGTCCGCGCCCTCGGCGCTTCCGCCATGTATGGTTATCAGTTCTACAATCTGCAGCTGATTGTCCGCGACCATGGCTGGGCACGGTTTGAGGCCATGGAAAACCACTATAACCTGCTATACCGCGAAGATGAACGGGAGCTGATCCCCATTTGCCGCCAGATGGATGTCTCTCTGATGCCGTACAGTCCGCTGGCCGCCGGACATCTGACTCGTCCCACCTGGAACACGGACACGCTTTGCAGCCATACAGACCGAGTCGCTATGGGAAAATATGATCGTACGGAAGAACAGGATATGCAGATCGTTGCCCGCGTTCATACGCTGGCCGAGAAATCCGGCGTAAAAATGTCCGAAATCGCTCTTGCATGGCACTGGGCCAAGGGTGTAGCTTCCCCCATTATCGGAGCCACACGGGCCGGATATCTGGATGACGCCGCAGCCGCACTCACAGTCCGGCTTACGGATAAGGATATCGCCTACCTGGAGGAGCCATATTGTCCGCACCGCATCGTCGGCGCGATCGACCACAATCCTGCCGACGGCGCTATACTTCTTGATGAAAAAAAGTAATCTGTTTCCCATCCGCTGCGCCGTCATTGTGGCAGCGGATTTTTTGTTGAATCTGAACTTTTTCTGAACAACTCCGGATGGGAATGGACATCTTCCGCTATCTGTGTTATACTAAAACTAGTATAATAGATATATAGCGAGGTGGATTCTTATGAAAAAAATCGTCATTATTGGTGCGGGACCGGCCGGACTCACGGCCGCATTGGAATTTTTACGCAAGGCTCCGGAAGAATATGAGGTCACCATCTTAGAGGAAAGCGGGGAGATTGGGGGAATCTCCCGAACTGTGCAGCATCATGGCAACCGTATGGATATCGGCGGTCACCGTTTCTTTTCCAAGGATGACCGAGTCATGCAATGGTGGGCGGATCTGATGCCCCTGCAAGGCTCTCCCAGCCTGGATGACAAGCTTCTGCACAGGAAATCGCCCATTGTCGCCGGCGGTCCGAATCCGGAACATGCCGACCGGGTTATGCTGATCCGCAACCGGGTATCCCGTATTTATTACCTGAATAAATTCTTTGATTATCCTGTCAGCCTGAAATGGCAGACACTGCGCAATATGGGAATCTGGCGCACACTCAAGGTAGGTTTCAGCTATTTGAAGTCCCTGATTGTCAAAAAGCCGGAAAATTCTCTGGAAAACTTCTATATTAACCGCTTCGGCAAGACCCTGTACAGTATGTTCTTTGAAGATTACACGGCCAAGGTCTGGGGACGCCATCCACGGGATATCTCTGCAGACTGGGGATCTCAGCGCGTCAAGGGCCTCTCCGTCATCGCCATGCTGAAGGATATGTTCTCTAAGGCTTTCGGCAAAAAAGAGGGAAAACAAGTGGAGACTTCGCTGATCGAGCAGTTCTGGTACCCCAAATACGGTCCCGGTCAGCTCTGGGAAACCGCGGCACAGGAAGCAGTCGACCGCGGCGCTCAGCTGCTTCGGCACCACCGCGTAACCCGGATTCACTGTGAGTCCGGCCGGATTGTTTCCGTAGACTGCGAGACGCCGGACGGCACCCGGACGATTTCCGGAGATATCTTTTTCTCTTCCATGCCCCTCAAGGATCTCGTCGCCGGGATGGATTCTACGGTTCCGGAGGAAGTAAGACGGATTGCCGCCGGGCTTCCCTACCGTGATTTTGTCACCGTAGGCCTGCTTGTCAATCGGCTGAATCTGAAGAATGAGACTTCGATCCCCACGCTCGGTCAGATCGTACCTGACTGCTGGATCTATGTACAGGAGACAAATGTAAAGCTCGGCCGAATCCAGATTTTTAACAACTGGTCTCCCTATATGGTAGAAGACCCGGAGCATACTATATGGATCGGCCTGGAGTACTTCTGCAACGAGGGCGACCCCTTCTGGAATCTGGACGAAGAGGCTTGCACACATCAGGCAGTGGAGGAACTCATTCAAATGGGTGTGCTGGACCGCAACGCCCCTGTTCTGGATTCTCACCGTGAAAAGGTCAAGAAAGCCTATCCCGCTTATTTTGATACCTATGCGCAGATTGACCGTCTGACTGAATATCTTAACACCTACGAGAATCTGTTCTGCATCGGCCGCAACGGACAACACCGCTATAACAATATGGATCATTCTATGCTGAGCGCTATGGAAGCCGCGAAATGTGTCATGACAAACAGCTCTGACAAAACTCCTGTGTGGAATGTCAATACAGAAAAGGCGTATCATGAATCGAAATAAACATCTGCCCTGGATCGGCCTATTCCCGCTGATGTTGCTGGGCTGGCTGCTGATCGTTCTGGACAAGGTATCCATTCCTTTCCTTGCTGTTCTTGGCCTGTCCATCCTGACTCTGTGGCTATGTTCCCTTTTAGGCCGCGGCATCACGGAGGAAACGCAATGGATTCTATTGATCCTGGCCGCTGGCTTTCTTCTGAAGCTGCTCTATGTCTTATATACCGGCGTCGGAACCCGGCAGCATGATGTTCACAGCTTTACGGACTCCGCAAACGGACACGCCGGATATATCCGTTATCTTATGGAGAACGGGCATCTGCCGGATTTTGACCCCAGGGAGCAGTTTCAGTTTTATCATCCGCCGCTGCATTATATTCTATCGGCACTCTGGATGAAGTTCAATCTTCTTCTGGGTAACGGCAGTTGGGAAAACCTTCAGCTCTTGCCCCTCTTCTATACTTCTGCCTGTATGATCCTGATGGAACGTCTGCTCCGGGAGCTTCGCTTTTCCGGTCACCCCTTATGCCTGGCACTTATCGTATTCTGTTTTCATCCGTATTTTATCTTCTTATCCGGAAGTGTCAACAATGACGCTCTATCCATTCTTTTTATGCTGCTGGCCATGCTGTATACGCTCCGCTGGAGTCATAAACCCTGCATGCACAATATTATTTTTCTGGCGCTGGCCATTGGTCTTGGGATGTCCTCCAAGCTCTCGGTCGCCTATATGGCTCCGGCAACCGCGTTGGTCTTCTTATGGAAGCTCCTGCATACCCGCGGCTGGATCCGGTCCCTTCTCCCGCAGTTCGTCGTCTTTGCTTTGATCTGCCTTCCACTCGGGTTGTGGTGGTATATTCGCTGTTATGTTCTCTTTGATCTGCCTTTTGGCTATGTACCCGCACTCTCGACAGACAGTTCTCAATACCTGGGCACATCTTACACAGCCCTGCAGCGTCTGTTTGACCTGTCCGCTGAACAGTTCCAATATCTATACATCTCTTATGGGAAAGAAGGCGCCTCCTATCTGGAGCACAATATTCTTCTGGCCCTTCTCAAGTCCTCTGTCTTTGAAGAACAGACCCTGACCCGATATAACGAACTGATCCAACCGGTTTCCGCGCTGCTCTTCTGCGCCAACCTGGGGCTGGTGGCTGCCTCCCTGTACGGGATGTACCAGAACGCCAAACGCCTGAATGCCGAGGAAAACCTGACGCTGTATGTCACCTACGGCTTGGTACTAATCTCCTTTATCGTCTTCTGTTTCCGTTATCCGCATGTTTGTACACAGAGCTACCGTTATGCCGTCCCTACGCTCTTTGTCGGGATCCCTGCCCTGGCGACTCTCTGGGAACGCGGCGGCAGTCCGCGCCTGACCGGTGTCACCATACTGTTCTGCATCTCATCGACCGCCCAGTTTTTACTGCTGGGGGTATAATATCTTATAAGGAGGCTTTTATCGTATGAAAAATCTACAGCCCATTCTGGACCGTGCCCAGCAGGTCCTTAAAACCCATCAGTTGGATCATCCCGGTGAATATGCCCGCTGGATCTGGCAAAACCAGGAAGGGACGCGGCAGCTGGGGCTCAATGAATACGGCTGCGCCGATGCGGCCAATATCCTGTATATGCTCGGCGCTTTTCCTGCCGATGCAGCGGAACGCGCTTCCTGGGTACAGACCCTGCAGAATCTGCAGCATCCGGATACCGGACTGTTTGTAGAAGCGACCCACCATACCTTTCACACAACCGCGCATTGCATCGCCGCGCTGGAGCTGTTTGAGGCCAAAGCCATATACCCTCTGAAAGCGATGCAGCCATATTTGGAAAAGTCGAATCTGTACCGCCTTCTCGATGAGCTGCCATGGGCCGAAAGTCCCTGGACCGCATCTCACCAGGGCGCCGGCATCTATGCCGCGCTGGTCCTGCAGGGGGAAGCCGATCTCACATGGCAAGGCTGGTATTTTGACTGGCTGTATGAGAATGCCGATCCTGCTACCGGATTTTGGCGCAAGGGCTATGTCATCCCCACACATCAGGGCGATTCCTTCTCCGGGATTTTAAAAGAAGCGACCGTTTTTCCGCATCTCGCCTCTTCTTTTCATTATCTGTTCAATCATGAATATGCGCATCGTCCGCTCCGGTACCCAGAAAAGATGATCGACACCTGTCTGGACATCTATCGCGGCCATCGTTGGCCAACCCTGGGACACGCCGTTTCTTTTGCCGAAATCGACTGGGTGTATTGTCTGAACCGCGCGCTGCGGCAAAGCGGTTATCGTTTTGCTGATTGCAAATCCGCACTGCATGATTTTGCCGAAGAATATATAGAATATCTGGAAGGTCTGGATCCTGCCACACATGACGGCTTCAACGATCTGCACACGCTCTTTGGATGCATCTGCGCCTTGAGCGAATTGCAGGCCGCTCTGCCAGGTGAGCTCTCCAGCGACAAGCCGCTGAAGCTCGTTCTTGACCGCCGTCCGTTTATTTGAGGGGAGTAAATAAACCCATGAACCTTTTTGATCGTTTCCGTGCATACCTACAGCGTTTCATGACCGGCCGCTACGGCACTCTGGACGCGCTGAATCTGACATTGATGTTCTTATACCTACTATTTGCTTTTATACAGCTCTTTGCCCGTTCCGCTGTTATCTATGTCCTTGCCATGCTTCCCCTGCTCGCTTTTCTGTTCCGGATGCTGTCCCGGAACCTTACAGCCAGGCAGCGGGATAATGAGAAATTTCTGGAGCTCAGCGCACCGGTACGTAAAGTCTTTCGTAAGTATTCCCGGCGGCTGCGCGACCGCAAGATCTACCGCTACTATTCCTGTCCCTCCTGCCATCGCGAGCTTCGCGTACCTAAGGGACGCGGCAAGATTCAGATCACCTGTCCGCATTGTCACCATCAATTTGAAGCAAAATCGTAAAAAAGTATCCGAAGGGACCGTTTTTCTCCCCTTCGGATACTTTTCTTTTTACTGTTTCACTTTTTCGTCCGGACATTATCCTTTGACTGCGCCAACCATCATACCCTTTACAAAATACTTCTGCAGGAAAGGATACAGCAGCAGAATAGGAACTGTCGCAACGATGATATTCGCATACTTGATGGATTCTGACAGCATCGGTGAATCGTTGCCGTCCGTCGTTGCCGATACGTCATTCATAATCAGAACCTGACGCAAATACAGCTGCAGCGGATATTTATCGCTGTCCTTCAAGTAGATCATCGCATTGAACCATGAATTCCAATGCGCGACGCCATAATACAGAACCAATACGGCTATCGTCGCCTTGGTCAGCGGAACCATGATCTTAAACAGAATCGTAAACTGACTCGCGCCATCCAACTGCGCCGATTCCTCCAGGCTGGCATCGATCGACTGCATCGCTGTTCTCATAATGACCATATTGAAGGTGCTGATCGCGCCCGGCAACAGGATGGCCCATCTCGTATTATACAGACCCAGACTCTGAATATTCAGGAATGATGGGATCATACCGCCCTGGAAGTACATGGTGAATACCACCATCAGCATAATCAGCTTTTTACCCGGAACATCATACTTACGGGATACGAAATACGCGCACAGAACCGTCATGATGATATTGATAAACGTACCTGCGACTACATAGATCAATGTGTTGCCATAGCCGATCCAGATCTGTTTATCAGCCAAAACTCGCTCATAGGCCAATGTGTCAAATTTGATCGGAAGCCAGATCATACCCTTATGAAGAACCAACGCGTCCGCGTTGGAGAAGGACGCGCAGATTACATACCAGAAGGGATACGCACAGACAAACAGCATGAACAGCATAATCAGGATATTAAACACATTGAAGATATTCTCGCCGCGGCTGTGCTTAATCTTATTGGATACACTTACTTTATTACTCTTAGCCATTGTCTCGCCTCCTTACCACAGACTGGTTTCACTCAGCCTGCGGGAAATCGCGTTGGCCATGATAACCAGAACAAAATTGATGACGGAGTTGAACAGACCGACTGCCGTAGAATAGGAATATTGCCGATTTACAAGACCAAGACGGTATACATAGGTTGAAATAACATCGGCTGCCTCACGGGTCGATTCATTGTACAAAAGGATAATCTTCTCATATCCGACGCTCATGATCTGTCCGCATCTCATAATGAACATCGTAACGATTGTCGGCAGAATTGCCGGAATCGTAACATGCAGCGTCTGCTTCCAACGTCCGGCGCCGTCGATCTTGGCCGCCTCATACAACTGCATGTCAATACTGGTTAGAGCCGCCAGATATACGATAGAACCCCAGCCCATTCCCTGCCAGATGTTGGAGATTACATAGATGGGCAGGAACAATTCACTCTTATTCAACATATTCGCGCCGTCATATCCAAAAAGCGTCGCGAACTGATTGATAAATCCGCCGGATTCCACGAACTCCCGGATCATCGCACACAGGACGACCATGGAGATAAAGTGCGGCATATAAGTAACTGTCTGTACCACACGCGGGAACCATTTGCCACGCAGCTCATTCATCAGCAGCGCAAACAGAATCGGTGCCGGGAATCCAAACACCAATGTCGTCAAGCTGATCTTCAACGTATTCCATACACGGGATACGAAGAAATGGCTGGTAAAAAAGTCATAAAAATGTTTAAACCCTACAAAACCACTTCCAAAATAGCCTTTTCGCGGATTATAGTTCTCTTCAAAGGCAATAATCAGTCCCAGCATGGGTTTATATTGGAATAGCAGGAAATAGATTACAACCGGAAGAACCAGAATATAAAGCTCCCTGTTTTTCCACATTCGCTTTCCCAGAGAGGCCGAAGAGGTTTTTGCAGCGCCTTTTTTCGCCATAATAGCCGCCTCCTTTTCAGAATATTGTCATATGCTTATTTGGGATGAGCCTGCCAAAAAAGGTTGGCAGGCTCATCATTTTAACGGTGCAAGAAAAATCTATTCTTACGTTGCGCTTATTAAATTAACGAGCGTTGTAACGATTCAGAGCCGCCTGATAGATATCAATAGCGTCCTGAATTCCCATACCCTGCAGTGTGGAGATATAATTATCCCAATCATCCTCTACCTTGCTCTGCAGCGCGAACCATGCGCCGTAGGAGGACTCTACATAGGTATTGATGTCGTTAATCAAGGATGCGTACTTGCTGGACTCCTCAGCGGTCAGAGTGATCGGAGGAATCAGTGTACTCTGGCTCTCCTGATAATCGTTCCAGGTATGCAGAGCCGCCTTCTGACCATCCGTTGCATAATACTCGAAGATATAGTTCGGATCCTGTGCAAACGGGCCGGACATATTCGCACGTCCAACATTTGCCATAGAGGTTGCCAGTGACGGGAAGCCATTCGCTGCATAATCCATGGTCTTGTCGGAATAATGTGCCTGACCCTCGCTGTCAATAACAACGTCCTGACCATAGTTGATAAACAGATGGCCTTCCTTGCTGTAGTTGTAGTTCAGCAGCTTCGCCGCAACTTCCGGATTCTTGCAGTCAGCGGTAATCGCTGCGCTTGCCTTGGAAGTTGTCGCATAGTCATAAGAAGAGCCGCCATAATGTACGGTATCTCCAGCATTCTTTACCGGGAAGTTGATTGTCTGGAAGCTGATACCCTCTGCATACGCGCTCGGATCTGCGGATACGGAAGACAGATAGGTTCCCAGATCGCCGCCGCCTGCGCCATAGCAGATTACGGAAGTACCAGTCAGCATTGCCTGTGTCTGGTCGTCTGTCTTGTTGGACAGCAGGTCCGGATCCACCAGTCCTTCGGACAGCCACTGCTGCAGGGTCTGGATGAATTCCTTATAACCCTCTGTCATGTATCCGAACTCAATATTGCCTGTCTCATAATCCAGGAACATATTCGGACGGAACTCAAAGGGGTTATTCATCAGGGATACCAGGTTGCCCCAGTTCTTACAAATCAGCGGATACTCCACGCCGGGGATCTCCTTAGCCGCCAGCAGAGCATTGTGCCAATCCTCGATTGTCACCAGCTCGTCAGCCTTGATACCAACAGACTCCAGCAGATCGGTACGAACGATCGGGCCGGATGTACACTGCAGATACTTGGTACCACGAACAAACGGGAACGCATAATAGTTGCCGTTATCGTCCTTTACTTCTTTGTCCAGATGCGGGTTATCCTGCAGGAACTGCCACAGGTCTGCCGCTGCACCGTACTCTGTGATATAATCGTTCAGATAGGTGATCAGACCGTCGGACTCAGCCGCGCTGGGACCGCCGTTATAGCTGGTCGTCCACTCCCACTCTACGATGTCCGGGAGCTGACCGGAAGAGGTCATAACACCAAAGCTCTCGCTGTCAGAACCCAGAACGGAAGTTGTCCACTGGATCTTAACGCCGGTTCTCTCCTGAAGAACCTGTGCCCATTCGGTATCCTTGGTCTCGCCTACGCCCTTCGCGATATTGGACGCAGCGCACAGCCAGTACTCTAATTCTACTCCAGTCTCAGAAATCGGATAGGTTACATAGTTGGACCGCGGAACCTGCAAAGTCCCGTCTGTATTTTCAATCGGATCCAATAATTCCCACGGATGATCTGCCTCTTCCTGGCTGCTTTCCGCATCCTGCGATACTTCTGCAGACTTTGAAGAGTCAGCCTTGGAGGAATCCTGCGTCGAACTGTTGCTTCCGCCTGTGCAGCCGGCCATCGACCCTACGATCATGGCCAAAGCAAGTAATACTGCCACATACTTTTTCATATTTTTCCCTCCTGTCAATTAAAGCGTTTGCACAACAACCTGCACCGCTATTACATATACATTATAGCATAACTTACAATAAATGCAAGCATTTTTTATAGCACTTGAACAGTTTTCATATGTTTTATTCTTTTTTCTGTTTTACGCTCTTATTTTTGCCATAAATGGATATTTTTTTCTTATTTGCAAGATTATCCAAATTATTTATAGTGCATTTTCTTCCGCATAGAGGAGCCGCTTTATTTTTTCCAGTGCCTTTCCCCGGTGTGAAATGCTGTTCTTCTCCTCCGGGGTCAATTCCGCCATGCTTCGGTGATACTTCGGGACATAGAAAATCGGATCATAGCCAAATCCACCTTCTCCATGGGGCTCCCTGGCAATCCTCCCCTCCACTTCTCCATGAGCGGACAGTTTCCGGCCGTCCGGAAGCACTGCCACAATCGCGCAGGCATACCGTGCCCCCCGCGCTTCCTCCTCGACATCTTCCATCTTTTTGAGAATGATTCCGTTTTTAATTTCATACGGCGTATCCTCTCCCAGATACCTGGCTGAATATACACCCGGGCCGCCGTCAAAAGCGTCAATCTCAATCCCGGAATCGTCGGCGATGGCGATCGCGCGAATCCCCCTTTCCTTCAGGGCCTGTGCCAGAGCTTCCGCCTTGATTGCCGCGTTTTCCTCAAACGTTGTACCGTTCTCCTCCGGCTTCAGCACGATCCCTTCTTCTTTCATAGAAGTAATCTGCTGTCCCTGGAAGATCTCCTTAAACTCCCGCACCTTACCGGCATTGCCGGTCGCAATAATCAGCCTCTCCACTGTATGTTCACTCCATCCCTTTGTAATGATACCGGTTCTGCGGACGTCCGACCTTGCCATAGTGCAGTTTCACCGCCAGATGACCTGACTTTTCCAGCATCTCCAGATACCGTCTGGCCGTAATTCTGGAAACCTCCATGGCCTCTGCCACTTCCCCGGCCGTAAAGCTCTTATCATAATTCTCCCGGGCATAATTGTAAATACGTTCATAAGTATGTCTGCTGAAATTCCGTATTCCATTCTGAACATTCCCGATGGTGCCCATGTCCAGATCCGCAAAAAAGAACGCATCCAGGTTCTCCTGCAGCAGCGGAGCTTCCGGTGATAAGAGCTGCTTGCAATTGCGGTAGCGCAGCAAGGCTTCCCGAACGCGTGCGAAAACAAACGGCTTTAATATATAATCGATCAATCCGTACCGCGTCAGATTATAAAACGTACAATATCGGGGATCTCCTGTAACCGCGATAAAGTCCACAGGCTTATTCTCATACCTTAGGCGCGCCAGCCATTCCAGGACATCTCCGTCCTGTAGAGTCACCTCTCCCAAAATCAGCTGTGCCCCGCCTTCGTCATATATCTTCTGCGCCTCCGCCAGGGAGTCCCCCATTCCTACTACCTGATATCCTTCAACCTGCGCTATATAGCCCTCCAGTATGGTGCGAACCATCAAATCCTTCTCTAAAATGACGACTCCAATCATACTGCGTCCTCCTTTCTCATCTGTATTCTGTTTGCGTCTTTGTTACACAAACAGTTTACCATACTTTTCCGCACATTACAACCTTTTTCCTTCTTTTCCCTCTCACATTTTCTCATCTTGACAAAACTATGTCATTCAGTTTATAATGTTTATACCAATATATAGGTCACCATTATGAATCCCTGTTTTATTAATATTCACCAATTCAAAGACGCTTCCTGCGGTGGAGCCGATTGGACCGAAGCCTTCAAGCAGGCTTTCGCTCACGCGGCAAGTCTTGGCGGCGGTACGATCTTTGTTCCCGCGGGTACCTACCCCACACATTCCATCGAGCTTTGCAGCCATACCACATTGTATGTGGACGCCGGCGCGACCATCAGCTTCCTGGATGATATTGAGAATTATGAACTGATCGATACGGAGTTTGAAGGAATCCCTTCCAAGGCTTACAAGCCTCTGATCCATGCAGACCACGCGGAAAACATCGCCATTGTCGGCCATGGTACCCTGAACGGAAACGGCCAGCGCTGGTGGAGTGAGCTACGTGCTCATAAGCTTCAGTACGTACGTCCCTACCTAATCAATTTCCAGTACTGCAAAAACATCAAGCTGGAAGACGTTACGCTGACCATGTCTCCTTCCTGGACCGTACATCCCCTGTACTGTGATAATATGCTGATCCGCGGCATCACGATCAAGAATCCGGCTGATTCTCCCAACACGGACGGTATCGATCCGGACGGCACCCGGAATCTTCGCATTCTGGACAGCACCATTGATGTCGGCGATGACTGTATCGTTATCAAATCCGGTACGGAAGATACCCCGGACAAGCATCCGAGCGAAAACATCACGATTACCGGCTGTACCATGCTGCACGGCCACGGCGGCGTTGTTATCGGTTCCGAGATGAGCGGCGGCGTACGCAATGTCGCTATCTCCAACTGTGTATTCTATGAGACAGACCGCGGCGTACGCATCAAGACGCGCCGTAAGAGGGGCGGCGTCGTAGAAGATGTCGTTATCTCCAATATCATCATGGACCGTGTTCTGTGCCCGTTTGTATTCAACATGTATTACTTCTGCGGCAAGAACGGCTCTATGAAGCATGTCTGGGATAAGAATCCTTATCCGATAGATGAGGGAACTCCCACCATTCGCAATATTCAGATCAACAATATCATCGCGAAAAACATCACTGCCGCTGCCGGGTTCATCTATGGTCTGGCAGAGCAGCCTGTAGAGAATATCCAGTTTACCAACTGCACCGTCAGCATGGATCCGAACGGCAGCCCCGCTGAGGCTCCCGCGATGATGGCTGACGTGGATATCATGAAGGAGGCCGGCTTCTTTGTACGCAACGCTTCCGGCATTGTATTCAACAATGTCATTCTTAAGGGTGTAAAGGGTACGATCTATGATCTGGACAGCTCTGCTGATGTGACAATTCGTTAAGGATTTTCCACGCACGCAACACATAATTGAAAACTCGCAGTAGTTTGGGATTCTGAAGAACCCGGCTGCTGCGAGTTTTTATTTATACAATTTCTTAACAGGATATATCCCTTCTGTTATAATTACATCGTAATTGATTACAATGTAATTATTCTCGTGAAAGTGAGGCGCTTCTATGGCTTTGAGAGATCATTCTCTGGATGATAAGATCGTAAAGGCTGCGATGGACGAGTTTCTGGACAAAGGATATATGCACGCATCGCTCCGGCAGATTGCCGCAAAGGCCGGCGTCACGGTCGGCGCGATCCAAAACCGTTATTCATCCAAAGACGAGTTATTCGCAAGCTTACTGAAGCCCTTATTAGAGGATATCGAAGCGGCATTTCAGGCAATCCGTACCGATTATTATTCCGGTACGGGCCCCAATCTTTTAAGCTGCCTCCAATCCTCTATGCAGCATGAATCCGAAGCGATTCTCCATCTGATCTTCAGCCACTATTCGGAAGCTGTACTACTCCTTTACCGCAGCGCGGGCAGCAGTCTTGAACACGCCTTTGATCAGTTGGTCAAAAGCAAGATTGAAGAAAGCCTCCTGTTTTTTAATACCGCAGGATATCATGACATCGATGAAAAACTGCTGGGCCTTCTGATCTCATCGCAATTTGACAGCTACCGCCGAATTATTGCCGAGTGCCCCGACCGTCAGAGTGCCGAGCTCTACATGCACTCACTGATGATCTACCACTCCGGCGGCTGGAATACGCTTTTTCAAACTGACTGAAAAGACTATAATTCAAAGTCATCCCGACTTTTATCTTTTTGATTATCATTTTCTTTATTCCAATTTAATCTTTTTACTTAAATTACCTATATAAATATCAGTAGAGTAAGCAATTCATTCATTACTACAACACCCAGTGGCGCCAGCACAGGCTGAATTGCCAGCCACCAGCCAGCTACCGCAGTCTGATAGAAGCCGCATAACAGAAAACCAGGACTCCATTTCTGGAATCCTGGAAAAATAGTTTTTGTTTTTTCGCCTGTCTACTTGACAGGGAGCAGTTCAGAATCTCATTCTCAAAGGTGTACCAGAATTTCCGGAAAATACAGAGAAAATCTATGTAACCATGGTACACGCAAGAGTCTCCCTCAAAAGTGTATCAGATTTTCCAAGAATCCAAAGTCAACCTCAATTCAATAATGAAAACCAGGAACAAGGAACTGGAAGAAATACTCAAATGAAATCTTCAAAAGAGAGGGTATCCCTCAAGTCATATTGACTTTTATGATACCCTCATCTTGCTGTCCTGATTTGACTTTTATGCCATCTCTTCCGCACTTGGATACGACGCTATGGCTCCTTTTTTCTGCACACTCTTCGCGCAGTAGCGATTGGCGAATTCGAGATATTCCTGCAATTTTTCTGAATCCAAGGCCTCCGGATCCGTTACATGGTCCCGATACATAAGATACAGCATCGCTCCCGCAAACGCGTCGCCTGCGCCTGTCGTATCGATTGCCTCCACCTTTTGCGCCTTCGCGTGCGCTCGGGCCGTTCTGGTAAAAGCATACGCTCCTTCGCTTCCGCAGGTGAACAGCACCAGACGGACACGCCCTACCAGCAGTTTTTCCAATACGCTTTCGATCTGCGTCGATCCCGTCAAGAATTCCAGTTCTTCATCCGATATCTTGATCATATCCGCCTGCGGAATAAACTCCCACACTCGCTTGTACAGGAGTTCCCGATCCGGCCACAACGGAAAACGAAGGTTAGGATCAAAGCTGATCAATGCCCCCGCTTCTCTTGCATATTGGATGGCCGCTTCATGCGCTTCCTTCATCGGTGTATCTCCCAGCGCTACGCTGCAAAAATGCAGTGCGTATGCGTCCTGAAACCATTCTTTATGGATTTTGCCGCGTTCCAGCAGCATATCCGCCGAGGGATTGCGGTAAAAAGAAAATGTCCGCCCGCCGTCCGCGCCCAAACTCACAAACGCCAGACAGGTATTGGCTTCCTTTGTAAAAAACACATGCTCCGTTCCGATCCCATTTTCGGCCAGCTCTCTGGCAATCTTATGCCCAAAAGGGTCATCCCCCAGCTGCGTAATCATTCGGCTCTGTCCGCCGAGCTTGGAAAAGGCTCCGCATACATTGGCCGGAGCACCGCCCAATGCCGGCGCAAATGCCGTAACTTCATCAAAACGACATCCTCTCTCCTGTGGGATAAAATCGATCAGCGCTTCTCCGATCGCGTACAGTACCTGTCGATTCATATAGTTTCTCTCCCTTCCGTCGTTTCCACATAGCTCACCCGCATCTTGATATACGGCTGTCCATCCACCTGTCGGCTGAGGCACACATACACACCGTCCTCCCCGATAGTATAGGAAGGAACAATCTCCTCTCCAAGATGACCAGAATGCTTATACTCAATCATCAGTTCCCGGATTCGGGACGGCTCTGGAACATAGGCGCAGGCAATCTCCGCAAAACGGCCATTGTTCACATGACCATTGGTATCCAAGTCAAACCGCTGAACCGGAAACGCTTCTCCTACTTCCTGCGCCCGTCCTTTAGGCCGGCACAGTACAAACGGTGCGGCGCCGTCTATGCCAAAACGCTGTGTCATCTCTGTGTCAACCGTAATCATCGCCTGATCCTGCAGACGCACCAGAGCCCACCAGGAGTCTGCCTGTGCTAACAGCTCTCCGTCTTCCGCCCGCACCTCAAAACACCTTTTCCCGATACTTCCTCTAAATTCATAAGGCCATGTACATACGATCAGAGCCTCATCCCAACAGATTCTCCGTCCAAGGCGCACATCCCAGCACAGAACCATCCACGCAATTCCCATCTCCGCCATTTTATAAACATCATAGCCTGCGGCAGCAGAATGCTTGACAGCGGTATTCTGCATAAACCCAATCACCGCGTTGGGTTTTACATAACCGTCAGCATCCAGATCTTCATACCGCACCCTTGTCTCATATTTAAACACAGCGTTCTCCTCTTCCATTAGAAATAAAAAAGCAAATTACACCCTTAACACCGGATGTAATTTGCCTGTTTATTTGTGATAATAGCTTACGCCAGCTTTGCCTTAGCGGTTGCTACCAGAGCAGTGAAGCCTGCCGGATCATTAACAGCGATGTCCGCCAGAACCTTACGGTCCAGAGCTACCTCAGCCAGCTTCAGACCATACATGAAACGGCTGTAAGAGATATCGTTCAGACGGCACGCAGCGTTGATACGCGCGATCCACAGCTTACGGAAATCCCTCTTCTTCATGCGGCGTCCTGCATACGCAAAACGCTGAGCACGCATAACGGCAGCCTTAGCAGAACGATACTGCTTGGAACGGCTTCCATAATAACCTCTCGCCAACTTCAAAACTCTTTTATGCTTCTTCCGAGCGTTCAAAGCCCCTTTAACTCTTGCCATTGTAATTCCTCCTTGAAAATTTTCAGTTTCTTAAACCGTAAGCGCCTCTTACAAATAAGGCAGGCACTTCTTCATAACCTTCTCATTCGTAGCGTCCATCATGGCAGCCTTACGCAG
>CABUPM010000037.1 GCA_902493345.1 uncultured Eubacteriales bacterium | reverse complement strand
GAGCAGAGGACTGAAAATCCTCGTGTCACTGGTTCGATTCCGGTTCTGGGCATTGTGGGCCATTAGCTCAGCCGGTAGAGCACTGGACTTTTAATCCAGGTGTCTCGGGTTCGAATCCCGAATGGCTCACTTTTACTCCGTCTCCAACTCACTGGAGACGGTTTATTTTTTATAATACAGGGGGAAAAGTATGAGAGTAAGATACATGAAGGAATCTCCCGAGATCCTGAGTGCGTCCCGCTTGGTAGAGGAAGAGCCGCAGAAACTGCGGGGAATATGGAGAGAAAATATCGGGACGGACACTCTCTGCCTGGAGATTGGGTGCGGCCTAGGAGGCTTTATTGGAGAGATGGCCCGCCTTGCGCCTCAAGAGGGATGGATCGGATTGGAAAGGATCGGGACGGTTTTGGCGAAGGCCAGCCAGCGCCTGGAAAAGGGAGAAGAGACGGCGCGGCTGCAGAATCTGCGTTTGATCCATGGAGAGGCGCAGGGACTGAGGGAGATCTTCGCACCGGGAGAGTTAGACCGGATCTATTTGAATTTCAGTGACCCGTGGCCCAAGGCAAGGCACGCGAAGAGACGGCTCACATCGGAAGGCCTTCTTAAAATATATGCGGAGATTCTGCGTGAGGGCGGGATTCTGCAGATGAAGACAGACAATGATGACCTGTATGCCTTTTCGCTGGAACAGATTCAGGCAGGCGGATGGGAGATCCTGTGCCAGAGCGAGGATCTGCATCATTCCGTATATGCCGAGGGCAATGTAATGACGGAGTATGAGGCCAAGTTTACCGAGCAGGGGAAGACCATTCATTTTTTCCGTGCGGCAGCGCCGAAAAAATGAAAAAGAACCTTGTCTCCGGATGCGGCATATGATATGATAAAAAGGTGCACAGGAGGCAGTCATGGAACGGATGGTATATCTGTATCGGGATGGCCGCCAGATCGGTGTTTATAACTGGAATAGTCTGCCGCTCAGGGAGCAGGCGATCCTTGTCAGGAGCAGGGAACTGTTTGGACATGTAAGACCCTGCGGCCGTCAGAGGCGGATGATTCGGACGGCGTTGCTGCTGGAGCTGGAGCGGGCGCTGATACAAGGAGAACAGGAGGTGCCGGAGATCTGGCGCAAATACACCAATACGCCGCCCTGTGACAGAGTTTGGCTGAATAAAAACAAAGGAGATACATGAGATGAATTATAATCAATATGAATATCCGATGCCTAAGGAAAAGAAGGTCCGTGTGATTACCGATACGGACGCCGCGAATGAGGGAGACGATCAGTTTGCGATTGTGCATACCCTGCTCTCTTCGAAATTTGAGAATGTGGCGATGATTGCCGCGCATTTCGGTACACGTCATGATCATACCATGCAGGAGAGCTATGATGAGTTGATCCGGATTTTCGGCAAGCTCGGCATGGATCCGGAGGGTGTGGTTGTACAGGGTGCGCCGCATGCGCTGCCGGATGAGCATACGCCGGTAGCCTCGGAAGGCGCCAGACGGATTATAGAAGAAGCGATGAAGGATGATCCGCGTCCGCTGTATGTGACATTTCTGGGCCCATTGACGGATCTGGCGTCCGCGTATCTGATGGAGCCTGCGATTGCCGGCCGTCTGAAGGCGATCTGGATTGGCGGAGGGACGTATCCGGTGGGAGCACCGGAGTTCAACCTGGGCAATGATGTCAACGCCGTAAACGTAGTTATGGCGTCAGAGATTGAGCTGTGGCAGGTCCCGAAGAACGTCTACGAGATGATGCCCGTCTCCATGGCAGAGCTGGAGTATCGGGTGCGGCCCTGCGGAGAGGTAGGAAAATATCTGTTTGATCAATTGGTCGAGTGCTCACTCAAGCCCAGTTCTCTGCGGAGTGCTTTTCGTACGGGAGAAACTTGGGTGTTGGGAGATTCTCCGGCGCCGGGGCTGATTCTGTATGAGCATCGTTGGGAGTACGATCTGATTCCCGCGCCGAGAATCAGTGCGGAGCAGAGATACATTCCGGGAGACAATCCGGAGCGGAAGATCCGGGTATATAGAAGAGTTGACTCCAGACTGATACTGGAAGACATGTACTGCAAGCTGGCGTTGTTTGCCCAAAAGCAAGGAGAGAGAAAATGAGTAAAAGATGGTTTGCTGTGGTATTGGCCGGGCTGATGCTGCTGTGCGCGGCGTGCGGAAGTTCTGAGAATTCCAGTCATGAGGAAAGCAGCCAGGAGGTATCAAAAGAGGAATCCTCCAAGGCGGAGTCTTCGGCGGAGGAGAGTTCGGCACAGGAAAGCAGCCGGGCTGTAATGGTTATGCCAGACGGAAATCTGAACCCGCTGACAGGACTGTATGATATAAGCGATGAAGCTGTGGGCAAGCGTCCAGTGGCCATCATGATCAACAATATCAAAGATTCGCTGCCGCAGTATGGTATTGCCGGTGCGGATATCATGTTTGAGATGGTGGCAGAAGAAGGAATCTCCCGTATGATGGCGATATGGGCGGATTATACGGCGATTCCGGATGTGTGCTCCGTGCGGAGCGCACGCCCCTATTATGTAGATTTCGCGGCGGGATTTGACGCGCTGTATCTTCATGTGGGCGGTTCTCAGGCAGGACTGGATCGTATCAAAGAACTGGGAGTGTCGGATCTGGATGCGATCTACGGAGATTATGGTCTGTATGAGAGAGATCCGGAGCGCCTGAAGACCTATGCGCTGGAGCATACGATGTATGTAAAGGGACAGAATATTCCGCAGGCGATGGAGGAGTACGGGATCCGGACAGAGCTGGACGAGACGCATCAGGGACCGGCGTTTTCTTTCCAGATGCCTGGCAATGCGCAGCCGGTAGGCGAAAAGAAGTGCGAGGAGCTGACGGTTTGGTATTCGGATGAATACTACAGTACCTTTACATATAATGATCAGGATGGACTGTATTACAAGCAGCACAGCGGGCAGCCGCATATGGTGCAGGATACAGGAACGCAGCTGGTATTTACCAATGTTCTGGTGCTGGAGACCAATGTGTCTTCTGTGGACGGATACCGTATGGCAATCGAGAGTGACGGCGGGACGGGGTACTTTTTCTCGAACGGTACAATGCTGGAGATTGAGTGGAGCAAGCAGACACCCTATGATCAGATGCAGGTTAAGGATAAGGATGGCAAGGAGGTCGTCTTCAACGCGGGCAAGACTTATATTGGCGTGACCGAGTATGGCATGATGGAAGTCAAGTAAGATGGAGACAACAGAAAATATAAAAGCACCGATGTTTACCAGAAAACAGCTGTATATGCTTATCATCCCGCTGATTATCGAACAGCTGCTTGCGATTACGGTAGGTATGGCGGATACGGTCATGGTCTCCAACGTGGGAGAGGCAGCCGTTTCCGGAATATCTCTGGTAGACACCATCAATAATTTGCTGATTACGATATTTACGGCGCTGGCAACCGGCGGCGCTGTCGTCGTATCCCAGTATGTAGGACGAGGCGACACCAAAAAGGCGACAGAAGCCGCCAGACAGGTCTTTCTGGTCATCCTGGCGCTGTCTCTGGCGCTGATGGCACTGGTTCTGCTGTTCAATAAGCAGGTGCTGCCGCTGATCTACCCCAATCTGGAGCCGGATGTTGTAGAAAACGCGCTGATCTATTTTGAGATCTCGGCATTGTCCTTCCCGGTACTGGCCCTTTATAACAGTGGCGCGGCGATCTTCCGCTCCATGGGCAACTCTAAGATCTCCATGTACACGTCGCTGATTATGAATGTGATCAATATCGGACTGAACGCGGCGTTGATTTTCGGACTAAAGATGGGCGTGGCAGGCGCGGCCTGGGCCTCCCTCATAGCGAGAGCTGTAGCGGCGGCGGTCGTGATCGGCGCATTGCGCAATAAAAAGAACGTGGTCTGTGTACGCAGCTATACTTTGAAGCCCAAGTGGAGCATGATCAGTAATATTCTGCGGATCGGAGTGCCGACCGGACTGGAAAACGGAATGTTCCAGATAGGAAAGATCCTGATCGCGGCGCAGGTGGCGGGATATGGTACGATTGCCATTGCGGCCAACGCGGTAGGCTTTAGTGTATCCGGTGTGCAGATCATCCCTGGTATCGGTATCGGCCTGGGAATGATTACCGTGGTGGGCCAATGCATCGGAGCCGGGCGTCCGGATGAAGCGCAGCAATATACCGGCCGTCTGCTGAAAATGGTTTATATCAGCCATATTGCGCTCAATGCCGTAATCTTTGCGTGCCTGAACCTGATCGTTCAGCTGTATGGATTGCAGGAGGAGACGGCGACAGTGGCCAAGAACCTGATGATCATGTACGGCATCGGAGCCTGCACAATCTGGCCGCCGTCATTTGCGCTGCCCAACGCGCTGCGTGCGGCAGGAGACGTCAAGTATACCATGATCGTTTCCATCATCTCCATGTGGGTGTGCCGTATTCTGATGAGCCTTTTCATGGGCAATGTCCTGGGATGGCAGATCTACGGCGTATGGTGCGCTATGTTCCTGGATTGGATCTGCCGCGGGACGTGCTTTGTATGGCGGATTCTCAAGGGGCCGTGGAAGTCGCAGAAAACGATCTCATAAAAATGCGTTTTCCCTATTGAATAAAAAAATAGAGTGTGCTACAATATGACCAGATTATACATCTGGTCATATTTTTGTGCCGGAGATTCATAAGCTGCCGTAGAGCGGCTTAAAAAATCCAAAAGAGTTAGACAAGGCTAACTGCATGCTGGCCAATATGGTCTGGGTAGGCAGACAGGGAAAAAGACGGAGGAATCGAAAGATGAGTGAGAAGATTACACTTTCCGGAGTGCCGGAGACAATGCTGCAGACGGTCTATGCGCGGGCCAAAGAGAGCCGAACCCGCGGGGCCATTCAGGATAAAAAGGCAGAAGAACTTGTAGAAAAGCTGGAGTATGATTTCTCTCTGGCGGATAAGGATGCCGCCATGCATGACGGAGTCATTGCCCGTACCATCGTGCTGGACCGCTTGGTAAGAGATTACCTGGCCGCCAATCCGGGGAGCGTCGTGGTCAATATCGCCTGCGGACTGGATACCCGGTGTTACCGGATGCAGGAATACGCACATTAGTACAATCTCGATCTGCCGGAGACCATCGAGGTGCGCTGGAGACTTTTGCCGGAGGAGGGAGGCATCTCACAGATCGCCATGTCAGCCATGGACGACTGGGGGACGGAGATCGCGGAACATGACGTTCCGGCGCTAGTCATCATCGAGGGCCTGACCATGTACCTGAATGAGGCCGATGTCAAACAGATTTTCAGCAGAATTGCGGAACGCTTCGGACGGGCGCTTGTGCTTGCGGAGATCATGAATCCGACGATGGTTAAGCATTTCAAGGAAAAGTCCATCGAGGGAAGCAAGGCCAAATTTACATGGGGAATCAAAAACGGCAAGGAGTTAGCCGGCCTTTTACCGGATTTTAGCTATAAGGAAGAGCATGGTCTGACCGAAGGAATGGCAGTATTCGTCCCGATCTACAAGCTTCTTGATAAGATCCCGGTGGTGCGGAATATATCCAACAAGATTATTGTTCTAGAAAGGAGATAAAGGCGATGTCCAAAAAAGCGACGGAATTTCAGAAAAAAGAAATGAGCAAAATGTACCGCGGCAAGGAGATCTTTAAGCCGTTGAACACTGGATGGATTGATGAAAAGGTCGCTTGTGTACGCGAGTGGGTGGCCAACATCTTCTTTTACCGCAAAGGTGATACGACGATCATGATCGATGCCGGTTATAATTATGATCGGCTCGAGGAGAAGATGGGATGGCTGGGAATTGATCCGAAGTCTGTCCGCCACATCCTGATCACGCATCAGGACACGGACCATGTCGGCGCGGTAGAGGCTGACAGCCCAGGTTTGTTTAAGGAGGCACGCCTGTATATCGGCGAGATAGAAAACCGGTATCTCACAGGAGAAGTCCGCCGCAAAGTAATTTATCATATGTATAAGCTGCCGCAGGTGACGATCCTCAACCCTAAGCAATTGCTCCATGACGGAGAGACCTTTTATATCGACGATATCAAGATTCACTGTTTCCTGGTTCCGGGACATACCTGGGGACATATGGTGTATCTGATCGATGATACTTATCTGTTTACCGGCGATACACTGTGGTTTGGCGCGGACGGCGGCTATAGCTTCATCTCAACATTGGCGGAAGACAATAAGCTGGCGGTAAAGTCCCTGGAGTCTCTGGAGAAGAAACTCAAAGAAATGAGAGTACAGCCGCTGTTTATCACAGGCCATACCGGATGGACGGATCAGTTCGCATTTGCGTTCGCGCACAAGGATCAGCTCTGCTCTCCGTTCAAGAAACGGGTTCACGATCCGTCGGCGCCGTACGACGCTTATGATGAGTCGGATGATACGGAAGAAAACGCGAAAAGCGGATTCCTGAAGGGAGTGGGAAGATGAGCGTGTTTGCCAGCGCACTGCGGGGGGCATATAAGCTTATCGGCGCGAAAAAAGCCTTTTCTCTTCCGGAGGATGAGATACGGAAAGTTATAGAAAAGCAAAATCGGCACCGCGGCGTTTTTGAGCCGACAGATCATAAGGCCTATTATGAAATGATCCAGGTCAACGGATTTCCGTGCCTGATTGTACAGAAAAAGCCAGAACCGGCGGAGCGTGCGATTCTCTACTTTTTTGTCGGCGGGATGGTCATAGGACCGGACAAGGGAGATCCGCCGGTGATGCGGAAGCTAGGCCGTGAAAGCGGCTGCGATGTGTGGTTTCCTTTTTATCCGCTGTGTATGGAACACTGTATTACGGAGACTTACGACATGGCGTATGAATGCTATCGCCGGATGATCCAGCGGTATGGCGGAGGCAATGTCAGCACCTGCGGATTTTCTTCAGGCGGCGCATTGGCATTGGGGATGGCGGCACACAACAATGCACAGCCGGAACCGCTGCCACCGCCGCGCCACATTGTGGCGGTGTCTCCTGGCGAGGTGCCGTGGAACGACGAGGAAAAGAAAAGGATGCAGGCGCTCAACGACCGGGATGTCGCCATCGATTACGCCTTTATGGTTACGGTAGAAAAGTTTATGCGCCATGGACAGGACAATGTGCCGGAGTATATGATTTCCGGCTCACGAGGAGACTTCTCCGGCGTCGGAGATATTCACTTCTTCTATAGCGCGGACGAGGTACTGTATGGCGCCCTGCCGGACTTTGAGGCAGCCTGCCAGAGGGCGGATGTCCCATATACCGCTTTCGCGCGGCCGAAAATGGTACATTGCTATTGTATGCTGCCGTATTTTAAGGAAGCGAGAGAGGACTTTGCCAAGATCACAAATATCCTGAAAAAATAGGAGGAATCGGTACAATGCTGCTACAGGTAATTTTGGAGGGGCTGGGATTGGGAGCAATCCTCTGCCTGGTCTGCGCGTTCGGTATCCGCAATGGGGCCGTGGGGATGGTCCATCTGTATCATCCGGAGGTACAGCAGCGCTGCGTAGAATTAGGCTTGACGACACAGGAGAAGATCAAACGGAACAAAACGGCATTTAAGCTGATCTGCCTGCCGATCTATCTGGTTTATCTATTTGTATGCGTATATGCGGTCAACGGCGCACGTGGATTTGCCGCGGGATTTTGGCAGATGCTGGTGATCCTCCTGGTGCTGAATCTGATCGACCGCTTTCTGATCGATGATTGGTGGGTGGGAAAGACGAAGCGTTGGATCATTCCAGGAACAGAAGAGATGCGGCCATATATCACCGCGCAGGATAAGCGCAGAAAATGGCTTTTCGGCACGGTTGGCATGGCTGTTCTGGCAGCGGTGCTCTCCGGTATTATGATGATATTCATTCGGTGAGGAGGAAGAAAACGCCATGAAGTTTGAGACATTGGGCCGCCGGGAAGCCCCCGGCGATACTGTTCTTTCATGCCATGGGAGTTACAGGAGCCAGCAGCGAGCCGGTGGCAAAACACCTGCAGGATCGGTATTTTTGCATTTTGCCGACGTCTACGGTCTATTGCGCCGGACAGAAGTACATCAGCAAGGCTGACGAAGTAAGGCAGGTGGAGGAGTTTCTGCGGAAGCAGAATGTGAAACAGATCGCGATGGTGGTGGCGTCTTCGATTGGAGCCGATCTTGCCATGGAGTTTTTGACAACAACGCAGTATCCGGTGGAACATATTTTCTTTGACGGCGGACAATTTGCGCAGATCTCCAAGGGGACCCGGCGGATCATGGTACCGTTTCTGTACCTGCCGGAAGAGCTGCAGAAGCATACCTGCTTTGAGTTCGGAAACATAGAGGACCATTACAAATACCGTGACGCGGTAAAAAAAGCGTATCCGTATGCGCAGTTCCCAGTATGGGAAGGGCAGAACCACATGCAGTATCAGATCACGGATCCGAAAGGATTTGCGGATACGCTGGCAGCATTGATAGAACAAGGAGAAGAGCATGTTTTGGGATAAGGTAGCCTGTGTATACGATATATTTGCAGACGTAATCAACAAAAAGGCCAATCAGAAGCTGTGTACGGTAGTGGAAAACCTGATAGAGCCGACGGATGAAGTGCTGGAATGCGCGTGCGGTACAGGACTGCTCAGCGGCCGGATTGCCGGGAAGTGTAAGAGCCTGATCGCGACGGATTTTTCCGCGAATATGCTGAAGCGTGCCCGGAAGAAATATGGGAAATATAATAATCTGAAGTTTGAGCAGAGCGATATCATGCATCTGCCGTACCCAGACGGCAGCTTTGACGCGGTGGTTGCCGCCAATGTAATTCATCTGTTGGATGAGCCCTATCAGGCGCTGCGGGAACTCGACCGGGTATGCCGCGCGGGGGGCCGGATTATCATCCCGACCTATATGAACCAGACGGATAAGGGAACGACCAATAGCGTATCCGCCGCCATCGGAAAGGCCGGAGCGGATTTTAAACGGGAATTTACATTGGATTCCTATAAAAAATTCTTTGCCGGCGCAGGCTATACGGATACCTCCTATACACTGTGCGAGGGGAGAATTCCTTGTGCGGTGGCGGTGCTTAGAAAATGATAGGGAGGGGACAGATATGGCAGTCAAAACGCTGGATGAGGGCGTGATTCAGGAGATTGGACATGCCTTTGGCTATTATGATTACGGGACAGAAAAGGGACTGGTTTCGGTATTTTCGGGGCCGGACAAAGCGGCAGAATACATCTGCGGCTATGCGCGCGGAATGCTGCGGGGCGGATTCCTGCATACCACAAGCGAGCGCTGTGAGGGCTTTATCGCGTATAAACTTCCGGGAGAGAAGCTCGGACTCAAGGTAGGCGGGCCGCTGCTAAAAGGCGTAATGCAGTCGATGAGCTTTCGGGAGCTGGCACGCTTTATCAAGAGTATGAAAAATGGGGGAGAGGGGCTGCGGGAGCGGCTCGATAAGGAGAAGAAGCCCTATATATTTGTCGGCATGGTCTGTGTGCGGGAAGCATATCAGGGAAAGGGGTACATGCGCAAGGTTATGGAGATGGCCTTTGCGGAAGGCAATCGGCTTCAGGTTCCGGTCATTCTGGACACGGACGCGAAGTCCAAATGTGACAAGTACATGCATCTTGGAATGGAGCTTGCCGGAACACGCGATATGGGCGAATATGGAACATTGTATGATCTGATCAAATATCCGGATCCGGTTTCGGAGGCGCGACAATGAAGAGAGCTTACGCTGCGTCGAAATATGCCAAGCCGTATGAGCGGTACTGCCGGGAACAGTTTCCCGAGGAGGCGGAGGAGATTTTCAAGGGGGCAGAGGTCTGGTATCAAAAATACATGGAGGATATGCCGGATCTTGGCAAAAACATGATGGCCGCCAATATGCTGGACTGGTTTACGATTCTCGCCTTTTATGAGGCGAGTAGTCATCGGTTGGACGGAGAAGCGCTGCTGAAGATCAAGCGGCAGGCAGTAGAGCGGCTGCGTTTTTTGGGAAAATGGGTGGACGGCAATAAGAACCGGTGGCCCTATAAATTGTTCGAGAGGACCTATGTCCAATATAACAAGAAGCGGGAGGCGCATCTGGCCAAGGGAGAGTGGAAGGACAGCTGGCAGGTGGAGATCAAAGCACCGCATTGAAAGCATATGAAGGATTAGAACAGATCTGAGGGAGGCAATCAATTGGCTTTTACTGAATATGAGACAGAGCAGATCCGCAAGGCGCTGCTGCAGGAGACAAGGCGCTGCGCGGTGACATTGGGGATGCGGAAGACCTCGGTAGAACAGCTGACGCAGGCGGTAGGAATCTCTAAGGGATCGTTTTACCGTTTTTACGCATCCAAAGAGATGCTGTTTTTTGCGGTGTTGGAAGAGATTCATACGGAATTATACGACACCGCGGAGCAGGCGCTCCGTGAAAACGCATATCTGGCTCCGGCGGAGCGTGTGACAAAAGCGATTCTGGCGGTATGTGAACGGCTGTCCGCTACGGGAGATATGGTTTTTATTGAAAATGACGCGGATCACCTGCTGCATAGATTGCCGGAAGAGGTCAAGGCAAGTCATTATCACGATGATGAGACCCATGTCCGGAATCTATTGCAGAAAAATGGCCTGTCACCCAAGGGAGGAATGGAGCTGGCCGCCGCCACTGTGCGCGGGCTGATCCTGACGGTATCCCACAAAGAGCAGATCGGCGGCTTGTATCCGCAGGTATTGGAAACATTGGTCCGCGGGGCCTGCGGGGAATTATTTGCGTAGGACAGAATAAAAGGAGGAGCAGAAGATGAAATATTCAGGAATGCCCATGGGAATGTGGGTATTGTTCGCGAAATCTTTTCAAAAACAGTTGACAGACACATTGGGATACGATGCGGATACAGCAAGATCGATCACAAAGAAAGCAAAGCCGAAATACAAGAAGATCATCGCGGAGCTGCCGGAGTTTGAAAAGGCGGACCGTTTTAAAATGAATGTTGTAAACAGCGCGATGCTTGGCGCGTTCATTCTCTCCATGCCGCAGCGCCCGGAGGTAGAACCGCTCACCGAGTACTATGCCAAGGCGATGATGACAAAGCCGATGCGTTGGTTCTGCCGTAAAAGCGGAAAAAATAAATTCACAGAGAAGGACATCGCGGGAATGAAGGCGACCGCGGCGCTGAAAGCGGCGGATCGGAATCCCTATTCATGGAATATGGACTTCTATGAATATCCGGACGGCAGCGGCTATGAGGGACGCTTTACCCAGTGCGGAATCTGCGTGTTGATGAAAAAGCTGGGACTGTACGATCTTACGCCGGCCCTGTGTCACTTGGATTATACCATGAGTGAGGCAGGCGGCCGATCTGATTTTGTAAGGGAGTATACCCTGGCCTCGGGCGGCCCGTATTGTGACTGCGGATATAAAAAGAAGAGGGCATGAATATGAAACCACTCGTTGCTGCTGTATTGTATCTACTGTATTGGGGAATGTGTTACCTTGGGACAGGCACGGACAAGAAAAACCTGATCGGTCTGCGCTCCTATCCGGAAGAAGTCCAGGAGTGTGTGCGGAAGCATTCTCAGGAGATTGGCCCCATCCCCAAGGCAAAATCCATGACGGAGATTCTGCTGAGCAATCTGTTGATGTTTACGGTAGTATTCTCCATCCTGGGTCTGGCTTTACGGGGCGTTCTGGGACTGGAAGGATATTGGTCGGCGTTCTGGTATTTTCTCGCGTTGGGAGAGGGACTGGGACTCTTTGATCTGCTGGTGATCGATCTCCTCTGGTGGCGCGGTACAAAGCGGATCCGCTTTTCGTTCCTGCCGGAAAAGAGCTGTTATCAGAATCCGGATAAGCATGTACAGTCGTTTGTGCGCGGGATTCCTCTGTTTGCTGTCGTCGCGGCTCTGACGGCCGGGGTGATGACACTCTTATGATAACAATTCTTGCAGAGCTTATGATTATGGCAGCGTATTTTCTTATCCTATATGCCGGAGTTGCCTGGATTCAGGATAAGAGATTTTTCTCTTCGGCACCGAAAGAGAATCTGGCTGCGATCCCGGATAAAAAAGAAAGATTCCGCGGCGCGCACGCGATCGGCTGGATGATCGCGGTCCTTGCCATTCTGCTGTTTGTGGGAGCAGCGGCCCTTGCCATAGGGGATGGAATAAAGAACCATTTCAGCTACTGGCAATTTTTGGCGAGGTTTATGATATTGCTGTATGGCATGGAGATCTATGACATCCTCTTTTTCGACTGGGTGCTGCTCTGCCATTCTAATTTCTTTCCGCGGTTTTATCCGGAACTGAAGGGGATTGTAGGACCGCAGCAATTTGGATACAATAAAAAGGCACATTTGATACATTTTGCGGTGTATATTCCAATCTGTGCCATACTTGCAGGAGTCTGTACGCTTTAAGGAGGCGGGGTAAATGTTGATATTGGTACAACTTGTATTCTATTGTCTGTTGTATATTCTGTTGGTAAAGTGCGCGGTACGAGACAGTGGACGCAATTGCCTGTATTTTTATCCGAAAGAATACATAGAAGAAGCCGCACGGCGCGGGATTGCGGATAAAGAAACCACAATGAAAAAGGGCAAGCGGTTCATGATACCATTCTGTATCGCTATATTTGCCGCGCTGATCCTGATCATCTCCGTTTGGAATCATGTTACGGATTTCAAAACGGCATATATGCAGGCTGCTCTCTTTCTTGTGGTCGTAAATTGGTTTGATGCGTTTGTCATTGACCGGCTGTGGGTAGGACGCAGTAAGATCTGGATCATCCAAGGTATGGAAGGCGTCCCCTATGTCAAGCCGTGGAAAAACATACTTATCAAGCGGAGTCTGGCTACGGTGATGTACCTGGTGCTTGCGCTTGCGGTAGCCGGAATCGCGGTGCTGATAGGTAAGATCTGATCAGAGTGGCATATCAATGCCACTCTTTTTCCAAAATGGCGTATTGCATTGTATTTTCGTACTTTGGTGTACCATCCGGATTTTTTACGAAGGAGACGAATTCAAGGAACAGGCCCTCCCGGCGCATCCCAAGCTTTTCGCACAGATGCTGGCAGGAGAGGTTATAATCCTCCGTATAGGTATAGATGCGCCTGGCGCCCTTTTCACGGAAGAGATAATCCAGAAAAGCGTGAGCCGCTTCGAAAGCATAGCCGTGGCCCTGATACTTTTCATTCAGCATCCAGTTTGGGCTGAATGTATCCGGAGATTCACTGCCGGGCCCCTTGGATTCGGGGTATGCCTCTATTTCGCCGATGACCTTGCCGGTTTCCTTCAGGGTAATGGCAAGATAATATTCCATTTTATGTGTGCGCTTCTTCATCTCTTCGCAGGCTTCTTCGAGAGAGTTCAGCTTCATGTCGGCAAAGCAGTTTACCGCGGGGGCTTTCAGATATTCATAAACATCCGCGGCATCACTTTCCAGAAATGGGCGGAGAATCAGACGTTCTGTTTCAATTACCATACTTTATTACCTCGTTATTTATAATTGCAAATCCTCTGATAAGTAGGCATAGCATACTCTTTTCCGGAGACATTGTCAACCAGTTATGGTGCAAAATCAACCGACTATCGCAAACCCGTTGCAGCGATCGTCGGTTTTATTTATAATGACATTGTAAAAGGAAGGTGATGATCATGCAAGTCGAGATTAAGCTAGACGGTTCTTATACAGATCCGAAAGCGATCATCCTGACGGCGTCTATGACAGAGGAGGTAAGCAGCGCTGTAAAAAAGCTTTCGGAAGAGCCGCCGCCGCTCCTCCTTGGTTATAAAGGAGAGATGATTGAGATATTGGAAGAGAACGATCTGATTCAGATGTACGCAAACACCGGAAAGGTTTTTGCGGTGACACAGCAAGGGGAGTATGTCCTGCGGCTTCGCCTGTATGAATTGGAAAAACGGCTCCCGGCGAACCAATTCGTTCGTATATCCAACTCGGAAATTATCAATCTGAAAAAGGTCGATCATTTTGATCTAAGCTTTACAGGAACAATATGTGTTCAGTTAATCAATGACGCCATAACCTATGTATCCAGAAGGTATGTGTCGAAGCTCAAAAAAATATTAGGAATATGAGGTGAATGCTATGAAAAAGAAAATCATACTGCGCGGTATTCTGGGAATTCCGATTGGAATTACGATCGGCTATTTGATTACGATCTTTATCTCTCTGGGCTTGGCAAACGGATATTATTCGCCATGCGTACCGGAACTGATATCGATGATGGGGAGTGAGATCCGGGCTGTCATTGTACAGAGCGTTTTCAGTGGAATATTAGGCGCAGGATTCGCGGCAAGCTCAGTAATATGGGAAATCGATCACTGGAGTCTTGTAAAGCAGACGGGCATTTATTTTGCGATTGCCTCTCTGCTCATGCTGCCGATCGCTTATCTTGCGTATTGGATGGAACACAGTGTTGTTGGATTCTTGAGTTATTTTGGAATTTTTATTTTGATTTTTGCGATGATATGGGCAATACAGTTCGCGATAGGGAAATATAATGTAAAAAAAATGAACGAGAAATTGTATCAGGCCCAAGGACAGCAGAAGTGAGTGCAATATAAAGCGGTACAGCCATCGGCTGTACCGCTTGTTTTATAGTATAATATGTGTGACCCTCATATTCCCTGTACGATATCGTTTAGAACTGTACCAGATCGCGAATCTTAACAGGCATACCGGAAGCGATGGACTTGTTTGCCGCAACACCGGTCAGGATGGACATAGCGCCATCTACATAGCCTGCTGCTCTCTTGAACGGATCTTCCGGAGGATTGGCTCCGAAGATATCCTCAAGCATTACGTTGTCGCCGCCGCCATGGCCGCCGACTCCGCGCTCAACATCTACCTCGTAAGGAACGCCCCACATCGGGCAAACACGGATGGTAGCGGACTTCAGCGCGCCCTCTTTATTGCGGTCGCCGCCAGCGTTGATATAAGACTGCTCAACCTGCTGATACTCGATACGGCCCTTGGAACCGGTAAAGGTTACAACGAAGCCTTCCCACGGGCAGTAGGAATTCAGAGAATAGGACATCTGAGCGCCGCTCTTGTACTCAACCAGAACACTCATCGTATCCTCGATGCTGATATCATCGCCGAATACGCTGCGGTCACGCAGGTAACCGCTGTCTGCCTCAGCATTCAGGTACAGACCCTCCATACGGCCGCCATCCTTCAGATCGATTGCGAACGGATCGTTCTTGGCAGCCTCACTGCCATAGCAGCGATAGTAGAACTCACGAACGCCGCGGCGCTCTGCGTTCTCCTTGCCGTAGAAGTTACGCTTACCAAAAGCGAAAACAGTCTCAGGAGAGGTTCCCAGCCAGAAGTTAACCAGGTCAAAATGGTGGGTGGACTTATGAACCAGCAGACCGCCGCTGTTGGTCTTATTGCGGTGCCAACGACGATAGTAGTCAGCGCCGTGCTTGGTGTTCAGCAGCCACTCGAAGTGAACGGAGAATACCTCGCCGATGGTGTCGTTCATGATCAGCTCACGAATCTTGGTGTTGGTGGGAGAATAACGATAGTTGAAGGTAACACGCAGATGACGACCGGTACGCTTCTGGGTATCGATAATCGCCTGAGCCTTCTTCTCGTCGATGGTCATGGGCTTCTCGGTGATAACATCGCAGCCCAGCTCCATAGCGCGGATGATGTACTGATGATGAGTACGGTCGATAGAGGTTACGATAACTACGTCCGGCTTGGTCTCCTCGATCATCTTATCGAACTCAGTATAATTGTAAGTAGGAACAGCATGATAGCCATAATCCTCCTGGATTACCTTATTGGTATAGTCCATACGGGCCTGGCTCAGATCACAGAAACCAACCAGCTCGGAAGTATCCTTATAGGTGGTGGTGATTGCTTCATAATACATTCTTGCACGGCCACCGGTACCAACCTGGGCATAACGTGTTTTTGCCATATTGCTCTACACTCCTTCTGAAAAAATAATAATTTGCACAAATGCTGTGCCATAATATGGTTATATTATAGCGAAACGATGGAGAAATGTCAATGGATAGAAAGTGCATGACAGCAAGAAAAGTTGTATTGAGAATAAGTTGGCAAAGAATGAAGGGTTCTTATCCGCAACAAATATTGGTAGTCAAATAGCCGGAAGTATGTTATACTGGACGTATCAGAGACGATGGGAGGTATGGATAGATGAGTAATGAAGAATTAATCATGGCGATGTGCCGGTATGAAGAAGGCACGCCCAAAAGGATTCAGCATTTTCTCAAGGTGTATGCTTTCAGCCAGTTGATTGGCCGCAGAGAACGGATTCCGGCGCCGGTACAGCAGGTGTTGGAGACGGCGGCGATCGTGCATGATATCGGGATCAAGCCCAGCCTGAAAAAATACGGCAGCAGCTCCGGCAAGTACCAGGAGATCGAAGGACCGGCAGAGGCGGAGGCCATGCTGGAGGAACTGCATTATCCAGCCGCCATGATCGAGCGAGTCTCTTATCTGGTAGGACACCATCATACATATCACGATATAGAGGGAATGGACTATCAGATTTTGGTGGAAGCAGACTTCCTGGTTAACATCTATGAGGGAGATATGCAGCAGAGCGAGATTGTCAACGTGCGGGAGAAGATCTTCCGTACACGCACAGGCAAGGAACTGCTCGACACCATGTTCTTAAAAAAGTAAATTCAGGAGGAATGTACAATGAAGCAGACAGAATTTCCGAAGGTAGAGCTTCCGGTTATACCGGATCGAGAGTACAAAATCGAAGAGTACGGTGCTGTCCCGGGCGGCGAGGTATCCAATACACAGGCCTTCCGCGCAGCGATTCACGCGGCGCATGAGGCAGGCGGCGGCCGTGTTGTAGTGCCTGCGGGTATCTGGCTGACCGGACCCATTGAGCTGCTGAGCCATGTAGAGCTGCATGTGGAGAAAGGCGGATTGATTCTGTTCCATAAGCATGACGAGGAGTATCCTCTGCTGCGCAGCAACTATGAGGGAGAGACGAGAATCCGCGCGACATCGCCGCTTCATGCTTTTGAGCAGACCGATATTGCGATCACCGGACAGGGTGTAATTGACGGCAATGGACAGCTGTGGAGAATGGTCAAATCCATGAAAATGACTGCCAAGCAGTGGGAAAAGCTGGTGAAGAGCGGCGGTGTGGTCGCGGACGGTAATGACGGCCCGCACTGGTTCCCGTCGGAAGGCAGTTATCTGGGGCATAAGGTGCCCAATGTGGATCCTAAGGCCGAGGATTGGAAGGAGCAGGCGCAGAAGTATTTTGATTATCATCGTCCGGTCATGGTGAATCTGGTGCGGTGCAAGCGTGTGCGGATTGAGGACATCACTCTGCAGAATTCCCCGGCTTGGAACCTGCATCCGCTTTTCTGTGAGCATGTGACGATCAAGAACGCCAACATCCGGAACCCGTGGTATGCGCAGAACGGTGACGGACTGGATCTGGAATCCTGCCGTTTTGTCAATATCGAGGGAACAAGCTTTGATGTCGGCGACGACGCGATCTGCATGAAGGCGGGAAAGAACGCGCCGGCCCGTAAGATTCAGATCCCGACGGAGTATGTAACGATCCGGGATTGCGTGGTATATCATGGGCATGGCGGATTTGTGGTAGGCAGTGAGATGTCCCGCGGCGTCCGTCACATTCATGTCAGCAACTGTCTGTTTATCGGGACGGATGTCGGCATCCGGTTCAAGAGTACACTCGGCCGCGGCGGCGTGGTAGAAGACATTGTGCTGGACGGCATCAATATGATCAATATTGAGAACGAAGCCATCATCTTTACAATGGGATACGGTGACGCATTTGATAAGAATGACCCGCCGACCGAGGACGTTCCGGAGTTCAAGGATGTTACTATCCGCAATACTGTTTGCCGCGGAGCCGGCCGGGCCCTGCAGGTAGACGGACTGAAGATGCTGCCGATTCATGACATTACATTGGAGAATGTGGATCTAAGCGCGAAAAAGGGATTTTTCTGCAAGTACGCAGAGGGAATCCGTTTTAAGAATGTGACAATTAGCAATGAGAGCCGCCCGGAGCAGAAGATGCACTATGACAATGCTGTATTCCAAGGCGGCGACGCGTTAGAATTTTAAGCATATAAAACCCTGAAGGAGGGGATGAAAATGCGCAGTATAGCGATGGAACAGGTTTGCCTGGAAGATGATTTTTGGGGCAAAATGGCGGAGATCGTACGGACCAAGCTGATTCCGTATCAGTGGGAAGCACTCAACGATCGTGTCGAGGGCGCGGCGCCCAGCTATTGTATCCGGAACTTTTGTATCGCGGCCGGTCTGGAAAAAGGAGAATTCGGCGGGAAAGTATTTCAGGACAGCGATGTAGCCAAATGGCTGGAAGCGGTAGCGTATTCCTTGATCCGCCATCCGGATCCGGAGCTGGAGAAGACGGCGGATGGCGCGATTGACCTGGTTGTAAGCGCGCAGCAGCCGGACGGCTATCTGAATACCTATTATATCATTAATGGATTGGAGCAGCGTTGGACCAACTTGCGGGATAACCATGAGCTATACTGTGCCGGACATATGATCGAGGCGGCGGTGGCTTACTGGCGGGCGACGGGCAAGCGGAAGCTGCTGGATGCGATGATCCGTTACGCGGATCATATCGATACCGTATTTGGCCCGGAAGAAGGCAAGCTGCATGGATATCCGGGACACGAAGAGATCGAGCTGGCACTGATGAAGCTCTATGAGGCAACCGGAGAGGAGAAGTACTGCCGGTTGGCGCGGTATTTTATCGATCAGCGCGGGCAGAGTCCTTTATTTTTTGAGAGCGAGCAGCATGGTGTTGTCAAGAAATGGGAAAGCTTTCTTATGAAGAATCGCTATAACCAGACGCATCAGCCAGTGCGGAAGCAGACAGAGGCGGTTGGACATGCCGTCCGAGCAGTGTATCTGTACTCCGGCATGGCGGATGCGGCGAGGGTGAGCGGCGACACGGAACTGGCGGAGGCCCTGCGGACGATCTGGGAAAACCTGACGAGACGGCGGATGTATGTGACCGGATCCATCGGTTCCTCTCATTTTGGCGAAGCCTTTACATACGATTATGATCTGCCGAATGATACCATGTATGGAGAGACCTGCGCGGCTGTAGGCCTTGTATTCCTGGCGAAGAGAATGCTCCTTGCGTCTCCCAGGGGAGAATATGGGGACGTAATGGAGAGGGCGTTGTACAATGGCGTGATCAGCGGCATGACGCTGGACGGAACAAGATTTTTCTATGTCAATCCATTGGAGGTACTGCCGGAGGCAAGTGCGGCAGACGAGAACAAACGCCATGTCCGGGTGGAGCGGCAAAAGTGGTTTGGAACCGCCTGCTGTCCGCCGAATCTGGCACGGCTGATCGGATCGCTGCCGGATTATATGTATGGGGAAAACGAAAAAACCGTATATGTGCATCTGTATGCCGGAAGCAGCGTTCAGACAGAGAATGCGAAGCTGGAGGTTACGACCCGGTATCCATGGGACGGCAAGGTAGAGATCCGTGTTACTCCGATGGCCGACCGGCATTTTACGCTGGCGCTTCGGATCCCTGGCTGGTGTATGGATTATCAGGTTTCCCAGGCGGGAGAACTTCGTGACGGATACTATTATATAGAGCGGACCTGGAATGAGGGCGATACGGTAGAGCTGAATCTCGCTATGCCGGTACAGCTGGTACGGGCCAACCCCAGGGTTCGTGAGAATATGGGCAAGGCCGTTCTTATGCGGGGACCGGTGGTATATTGCCTGGAAGAGGCCGATAACGGACGGGACCTTCATCGGGTACGCCTTATGCCGAAGGCAGAATACCATGCGCAGTATGAACCGGAGACCTTGGGCGGGATCGTTACAATCCGCGGAGAGGCGCTGGTACAGAAGAATTGGACAGGAGATGCACTCTATCAGAGCCTGCGGGAAGCGGAATATGAGACCGAAGAGCTCGTATGGATCCCGTATTACGCATGGGCCAACCGGGAAGCCGGAGAGATGATGGTGTGGATCAGAGAATGATGGAAAGATAAAACAGTGACTGCCTCTAATGCCACAGCCCTATAAGGCGGTAATTTCAAAATACTGAAAGTGGCATTCGCAAAGGTAAGCAATAAGGCTCTGACTCACAAGGTCGGAGCCTTATTGCTTTCTATCTACAATATAATCGCATCTTTGTGCCTCGGCAACTCTCTGAGTATAATGAAAGCGTCAGGAGGTGTCGGACAATGAGAAAACAGAAATATCACATCTATCTAACCGAGCAGGAACGGTTGGATGTAATTAAATCGCTTGTTGATCTGAAAACTGCCCTTGCCGCCAAAGGCAAATATACTGATGCCGTAGATGACGTGCTGGTGAAGTTGACCACTGCAAAGAGAAAGAAACTCAAGGTCGCCTACATCTAATAAATTTGATTGAGTCGCTTATCTCCTAATCAGAGTAAGCGGCTTTTTTGTTATTTAGTCTTAGCGCCTCTTATCACCGCTTTTCCGCTTTCGGAAAGGCGGCTTTTTTGTTTTCAATGGGTTACAGAAATAATTTTCAACTTTTTTTGAAAAACACCCTCAAAAATCGCTTCCTTATTCAGAGTAAGTGAAGGGGTTCTTTCCTGACTTCGGTCGGAAGCCACTTCGTGGTCCTTGAAAATTGAATATACAGGCACTTGGGACATTATTTCTGATGATAGCCCGAAGATAGGTACGCCGTGACTTCTC
>CABUPM010000036.1 GCA_902493345.1 uncultured Eubacteriales bacterium | reverse complement strand
GGGTGTAATTCATGTTCCTCATGAAGCAGTTGTGTAAGCAGAATACGATCCTGTTGGTTGAGCTTCCCTTGTTTGGTGTGTATGTATGAAATATCTGTAACCCACTTTTGATTTGGTCTGTCTGCATGAAAATCTCTGTTCAACAAATTGTCATAACGATGAAGATAATTGCTGTAATTGCGATATTTCTTTCTTCGGATAACAGACAATAATCCATATTTCTGCATAACTCTGAGTACGGTTTTAGGATTACGGTAAACGCCTTGTTTTTCAAGCCATATATGAACTCTGCGATAGCCGTAGGTTTGACCGCAGTCTTCCTGACAAGATCGTATTTTTTCTGCTAACGGCAAATCCCATGCAGGTATATCCATTCTTTTTACATAGTCATAATATCCACTTCTTGATACGCCAAAAAATCTACACATTTCACTTATTGTGTATTTATCTTTATAACGGTAGATCACCAAATACTTTACACCTGTCCTCACTTCCCTTCGGTGAGCGAGAGAAAATCCCGCATCAATTCATTTTCCATTTCCAACCTCTTAATATGTCTTTCTTTGCTTGCGAGTTCATACTGTAATTGCGTCAACTTGCTTAATTGCTGAATGGATGGCGTGTGTGTCGTTCCAATTGGCTGCTTGAAGAATTGAATGGTGGAAGATCACCTCGAAAATGGATCTAGACAATCGGTATTATTTCAAAAGTTGACCGTACGCAAAACCAACAACGAACCACAGTTTCCCCATCTTCCGATAATTTGTCAAACATATCTTCCCTTTTTTTAGCAGCTGTAGTATAATATAGCTATGCAAATTGCAACAGGAGGTTTGGACTATGTTAGTAAACACAAAAGCAAGAGTGGGTGTATTTTCTATCGCTTTAGGAGCCTATCTTCCTCAGTTCCCGTCTCTGGTACCGGAATTTGAGTCGCAGTACGCTGCGTTCAAGAAAACGATCCCGGATACCGTTGAGATTATCGACGGAGGAATGGTGACGACCAAGGAGCAGGCAATGGTTGCCGGAGACAAGTTCCGCGCGGCGGATGTTGATCTGGTATTTTTGCAGATGCTGACCTATGCCACTTCGTACAATATGCTTCCGGCTGTTCGGGATCTGGATGTTCCGGTAGTTCTGGTCAATGTGCAGAAGCTGAAGGCGTTGGATTATGATCATACCGATATCGCGTCCTGGCTGGGCGAGGGTTACGCCTGCGGCGCTGTGGGCGAGGCTGTTGCCGACCTGGAGAGAGCGGGCAAGAGACATGCCGTAATCACGGGTGTTGTCGAGGGCGGCGATCCTGGCGTACAGGCAGAGATCGAGGACTGGTGCCGTGCCGCGCAGGTAAGAAGAAGATTCCGTGATACCAATATCGCGCAGATTGGCCGTCCGTATCCGGGTATGATGGATCTGTATATCGATGAGACCAACCTGTATAATAGAATGTTCCTGTATACCAAGCAGTTTGACTGGGAAAAGATGTGGGCGATCGCTGATAACATCACGGATGAGCAGGCGATTCATGCCAAGGCGCAGGAGATTCTGGACACCTTCGATATCGAGGGCGGCGGCAGCATCGAGGAAGTATGGGAGATGGCCAAGTATGTCGTAGCCTTTGAGCAGTGGGTTAAGGACGAGCATCTGGGCCTGATCGCTTCCCATTATGACGGATTTGCTCAGGGAAAAGCCGGCGTTCTGGACAGCATGCTGATCCCGGCATTCTCCATGCTGATCAAGCAGGGAACGGCTTGCGCGGTAGAGGGCGATATGAAGGTAGCCATGGCCATGAGTATCCTGAAGACGATCGCGGGAACCGGTCAGCTGTCTGAGATGTACTCCATCGACTTTAACGATGATATCTGCATCATCGGACATTCCGGAAGCGGCGATGCGGATATTTCCGATAAGAAGCCGACGATGAAGATTGTTAAGGTATTCCACGGCAAGACCGGCGGCGGCTATCTGACGCAGTTCTATCCGTATACCGGCCCGGTAACGTATCTTGCGATTACGCAGGACCGTGACGGTCACTTCAAGTTTGTCGTAGCAGAAGGTGTCAACGAGGAGGGCAAGATCCTGTCCTTTGGAGACACCAATATGAGAACCCGCTTTACCTGCGGCGCAAGAGAGTTTGTAAACCGCTGGAGCGAAGCAGGCCCGACGCATCATATGGCAGCGGCGACCGGAAGACATATTGATACGATCCTCAAGGTTGCCAAGATCTTTAACGTACCGGTGGATATCATCACCCGCTAATCTTTACAGACAGTCCGCTGTAATCCTGAAAATTGCAGCGGACTTTTTTAGTGGAGGATTGGTTGATTAATAGGGTCAGTCGTGGTACAATCATAAAGTAAGGAATCGCAACACTAGAATCGAAAGGGATAAGCAGATGAAAGAACGAATTGCCTCACCGGCAAAGACGATAGAGATATTACAAGCCAACGATTTCCAGTTTTTAAAGAAATTCGGCCAGAATTTTTTGATTGACCTCCACGTACTTGAAAAGATTCTGCGGGCCGCGCAAATCGATGAGGAAGATGTTTGTGTGGAGATCGGCCCGGGGATCGGGAGCCTGACGCAGGTATTGGCCGAGCGGGCCGCACAGGTGATCGCGGTGGAGATCGATGGCCGTTTGATCCCTATTTTGCAGAAGAATCTGGAGGATTATCCCAATGTACGGCTGATTCATCAGGATTTTCTGAAGCTGGATCTGAAGGCACAGTTGGCGGAGTGGGGTATAGAAAAGCCCATCAAGGTCATCGCGAATCTGCCGTATTATATCACGACACCCATCATTATGGGGCTTTATGAGAGCGGAATTCCGCTGGCCGGGATGACAGTCATGGTGCAGGAAGAGGTCGCGCGGCGCATACAGGCGGGTCCGGGGTCCAAGGATTACGGCGCGTTGAGCTTGGCGGTACAGTATTATGCGGAAGCGGAGATCGCGGCGTTTGTTCCGCCCAATTGCTTTATGCCGCGCCCGGGTGTGGGCTCTGCCGTGATACAGCTGACAACGCACAAGGAAAAACCGGTTCAGGTGCAGGATGAGAAGCGGTTTTTCGCGCTGATCCGCGCGGCGTTCGGACAGAGGCGGAAGACTCTGGTCAACAGTGTGAGCAACAGTCAGGAGCTTGATTATGAAAAAGAACAGGTGCAGGAAGCGCTGCGGCGTCTGAACATCTCGGAACAGATTCGTGGAGAGGCGCTGACGCTGGCACAGTTCGCGGCATTGTCCAATGAATTGGAGGGAAAGTGATGGAGCATTATTATACCAATGCGCCGACTTCCCGATCGGACATTCGGGAGATATGGTATGAGGTGAATGGACATAGCCTGCGGTATCTGACGGATCACGGTGTATTTTCGATGGAACGGGTGGATCATGGTTCAGATATCCTGATCCATGCGGTGATAGAGCAGGAAGCGGCCATGACTGGAACGGCGATAGATCTGGGGTGCGGATACGGAGCGATTGGTGTCGCGGTGGCGGCAGTATATCCGCAGGTCAAGGTGAGCATGATTGACGTGAATGACCGCGCAATGGAGCTCGCAAGGCGCAATGCTGAAAAAAACGGCGTGTCGGAACGCGTTGCGGTCGGGACGGCAGACCAGCTGGCAGTGCAGGAAGGGGCAGAAGTGGTAATCACCAATCCGCCGATTCGAGCAGGCAAGGAGACGATCTATGGGTTGTTTCGGGATAGCTTTCAGTGGCTGCGCCCGGGCGGCCGCCTGTATGTGGTGATCCGTAAGAATCAGGGCGCGCCCTCTGCCGTAAAGGAATTGAATCAAATCTTTGGAAACTGTGAGACGGTAGAACGCCAATCCGGATTCCATGTATTGCGGTGTGTAAAGGAATAAAAATATCGCCTCCGATCTCATGTGAGATTGGAGGCGAATTTGGTTTACAGACCTAATTTATGAGCGATCATGTCGGACAGTTCCTTCAGCTGACGGACTTCGCTGCGGTTTGTCTCGTTCAGATCGGAGGCAGGCCGCGTGCGGGTCATCAGGGTATTGCCGATCCCTACCAGCTGCAGGTTGTATTTGGCGTTTACCGGATAGGGCTTGTGCTCAATGAAGGAAGCAAGCGTCAGAAAATCAGCAAGGTATTTGGCTGTTTCCGGCTGAGAGGCAAAATTGCGGCACAGCCATACATAGAGTTCCGGATGGAAGTTGGCCATGACGCCGGAGTAACCGGCGGCACCGGCCTGAAGGGTATCCAGAAGCGTTGCGGTATTGGCGTTGTACAGACGAAGAGGAGTGCCCTGAATGGCATCCAGTTTCGCCAGAATCTGTTGTGTATCGCAGCAGGTATCCTTCATCAGATAGAAACGTCCCGTAGCGGCGCAGCGGGCCAGAAGCTCTGGAGACAGCACGCGCTTATAGGGATAAGGACACTCATAAAATCCCAGAGGGATCGAAGGATCCAGCGCATCCAACAGCTTACTCAGGTTGGCGAACCAGACCTCATCATCCTTATCCTCCGCGGCAAAGCGGTTGGTGATCAGAATGACGGCGGCGGGCCCAGCGGCGGCAATAGCCGTAACTTCCCGGATCTGCTCCTCCAGAGTATCGGAGACCTGTCCGCTGGAGATGACAGGAACCCGTCCCGCGGCATAACGGACGACGGATTCGGTGATATGTACCCGTTCTTCCAGAGAGAGAAAGAACATCTCACTAGACTGGCAGACAGCAAAAAGACCGTCCACTCCACGTTCAATATACCAGTCTACCAGATTTTTCAATGCGGCATCGTCTACCTGATTTTCTTCGGTAAAAGGCGTCAGCATGACCGGCCATACACCGGCAGGAAATTGATTTGTCACTATATTGTACCTCCTTGAACTTTAAGAATAGCTTTTTGTTTATCATATACTAGAAGCCATAAAAAGTCAAGTTCGGGGAAAATATTGCGCGAAATTCAAAAAAACACTTGCAAATTCTGGGGTTTTGGTCTATACTAATATAGTCTTAATTAGATATGCATCTGTAGCTCAGGGGATAGAGCGGTGGCTTCCGGAGCCACGCGTCGAGGGTTCGAATCCTTCCAGGTGCATTTTAGGCCGGAGGCGTTGCCTCCGGCTTTTTATATTGCGTAAGGCTTTCCGTTCAGCACGGCTTGTTGCAGATGATCCCCTTGATAGACCAGCTTCAGGGAAAAGAAAGGGATCTCTTCCTCCAGAAGCTTTAGGAAAATACGGTCGCCCTCCCAGAGTGTCAGGGAGAGAAGCTTTTTCTTGTCGATCCACGCAAGTTCTCCTTCATCGCATACAATCGGGGCCCCGGTGTAGGCCGAGGCGGTAAAAAGGTGCATGTATTCAGTTGGAGCGCAGTCGCTGACAAAGGTGATGATGCCGCGGTAGCGGTATTCTGTCAGCCGGTAACCGGTTTCCTCATGGAATTCCCGCAGAATGCAGTCTTCAGGGCTTTCCTTGTCTTCAAATTTACCGCCGATGCCGATCCACTTATCGCGGTTCAGATCTTTTTCCTTTTTGACGCGGTGCAGCATCAGATATTGTCCGTTTTGTTCCAGATAGCATAGGGTCGAATATATCATGATTCCCCTCCTTTTTTCAATATTATAATAAAAATCCGTCGGATTGACAAGGCTCAAAAATCATGATAGTATGATAGAAAAAATAAGGGGGAAACAGTATGGATCAGAAAATATTTCAAAATCCGCCTGCGGAATACCGGAGCGCGCCTTTCTGGGCGTGGGACGGAGATCTGCAGAAGGAAGAGTTGGATAAACAGATCGAAGACTTTAAGGTGATGGGGTACGGCGGTTTCTTTATGCACGCCAGAGCGGGACTGATTACGCCGTACCTGAGCGACGAATATATGCAGCGGGTCAAGGACTGCTGCGAAAAGGCCAAGGCGGAAGGCATCTATGCGTGGCTGTATGACGAGGACCGGTATCCGTCCGGACCGGCGGGCGGTATTGTTACTCGGAATCCGGAGTTTACCAGACGGTATCTGCGGTTTACGGCATATTCATATGATGAAGCGGTGGAGTACACCGTTCCGCAGCGGGGATTTGCCAGAAATCCTGCGGGAGAGCTCCTGGCGCGGTATGATGTAGTATTGAATGACGACGGAGATCTGCTCAGCTATCGGCGGTTGGAAGCGGGAGAAGAAGGACAGAATGTCTGGTATGCGTATTTTGAGAAGCAGCCCGCGACGACGGATGAGGAACAGACCTATGTGGATACCCTGAGCCCGGAAGCGATTCAGGAATTTGCCAGGGTAACCTATGACCGCTATAAGGAAGTGGTCGGAGAGTATTTCGGCAATGTGTCTCCGGCCATGTTTACCGATGAACCGCAGTACGCTTCCGAGAGCGAGCTGGCATACGCACTGGAAAAGGGAGACGTGATTCTGCCCTGGACCAACGGCTTTGCGGATTTTTATCGGGACAGATACGGGGAAGAGCTGCTGGATGCGCTGCCGGAACTGATCTGGAATCTGCCGGATGGACGGGCTTCCAAGACACGATATCAGTACCATGACACGCTGTCGGAGCGTTTTGCGCAGGCTTTTTGTGATACGCTGGGACAGTGGTGTGAGAAAAACGGCCTGATGTTTACGGGACACTTGATGGGAGAAGGAACTCTGAAAGGACAGGCGGCGATCGCGGGAGAAATGATGCGTAACTACCGTGCGTTTCAGCAGCCGGGAATTGATGTCCTGGGGCGGCATAAGCTGGAGTTCACGACGGCCAAGCAGTGCCAGTCCGCTGTTCGGCAGCAAGGCTCCAAGGGGATGATGAGTGAGCTCTACGGCGTGTCCGGATGGGACTTTGATTTTCGGGGATATAAGCTGCAGGGAGATTGGCAGGCGGCCATGGGCATAACCCTGCGGGTTCCTCACCATGCACTGTATACGTTTAACGGAGAATCCAAGAGAGATTATCCGGCGTCGATTCATTATCAGAATGCCTGGTACAAAAAGTATCATCGGATCGAGGATCATTTCGCAAGGGTGAATACCGTACTGAAGCAGGGGAAACCGGTCGTACGGATCGGTGTGATTCATCCGATTGAGAGTGTATGGCTGAACATGGGGCCCAATGACCGCAGTGCGGCTGTGCTGGCACAGTATGAACGGAATTTCAGCCAGCTGATTCAGGGATTAAGCACGGCGTTTCAGGATTTTGACTTTATCAGTGAGGCAAGACTGCCGGAGCTGTGCGAGACAGGAGCGGCACCGCTCAAGGTCGGAGAGATGGCCTATGATGTGGTGATCGTACCGGGTCTGGAGACGATGCGCAGCAGTACGGTGGAGAGACTGGAAGCCTTCCGTAAGGCGGGCGGACGGCTGATCTTTATGGGAAGCTGTCCTGCCTATATGGACGCTGAGCCTTCTTCCAGAATCGCTGAACTGTATCAGCAGTCGGAGGCGATGGATTATAATATCAATGATCTGTTGGCGCGTCTGCGGCCGATGGAATTTTTGCGGGTCAACCTTCCCAGCGGAGCCAGGGCGGAACATCTGATTCATCAGCTTCGTCAGGAGGGGGATGATCGATGGCTCTTCCTGGCCACGATCCGCAGTCAGCCGAGTCCGGATGTGGATATTCCCAATCAGGGAATCAAATTCAATGTAGGACAGAAATATGAGACAGAGGTACTGCGCTTTACACTGAACGGCGAATATAAGTTGGAAGTCTGGGATACGCAGAACGGCACCGTACAGCCGTTGCCGGCCCGGTATGAGAATGGCAAAACCGTGTTCTCTAGAAAATGGTACATGCACGACAGCCTGCTGCTGCGCCTGACGCCCGGAAGAGAGGAAGGAAAGGAAGCGCCCATCGTAGAATACGACGGAGGACGCCGGATTTTCAACAAGGTGCCGGTATCACTCAGCGAACCCAATGTGTATCTGATGGATATGGCAGAATATGCCTTGGATGGGGAAGCGTATCGGCCTCTGGAGGAACTTCTCAAGGCGGAGAATATCTGCCGGACAGAGTGCGGACTGCCTATTCGTAAGCGCGCGATGCGTCAGCCGTATCAGACGCCGCAGGTTCCGGCCGAGCATACGATCCGTCTGCGCTTTACGATAGAGACTGAGATCGCGGTGGAGCATCCGGCGCTGGGCATGGAGTGCATGGATACCGCGAAAACCTGGCTGGACGGCAAGCGACTGGATCTGCAGCCGGAAGGTTGGTTCATTGACCGGATTATTCATACAGCATCCCTGCCGGCGCTGGAGGCAGGAAACCATGTGCTGGAGGCGGAGTTCCCGCTGGGCTTGAATACGAAGCTGGAATATATGTACCTCCTGGGAGATTTTGGCGTCAATGTCGTGGGCAGCATCAAGACAATCACCGCTCCGGTACGCCGGTTGGCCTTTGGAGATTGGGTACATCAGGGACTGCCCTTCTACAGTGGAAATGTTACTTACCATCTGGAAGTGGAAAGTGGGGATAACCTGACACTGCGAGTTCCTCATTACCGCGGAGCGCTGGTGGGCGTGACGGTCGACGGAATCGAACAGCCGGAGATCATCTATTCTCCTTATGTGTGCAAGGTGACGGGATTGAAGCCGGGAAAACATCAGGTGGATCTGACGCTTTATGCGACGCGGTACAACACGTTGGCGGCACTGCATCATCTGTCATCCATTCCGTTTTCCCAGGGACCGGATTGCTGGAGGTCGACCAATGATCTGTGGAATTATGAATACAGCTTTGTTCCGCAGGGCATCATGAGTTCTCCGAGATTTTATTAAAACCAAAAGTGCGAGGGTACATATCACATATCATCAACCCTCGCACTTTTTTTAGAAATTCCTTGTAAATAGATCACTTTTTTCCAGAAGGTCCTCCACGCTGTCGAGTCCCAGACGATGCAGAAGTTCGATCACATAGGGGTTGTCGATAGGGGTGGAATAGATGGCCTCCCGTCCATAATGCTCAACATGGACGCGCACTTCTTCACAGGGAATCAGAGCTTTGGGACCGCCGACACAACCGCCGACACAGCCCATTCCCTCAAAGAAGTTGGCGGAAGTCCGGCCTTCCTGCAGATCGGCGATCATTTGTCTGCAAGCGGGAATACCATCCGCACACTGCGCTTTTATGGAGACAGAACGGTCAGGATTCAGACGCTGCAGGGTGTCGGAGACGGCTTCACTTACGCCGCCAGCACGGGCATAGATCCGTCCCGCCCGGGAGGAGTGATCTCGGTCGTCCTCCGGCAGATCTGCCGGATTGATTTCTGTAAAACCAAAGATTTGCTGAATTTCCTGGAAGGTCAGGACAAAATCCACGGCTCCGGCCAGATCCGGTTCCCGCGCTTCTGCCTTTTTGGCAAGGCAGGGACCGATAAAGATGGTGCCGGCATCGGGATATAATGCTTTAATCGTCCTGGCACAGGCGATCATCGGAGAGACCGAACCCGGAACATGCGGCATCAGATGGTGGTAGATCCGGCGGATCATGGCGATCCACATGGGACAGCAGCAGCTGGTCAGCTGAAAATCCTCCGCCGCGTGAATGTTCCGGTCAAATTCCAATGCTTCCTTTAACGTTAGGATATCGGCAAAAGCGGCTACTTCAAGCATTCCGGCAAAGCCCAGCGCCTTAAAAGCGCTGCGCAGACGGCCCGGAGTTACTCCGCCGGGAAACTGATCGACAAAGGCCGGGGCGATCATGGCATAATACGGCTTATCGGTCGTGCGGAGGGCCGCAAGGGCCGGCAGGATCTCTTTGCTGGCTGTCAGGTGGTGTTCCTGACAACGGCGGACACATTCTTCACAGCCGACACACCGCTCAGGGTCGATCGTTACATTCCCTTTTGCGTCCCGTGTGATCGCATCGAAGATACAGGAATCGATGCAAGGAGACTTGGAGCCCGGCGGACAGGTGCAGTCTTCGATTTTCCAGACAGGCGGGTAGGCTCCAGGACGCAGAAGACAGTCCAGCTGGCGGGGATCCGCTCCGTTTTGTAGAGAAGACTGCGCCGCGGAAGACAGATCTCCGTCCAGAGACGCTTTTACAAGGGAATGATACAGATCGACAAACTTCATAGATCCTCCTTATAGGGATTGGGCGATGGCATCGGCCAGCGCCTCAAGGGCGCTCAGCTGTTCCTCCTTTAAGGATGAGCGGAGCGTGACGGAAGGCTCGAGAATCTGCGTTTTTTTCAGCTTCTCAACGAGCTCTCGCATCAGTTTACCGGAAACGGGCGCCCAGGTACCGTTTTCGATCAGCGCGACAGTCCGGTTCTGGAGATTGTGCGCGGCAAGATCGAGAAGAACGGTTTCCATGGGGGTAAAGATCCCGTTGTTATAGGTGGAGGCGGCAAATACAAGATGGCTGCAGCGGAAAGCCTCGGAAACCAGCACGGAAGGATGCGTATTAGAAACATCATAGAGCTTGATGTTCTTGACGCCGCGGTCAGCGAGCATTCCAGCCAGAATCTCCGCGGCATTCATGGTGTTGCCGTAAACAGAACCGGCTGCGATTACGACGCTATGATCTTCCGGAGTATAGCTGCTCCAATGCTGATATTTATCCAGGAACCAGCCGATATTCTCGCGCCAGATAGGACCGTGCAGCGGGCAGATCATCCGAATCTCCAGGCCGGCGGCCTTTTTCAGCAGTGCCTGCACCTGCGGGCCATATTTACCGACAATGTTGGTATAATAGCGGCGGGCGTCATCCAGCCATTCGGTTTCAAAATGGACTTCATCCGCGAAAAGATTGCCGTTCAGAGCGCCGAAGGTGCCGAAAGCATCCGCGGAGAAGAGTGTTTTATCCGTTGTATCATAGGTGACCATGACTTCCGGCCAATGGACCATGGGAGCCATGACAAAAGTCAGCGTATGCTTGCCGGTGGACAGGGTGTCACCCTCTTTGACGATAAGCGCGCGGCTGTCAGCGTCAAAACGGTAGAACTGACGGATGATGCCAAGTGTTTTCGCGTTGCAGACGATCTTGATCTCCGGGTAGCGCAGTACCAGTTCGGCCAGAGAAGCGCAGTGATCCGGCTCCATATGGTTGACAATGACGTAATCCAGTGTACGGCCCGCAAGGACGTGTTCCAGATTCTCAAAGAACAGGTCGTTGATGGCCCGGTCTACCGTATCCAGCAGAACCGTCTGCTCGTCCAGCAGGACATAGGAATTATAGGAAACGCCCCGGCTGATCGGGTAGATATTTTCAAATAAAGCAAGACGACGGTCATTGCCGCCAACCCAGTACAGATCTTCATAAATCTTTTTGGTACAATACATAGAAATCCTCCTTTTATATAAAGCTCATGGTTAGTATACCATAGCCAAAGAAGTTTGCAAAGAGGATTTATAAGGATTGACAAAAGAACAATCCTTTTTTATACTTAGAGAAGAATAATGAAGGAGGTCAGTAGATGGAAATCATACGTCTGTACGGATGGTTCTTTTTTATCTATGCGTTTTTAGGATGGTGCGGAGAAGTCGCTTTCGCGGCGGTCAGAGAGAAGCGTTTTGTGAACCGGGGATTCCTGAATGGCCCGCTCTGTCCGATCTATGGCGTCGGAGTCGCAGCCATTGTATGGTGCGGCTCTCAGATCGAAAACTGGGCGGTGCTGTATGTGGTGTCGGCCGTTGTGACTTCTTTGATAGAGCTTGTCACAGGCTACGTCATGGAGAAATTATTCCACACAAGGTGGTGGGATTATTCAGGAATGCCTTTAAATATTGGCGGATATATTTGTTTGCCATTTTCTTTGTTGTGGGGTGTGGCCTGCGTGATCATCATCAAGGGCGTGCATCCGGCCATTGCGTGGGTGGTTTCATGGCTGCCGCTGTGGCTTAGCTGGGTTTTGCTGGGGATCTTTATGGTGCTGCTGCTGGTCGACCTGTATGTAACGGTGGCGAATATTCAGAGCAACCTGAAGAAGCTGTCACAGCTGGAGGATCTGGCCCGACAGATTCACGAGCTTTCGGACAAGGTGGGACAAAAGATCTCGGATGTGACGTTGGAGGCAGAGAAGCTGGGAGAGCACGCCAGAGAACAGGCAGAGCTTGAAAAGCGTAAGCAGGAGCTGGAGCGCATGCTGCAGGAGAAGCTGCCTGGACTGAAACGGCATCTGAAGGCTTTCCCGCAGATGACTTCCAAGAGTTTTCAGGAATCAATTCAAAAGCTGAGGAACAGACTATAAGGATGGAAGGAGAGGAATTCTATGGATCTACGAGTGCAGAAGCGGACAGCAGAGCTGTTGTATTATTTGCTGACACAGAAGAATGAGGAGGCCGCGAGGATTCCTTTTACACCGGGGAAATTGCTGCTTGCGCAGGAGATGCCGCAAAGCAGCCGCCTGGAGCGGGCGACGCCGGAATCGCAGGGCGTTCGCAGTGCCTATATACAGCAATTTCTGGAAGAGCTGGAACAGGATCCGCGGATGCATCCGCATTCTGTGCTGGTGCTCCGGCATGGATACGTTATTGCGGAGAAGGATTATGCGCCGTACAGCAGCGAGCTGTGGCATGTGACGCATTCCCTCTGCAAGAGTCTGACAGGGATGGCGATCGGACTTTTGATTGACGAGGGACTTCTTTCATTGGACGATAAACTGGTTAAGATCTTTGCCGATCAGGCAAGCCCGATTACTTTGCTGCGTCAGTCGGCGATAACCGTCCGGCACCTTCTTACGATGACCAGCGGGGTTGTCTATAATGAGGCGGCGTCGGTGACAGAAGAGCATTGGGTGCGAGGCTATCTGGAATCCGCGGTACGGGGAGTGCTTGGGGAAAGCTTTCAATATAACAGCATGAATACCTATATGTTGTCGGCGATCGTGTGCAGGATTACCGGGCGCAGCATGAGCGATTATCTGAGCGAAAAGCTGTTGGAGCCCATGGGAATCCGCCGTTTTTATTGGGAATGCTGCCCGGATGGAATCGAAAAGGGCGGATGGGGCCTCTATATGACGCCGGAGGATATGGCCAAACTGGGACTGTTGATGCTCCAGAAAGGACGCTATAACGGACAGCAGCTCCTGTCCGAGGAGTGGGTGGCCGCGGCGTCGTCTAAGCAGGTGGATACGCCGGTGGATTCCACGCCCTATGGATACGGATATCAGATCTGGATGGGCGAGGAACCGGGATCCTTCCAGTTTAACGGTATGCTGGGGCAGAATGTGCTGGTCTTTCCGGCCAAGGACATGGTCGTTGTAAATACAGCAGGCAGCCGGGAGTTGGAAGCACGGAATGGCTTGGCGCTTACGATGGAAAAGTTTTTTGGCGTAGGCTATGAACCGACGGCAGAGGCGCTGCCGGAGGATGTCGAGGCGAATCGGAAGCTCCGGCAGGCCTGCGTATGCCCGGCGGGTCGTGAGAACTTCCAACGGGCATTGATGTGCAGGAGACAGGAACGTCAGCGCGGCAAGGCGCTGCGGCACAGCGGCGGCCGGAATCTGTCAGCCGGACTGCGGCTCTTATGCGGCAAAGCGTATGAAGCCGGAGAAAAGGACAATAAACCGACATTGTTGCCGGTGTTTATGCAGGCGATGCAGAACAACTACGCGCCGGGAGTCCGCAGAATGTCCTTTGAATCCGTAAGCGGCGCGTTTTACGTGGTTATGAATACCGGTGCGGAAGAGTACAGACTGCGTGTAGGGCTGGAACATGGATGCAAACAAAAACTCCGCATACGCGGAGAAGTATATTGGATCAGTGTGCAGGGAGAATTTACGCAGAATGAGGATCATATTCTGGTGCTGAAACTGCGGATCTGTTTCCTGGAATGCTCTAATGAACGGCATATCAAGATCTACCTTCAGCCGGATGGCATCCAGACGCGCTGGAGCGAGGTGCCGGGACCGGAAATGATCCTGGATGCGCTGGATGTGGTCGCCGGCGCGGGCAGCGGGCTGATGAACAGCCTGATCAGCAAGATGGATCCGGGATTTTTTGTATACCGTCTGCAAAAGACGTTAAGTCCGGAGCTCTATTTTAATGCCGTTGAGTAAAGTCATCGTACGTTTCGCAGAAACGAGCCATAAAAGAAGGCTCTTCGTCTCCGGCATACAGATGGGACAGATCTCCAAAGGCAAGGCAGCGAAAGATGGCAGTACCTTGGTCACGCTCCTCCGTCACCAGTGTTGTGACAGAAGAAGGCAATGCGCAGAAGTGATGCCATAGAATCATGGGAGATACGTTCATCAGGTGAGAGAGCATCACGCACTCCACGCCAAAGTGACAGAAAAAGACGATGGTTTCCTGATTGGGACGGTCGGCATGATAGAGTAAGCCGTCCCGGCGGTAACCGTGGCTGGCCAAAACGCGGTCCAGTCCGGTATAGACCCACTCGGCTTCCTGCGCGACATTTCCAGCCTGCATGACCGGCATCTGGGTCCAGCCCTGAGAGTCAAATGCCCGGGGATCGGAGGTCCAGAAGGAGGGTTTAAAATCCCAGGGATTGTTTCGTGTTTTGCCGGTGGACGGATCTACAATGGGGAGGGGAGCCCGGAATTCACGCAGCCAGTCCAGCGTCTCGGCAGTACGCCCCATCTTTTTTAGAGTAGGCGCGGCGGTCGCCTGAGCGCGTCCCAGCGGGGAAACGTAAAAGGCCGAGATGGACTCGGCGGACAGGCGGTCAGCCAATAGCTGCACCTCACGCGCCCCCTTGGGGGTGACAGAATCGATGGAATAATCCGGTTCGCCGTGACGGACAATATGGATTTTCATAGAATACCTCCACAAAAAAGGGACCTTCGCGGTCCCTTTTGATTAATAATTTTCTGCCTTAATCTGAAAATATGCCTGAGGATGAGCGCATACGGGACAGACCTCCGGCGCCTTTTTGCCAACAACAATATGTCCGCAATTGGAACATTGCCAGATCATATCGCCCTCTCTGGAGAAAACGACACCGTCTTCGATGTTAGCCAGAAGCTTGCGATAGCGTTCTTCATGAGTCTTTTCGATGGCACCGACCATGTTGAACAGAGCGGCGATTTTGTTAAAGCCCTCTTCCTTAGCGATTTTGGCAAACTCCGCATACATATCCGTCCATTCATAGTTCTCTCCAGCAGCTGCATCGGCCAGATTCTCCGTGGTGGAAGGCATGCCGTCATGCAGCAGCTTAAACCAGATCTTTGCGTGTTCCTTCTCGTTCTTAGCCGTCTCCTCAAAAAGCTCCGCAATCTGTACATATCCGTCCTTACGCGCCTTAGAGGCGTAGTACAGGTACTTGGTATGTGCTTGAGATTCTCCGGCAAACGCGGTCATCAGATTGGCTTCGGTCTTGGTTCCCTTTAATTCGTTCATAATTATTACTCCTTTCATAGAAATTCTAAGTCTATAATAGGAGATTATTCGTAAAAAGTCAAGGGGAAAGTTATTTGGAAGGAGTGCGCAGCAGATAGCGCTTCAAATCAGCAATTGCCGCCTTGTATTTTTCTTTGTGCAAAAAAGAAAAAGCACGCAGGATATGCTGATGCACATGATTTTTTTTGACCAAAAGCGGAATGCGTTCCGTCAGAAGTTTGCGGGCCTCCTGCGCTTGCTGCTCCTGATCTGGATCCCAGTGCTGCCGGTCGATCACACTCATAACAGTAGTCACGCTGCCACATAGGCTGATACCCAATTCATCAGAGAGCTCGTGCAGGCGTTCTTCGATTGCCTGTAAGGCCTTCAGCCGGCGGGTATAACTAAAGAAAGAACAGATTGTAACAATCAGATCGACCATGAATACAGTTCCGAAGAACCACAGCAGGGGGCGACCAAAGTTTTTGGGCGTTATAGTGACGACTGTATAGACCAGGGGGTGAAGAAGTTTGACGACAAAGAGACATCCCAGTCCCCAGAGTAATGAAAAGCGCAGACAGATATAGCCGCCCAGATTGAAACGAAATTCGTCATAGTTCCACCATTCATGATGAAATACTTTTTTTAGGAAAATGCCTACAACCAGTTCCAAAGCGGTTGTCAGCGCGACAGAAGCAAAGAACAGCCGGATCCAGGTGCCGGCCAGAGGATTCAGACAGGAGACGACCAGAATGATTCCAAAACCGTAGATCGGACAGACAGGTCCGCGCAAAAACCCACGGTTATCGAAAGAGTGTGTGTCCAGAACGACAAAAATAACCTCTGCGCACCAGCCCAAAAAAGAATAGATTAGAAACAGGGAGGCGAGAGTGTATATACTGTAATCCATGAGACCGCTCCTTTGGTAATAATAAAGACAAGCTTATTATACAGGAATAAGGGAGCGGCGTCAATGTAAATGTGGAGAAATGAACAGGTTTTGTGTACAATGGTACTGGGTTTATGCGGGAAAATATGTTACAATAACCAAAAAGATACAGAAAGGAAGGGTCATATGAGTTATAAGGAAGAACTCCTGAAAAACGATCGGATTCGGGTTCAGGGAGGTAAGGATGTAGATATCCGCTTTCATGATGGAGGACTGCGCCATGCCGTTGGTGTCAAGAACTATCAGATTATGCGTGCCTGCCGCAATGCGGAATGGTCCGGAGACGGATATGGTTGGACATATAATCATGCCGCGATGATTGCATGGTGGAATAAAAGATTTTTTGTAGAGTATTTATCCAATGTAAAAACGGAGCATATGCCGCCGGGACAGACTTTGATGTGCCATTCTGAGGATGGAAGGCATTGGAGTAAGCCGGAAGTGGTTTTCCCCTCCGTCGAAGTGCCGACGGCTCCTTACACCGGACCGGGCAAGGAGCAGCTGGGTGAGACGACGCCTGCGATCTGTCATCAGCGGATGGGATTCTATGTGACCAAGAGCGGAAAGCTTTTAGTCAGCGCATTTTATGGAATCTCTCCCAATATCCATATCGCACCGAACAATGGATATGGGGTCGGACGCGTCGTGCGCGAGGTATACCCGGATCTGAGCCTGTCGCCGATCTACTTTATCCGGTATAACGCGCCGGGCGGCTATGTACAGGAGAATACGGATGTATTCCCTTATTTTGAAGAGAGTCAGGACGCGGAGTTTGTGGAGGCATGCCGAGAGTATCTGAACAACCGTCTGGTAGTTCAGCAGTGGTGGGAAGAACAGCGGTTTGATAAGGAGCTGTTCACGGCGCCTGGCGGCCAGGCCCTCAGCTATTACACCCTGCCGGACGGAGATATTATGGGCGTGTACAAAAAGGGCATGGTAATCCGCAGCCATGACGGCGGCGAAACCTGGACGGACAGCAAGCCTTCCTATTCACTGGAGACAAACACAGCCAAGGTTTGGGGACAAAAAACAGAAGATGGAAAGTATGCTCTGGTTTATAATCCATCCCGGAACGGCGCGCATCGTTGGCCATTAGCGGTAGTCACCGGAGAGAACGGGGAGGATTTTGGCGATATGCTGGCAATCGTTCCGGAGATCTCCCCCTGCCGTTACGAAGGCGGACTGAAAAATCTGGGAGCGCAGTACATGCGGGGAATTTGTGAGAGCAACCCGCGTCCGGAAGACCATAAGATGTGGCTGACATACAGCATTAACAAAGAAGATATCTGGGTCACAGAGGTACCGGTGCCGATCTGCGGGACAGTATCTGAGGATGCAGCGGACGATTTTGCTAAAGGAATCACAGATGAGCAATGGGGACTGTATATTCCGCAGTGGTGTGGAGCCGAGGTAAAAGATGGCGCATTGGTGCTGAGCGATGCGGATCCTTATGATAGACCGAGAGCGGAAAGAGCCGTATTTCCCGCCGCGCTTTTGGAGGTCGAGACACGCGTCAAAGTTGGAAAACTGCGTCAGGGAACGGCGTTGGTAATTGAGGCCGAGGACCGCTCCGGAAAAGAAGCGATTCGCCTGATGTTTGACGCGGATGGATGGCTGAGAGTCAAAACGGGCGGAGCGCCCAGAGAGTGTATCGAGTATCCGGCAGAGGAGTGGATCGATATTCGGATGACTCTGGACAGTGTCAAGGGGACGGTAGATATTGCCTTATCCTCCGAGACATTGAACGCGCAGAAGGAGTTCAATTACAATCAGCCGCTGGAACAGGTAGAACGAGTTATTTTTACCACCAAGGCAAAACTGCCATGGCAGACGATCGAGGACTGCGGCAAGGGAGGAATGCTGGAGGACCTGCCGAATGATGTGCCTGCTGAAAAGGTTCAGGTATACATTCAGAAATTCGCAAGCAAAACTCTGGCGGTAGAATAAAATCAATGCGTAAGCTTGGAGCATCCAGGCTTACGCATTCCTTTTATACTTGATAATCTGCTGCCAGCCGGGCCGCCAGATACGGCGCGGCCATCTGCTTATGCGCTACGTGCAGCGGATGATTCTGATACGAATCCAGGCTGGCCTGGTCCGTAAATTCACTGTAAAAAACAAAATCCCAGTCGCCGCCCAGCACATTCCGGCCGATTTCCGCATGAATAAGCCCGGGAATCTGACCATTCATGTGAGAGACAGAATCCGATAACTTCTGCAAAATCTCCTGTGCCTGCGCCGGATCTTCACGAACCGCATCCTGAAACCGCCACAATAAAATATGTTTAATCATCGTAAAACCCCCTTTATAAACTCATATTTTACGCAGAGCAGAACGGTTTGTCAAGAGAAAAGGGGATGTTGCGAAAAAGTCAGAAAAAAGGTGCCTTCTGAAGGCACCTGAATCTTATAATAGCTCTAAGTGTTGCTGGATTTTGTCCTTGGGGAGGGCACCGACGATCTGATCGACGACCTGGCCGTTTTTGACAAAAAGCAGGGTCGGGATGCTCATGACATTGTATTTCCGGGCAACGGCGGAGCTTTCGTCTACATTGAGCTTACCAACCTTGACTTTACCGGTGTATTGTCCGGCCAATTCCTCTACAATAGGGGATACCATGCGGCAGGGACCGCACCAGTCAGCATAAAAATCTACCATTACGGGAACGTCTGAATGTAAAACTTCTTGATCAAAGTTGGAGTCGTTAAAATGTTGTACCATAATAAAACCTCCTGATATTTTCAAGTAGGATATCCATTGCTGTGGATATCTACCGTCATTATAGCATTATTCCCGGAAAGAGTCAAACTATTTATCCGCGGCGGCTGATGTTTTCAACGGATTCATAGTTCTTGGCCAGGGTGTTGTCCACCGGCGGAGTGGTCGGTCCGATCTTGAAGACAGGTTTGAGCAGCATGGGGGTGATGATGGTAGTTAGAACAACAACGATGATAATCGGGCCCAGGAAATTGGAGCCAATCAATCCGAGTGCCTGTCCCTTACTGGCAACGATCAGCGCGACTTCGCCACGGGAGATCATGCCGACGCCAATGCGGGCGCATTGATAGTTTTTATAATGGCAAAGCTTGGCGCCCAGTCCGCATCCGATGACCTTGGTCAGAATGGCGACCAGGACAAGCAGCACAGAAAATAGAATCATTGTGCCGTTCATCGGAGGCAAAACGACTTTCTGGCCGATTGAAGAACCATGCCAGCAGAAAGCCGCCGAGAAGCGGTACGATTACACCAATGAGGGCAATGATAAAAGAAGCTTTGCCGCTCTTTTTCAATTCATCAATGTCCGTCTGCATTCCCGCGCAGAACATCAGGACGATTACGCCCAGTTCCTCCGTGAGCTTGATAAAGTCATTTTCTGTTAAAATACCAAGACAGGCGGGGCCCATGATCAGACCGGCAGCCAGGGCGCCTACAACCTGGGGCATATGAATCCGTCGTGTAAGCAATCCCAGAATCTTGGTGCTTAACAAAATCATGGCGATATCAAATAGAAACTGATAATTATCCAATCTTGTCATCTCCACTTTGTGGTTAAAAACCGGGTTTATTGTATCAAAGTGTAGAGAAAATGTCAACGTTGACATTCACTGCGGAATGTGATAGGCTAGATGGGAAAGGACGTGAGAGAGTGCAGGAATTTCGCAGAGTGAATCAATTTGCGCTGCTGATGGTAGGTGTGATGCTCTTTGGCAGTACGCTGGTGTCGACGGTGTTGAAGTGGCTGGGGAGCGATTCTTTACTGGTAAAATATATATTATTATATGGAATACAATTTGTACTGCCGATCGTGGGATTTTGTATAACCAATAGAGGACAGCGTCCGCGGGAGCTCATGCGGCTGCGCAGGCCCAAGGGGTATACATTTGTGCTGACCATTTTCTTCGCGTTGGCCATCCAGCCGTTTCTGATGTGCATATCATCCTTGACCTCCCTGCTCTTTCACAATTACTTGAATGATTCGATGGTAAAATACATGGAAGAACCTCTGGGCATCACGCTGTTGGCGGTGGCGGTGATTCCGGCCGTCTGCGAGGAGCTGCTGTGCCGTGGTATTTATCTGTCCGGATGCAGGAGGCTGAATATTTATCTGGCGGCGGTCCTGGGCGGTATTTTCTTCGGCGTACTGCATATGAATCCGCAGCAGGCAGTTTACGCGGCGGTTTTCGGCTTTTTATGCGCCATGATTGTGATGGGAGCGGATTCTATCTGGCCGGCCATGTTGGCACACCTGATTATCAACGGGGCACAGATCCTATTGGCGTATGTACAGAGCAATGGATTGTGGCAGTCATCCTGGCTGAAGGATCTTTCGGATTGGCTGTTACAAGGAGAGACCCTGTGGCAGATTCTGCCTACAGCGATTTTGCTTCTTGGCGTCGCGGTATGGTGTCTGATCCGGATCTTTTACATAGAAGGACGGCAGGACCTGCTAAAGGGACATATTGCGGAGAAAGGGCAGAAGCCGCTTACCGTCTCCGAGGCATTCAGCGGATATTGCTGGCTGGGCGGGACGGTTTTTGCCTTTCTTTTGGTATGTATGGCAGCCGGAATTCAATGATAAATGTGAAAAATATATTTGACTTTTTCTGTTAGATGTGATATAGTAGAATTCGCTAACAAAACAGTCGGTTGTTTTGTATGCCCAGATAGCTCAGTTGGTAGAGCAGAGGACTGAAAATCCTCGTGTCACTG
>CABUPM010000035.1 GCA_902493345.1 uncultured Eubacteriales bacterium | reverse complement strand
CGATACCCCGGCCGCGCCGATCAGAGGATTTACCTTGCCGCCTGTCAGCTTGCACATTACCTTGCCCAGCAGCACGCCGCCGGCCGTACTAAGCGCGAACGCGGTAACACCCAACACCAGAATACCCAGTGTCTGAGGAGTCAGGAATGTAGAGGCCTCCGCAGAAGCGCCTACTGCCGTACCCAGCATGATCGTAACAATGTACATCAGCGCGTTGGAAGCGGTATCCGCCAGCTGACGGGTAACCAGACTCTCCTTCAGCAAGTTACCGAACATCAGCATACCTATCAGCGGAGCCGTATCCGGCAGAATCAGAATTACAAGAATCGTAACAACGATCGGGAACAGGATCTTCTCCTTCTGGCTGACCGGACGAAGCGAATCCATGCGAATCGCTCTCTCTTCCTTGGTCGTCAGAGCCTTCATGATCGGAGGCTGAATTACCGGAACCAATGCCATATAAGAATACGCAGCCACCGCGATCGGCGCCAGATAATCCGGAGCCAGACGGGAAGTCGTCAGAATCGCGGTCGGGCCGTCCGCGCCGCCGATGATACCGATGGATGCCGCTACATTCAGGTCAAAGCCCAAGGACGGAAAAATCCATCCCAGTGCCAAGGCGCCCAGAAACGCACAAAAGATACCGACCTGCGCTGCCGCACCCAAAAGCAGACTCTTGGGATTGGCGATCAGCGGTCCAAAGTCCGTCATCGCACCGACTCCTAAGAAGATCAGAGACGGGAAAATACCCTTCAAATTATAAAATACCCGCAGCAGACCGTCCGCCTGCGCCGGATGTCCCTGTACATAATCGGTCATGATGTTGTACAGGTCCGGAACTCCCGCATTCGCAGGCAGCTCTTCCAGAAGCGCTGAATTCATCATGCCGGCCAACGGCAGATTGGACAGCAGCATACCGATAGAAATCGGTACCAGCAGAAGCGGTTCATATCCCTTGCCAATGGCAAGGTACAGACACAAGCAAGCTACGGCGATCATGATCAGATACTTCCAGCCGTCTCCCACAAAAAACGCGGCAAAGCCGGATTCTGTCACAAAACGGACCAGAACATCTCCCAGATCGGATAAGAAATCCATAGCGACTAAATTCATGTTCTTATCTCCTCATCATTGTATTTTCAGTCAGGATCCGAGGCTCAGTTCATCGTCGCCAGAACCGCGCCGGTCTCGACTGCCGCACCCTTGCTGGTCTCGATAGAAGCGATTGTACCATCCTGCGGCGCTACAATCTCATTCTCCATCTTCATAGCTTCCAGAATCGCGATAACCTCACCGCGCTTTACCGCAGCGCCGGCTGCTACCTTAACATCCAGAATCTTACCCGGCATCGGAGCCGTGATCTTAACGCTGCCGGCCGCGCCGGACTTAGCTGCTGCCTTCTTCGGAGCCGGAGCTGCCTTAGGAGCCGCTACCGGAGCTGCTACAGGAGCCGCCACCGGAGCTGCAGTCGCTGCGCCAGCGCCTACTTCTTCTACTTCTACTTCATAAGTTGCACCATTGACGGTTACATTAAATACTCTAGACATGGATAAATCCTCCCGATAATTATATTTTCGGCATTATCTGCCGCGTTTTTTACCGACACGCTTGAAAGAACGCACTACAAAGCCATCTGTACTTGTACCCAGGCAGCAGGCAATCGCCGCGGTAATCGCCGCAACGATCTCCAGGCTGTCCTCGCTCTCTTCTTCCGCTTCTGCCTCTTCCGGCTCTTCCTGTGCCGCCGGCTCTACTGCCGGAGCGGCCGCAGGCTTCTGAGCGAAGACCTTCCCGAAGCCGTACAGAACAGCGCAGATTATCAGCAGCACCGCGAATACGATGATGATACCTGCAAGCGAGATTCCGAGACCCTCGATAAAGTTATCTGACCCTGTGCTAAGCAGGAAATTATTTAACATACTGGTCACCTCTCCTTACAGAGTGCCGTGCTTCTTCGCTGGAGATGCCTGCTGCTTGCCAGCCAGCATTCCAAAGGCTACCAGCAGATGCTTGCGGGTCTGTGCCGGCTCGATGATGTCATCTACCAGGCCTCTTGCCGCTGCCGCATACGGAGTCGCCAGCTTTGCAGCCTCAGCTGCCTTCTCTGCCAGATCCGCTCCCTGTGCCAGCTCCTGCGCATACAGGATTCTGGCCGCAGACTCTGCGTTCATAAGCGCAAGCTCTGCGTTCGGCCATGCCAGAACAACATCCGCTCCGCTCTCCTTAGAATTCATTACCATAGCCGCACTTCCATAAGCCTTGCCTACGATCAGGTTTACCTTGGCAACCGTCGCGGAAGCAAACGCACCGGCAAGCTTTGCCGCTGCTGCTGCCAGTCCGGCATTCTCTTCTGCCTTAGAAGCCGCAAATCCTACTGTATCGGTCACGCTCAGAATCGGAAGCTCAAACGCGTCGCAGAAGCCAATGAACTTGGCTGCCTTATCGCAAGCTGCCGCTGTCAGCTCTCCGTCTGCCTGTGCGCTGTTGTTGGCAACAACGCCGACCGTACCGCCATTCAGACGCATGAAGCCAACGACCATGCTCTTGGCATAGTCAGCCTTAACCTCTACGAACTGATGCGCATCCGCCAGCTCTGCCAGTACCGGAACGATATCAAATCCACTGCCGTCCTCCGGCGCAACCGCGTTCAGCACCTCGCTGACACGGTTCAGGTCGTCCAGCTCCTCATAGATCGGCGCATCCTCACCATTGTTGGCCGGAAGCATATCTACCAGAGCACGCACCTTAGCGAAGCATTCTGCCTCATCCGCGCAAACGAAATCCGCCAGGCCCGTCTTGGCTCCATGAACACCTGCTGCCGCGATATCATCAAAGGCCGTACCCTTTTCCATCGCGTTCGCGCTGGAAACAAACACCTTGGACTGCTTGTCAATCATAAATGTAAAATCGGATAATCCCGGGATCACAGCAGCACCGCCTGCCGCTGTACCGGCTACTACTGTAATCTGCGGAACCACGCCGCTTGCCTTGGCCTGTGCAGCATAGATCTTGCCGTAGCCTGCCAGCGCATCTGTCAGCTCCTGCATACGCAGTCCCTGAGAATCAATGATTCCGACGATGGGCGCGCCCATCTCCACTGCCTTCTGATACAGCGCGGCAATCTTGGCCGCATGCATCTCACCTACAGCTCCTCCCAGTACGGAAGCCTCCTGGCTGTATACATATACAAGCCGGTCTTCGATCGTACCGTAGCCTGTGACCACGCCGTCTGCCGGGGTATCCTGTGCTTTTACATTAAAGTCCGTGCTTCTGCTCTTGACATATGCGCCGACTTCAACAAAGCTCTGGGGATCCAACAGAGCCGCGATCCTCTCCCGTGCAGCCTTGGTGCTCTTCTCTACCGCACTGCGGCTGGCTTTGAGTTCTTGAATCTTGTCCATTGTACTCATCGCTACCTCCAAAAAATTATTGTGGATATTGCTGGACTTCTCCGACACAGAGAAGCCCAATGTATGACAAATGACCGTCACTGCCGATCAACTTTGTACCAAAATATATTATATCCTATTCCTCGTCAACTTTCAAGTCGATTCTTTTATAAATAAGAAAAAACATCAAAAAAACAGATTTTCTATTTTCCTGATGTTTCATAGATTTTTATTCTGTCACAATACCGGAAGCCCGTCTCAGTTCTTCTACTTCCTGCTCCGTAAGACGGCGGTAACGCCCCTCCGGCAGGTTCTCCAAACGGAGCGGACCCATCGCCACGCGCCTCAGACGCAGTACGGGATGCCCCACGGCACGGGCCATTCGGCGCACCTGATGATTCTTCCCCTCAAAGAGAACGACCTCCAGGCGGCTGCTCTCTTCTCCGCTCTCCAAAAGGCGGACACGGGCCGGTTTGGTTTTATATCCGTCGTCCAGACGAACGCCCCGCTCCAGCCTGGAAATCGTTTCACTGTCCGGCTTTCCCTTGACAAGAGCCTCGTAAGTCCTTGAAATATGATGACGGGGATGCGTTAGATGAAATGCCAGATCTCCGTCGTTGGTCATCAGCAGCAGTCCTGTGGTCTGATAATCCAAGCGGCCCACCGGATACAGCCGCAGCCCCGGAATCCTTACCAGACCGCCCACATCCGGGCGTCCGAACTGATCCCGGCTGGTCGTCACATACCCTGCGGGCTTATTGAGCATGACAGTCACAAGCTCCTGTGTCGGCCGCAGCACCTTACCACGGAATTCCACCACATCCTTTTGCGGATCCAGCTTGGTCCCCAACTCCGTTACCACTTCTCCGTTGACCCGGACCAGCCCCTGCCGGATCCATTCCTCACATTTTCTGCGGGATCCCGCTCCGGCCTCCGCCATGTATTTCTGTAATCTCACCTGTTCCTGCATTCTCTGTCCTTTCCCGTCCGGCTAGGGCCGAACTGTTATATATGTAAAATAATTCCACAGCTTTTTCCAGTAATACAGCCAGTCTCTGGGCTGACATCCCTGATCTGCCAGAAGCTCAACCGTTCTTACCGGCACACCGTTGACGTATGCCGTCACCGCTCCCACTGAATCTCCCTTGGCAATCGGCGCACGCAGGCTGTACGGCAGGCTGCATACCAGGCGCACCTCGTCCTCAGTACTGATATAATAGCTCAGTTCTTCCGCGGTTCGCGCCGCTACATAATCCGTCGTCCCGCCGGATACCTCAACCGCTTCCTCCATTAAGGTCCCTGCCTGTACCAATACCTGAAAAGAAAAATTGTCGAATCCGAGATCGAGGAGCTTTTTACTGTCGGCCACTCGGTAGGAAGAATGCGGAGGCCAGCCGGACGCCAATACGACGCAGACCAGTTCTACACCGTCCCGTTGTGCTGTGCTTACAAGGCAAAGTCCCGCCTGGCCGGTAAAACCGGTCTTGCCTCCAGTCGTCCCTGGATAGGCATCCAGCATGGGATTGTGGCTGCGCACGGTTACCGTACGGCTATTGCCGTCTTCTTTACGGATCGTGTAGCTGCGCGTCGCCGTAATCTGCCGGAACTCCGGATTCCGCATGGCATACGCTATAATCCGGGCCAGATCGGCCGCTGTCGTATAATGCCCTTCGGCATCCAGACCGTTGGGCGTCTTGAACTGCGTATGCAGCGCTCCGATCTCCGCCGCCCGCTCCGTCATGCGCTCACAGAAGGCTTCGACCGAACCGCTGATATGCTCCGCGATCACGACCGCCGTATCATTCCAGGATTCCAGCATCATTGCGTAATACAGGTCCCGCATCCGATAGGTCTCTCCGGCGCGCATATCCATGTGTACTTCCGGCTGCCTCGCCGCAAGCTCGCTCACCACAGCCAGTTCCTCTCCGCAGTCCGCCTCCAATGCCACCAGAAGCGTCATGATCTTGGTCGTGCTGGCCATGGGCCGCTCCTCATAAGCATTCTTTTCATAGAGAATCCGTCCTGTGGAGGCTTCCATCACTACAGCCGACAGCGCATTCAGCGTTGGCTCCGCCAGCGCCTTAACAGGCAGTGACGGAGCCAATATCCACAAAATACAACCAAGCCATATAAGCCGTCTCTTCAAGCCCGCGTTTCCCCCAAGCCTTTTCTCTTAATCTATGAGGGAATCCCGTGCCTTATTCCATCTGCGGGAAAAGCTCCTTCAGTGCGGGATAGATCTTACGGAAGGTCTGATAGCGTCCTTCATAACGCGCCACCAGCTCCGGCTCCGGCTCCTGTGTGGATACGACCCGGATCAATTTGCCGCAGGCCTCCTCCACACTCTGATACTCTCCGCAGGCAACGGCCGCCAGAATTGCGCCGCCATAACCGGGGCCTTCCTCGCAAGCCGGAACATCCACCGGAATTCCCAGCACATTGGCCATGATCTTCCGCCACAGCGGACTCTTGGCTCCGCCGCCGCAGATCTTAGTACGCTCGATCTTGATTCCCAGTGACCGCGCCACTTCAAAAGAATCTCTCAGCGCAAAGGCTACGCCCTCCAGCACGGCCTGTGTCATATCCGCCCGTGTTGTATCCATGCTAATGCCGGTAAAAGTTCCTCTTGCCTTCGGATCGTTGTGCGGGGAACGCTCACCCATCAGATACGGCAGGAAATAGACATGGTTCTGTCCCAGCTCTCCGATCGCCGCCTGCTCCGCCTGATAATCCTTGGTGCCGATGATATCGTCCATCCACCATTTATTGCAGGACGCCGCGCTCAGCATGCAGCCCATCAGATGATAATGCCCATCTGCATGGTCAAACGCATGCAATGCATTGTTGCTGTCTACCCGGAATTCTTTGCTGGAAATAAAGATCGTGCCGGAGGTTCCCAGAGAGATATTGCATCCTCCATCTCCGACCGTACCGGTTCCGACCGCGGCAGCCGCATTGTCGCCCGCTCCAGCTGCGACCCGTACATGGCTGCTCAGTCCCAGAGAAGCCGCAACGTCTTCTTTGACCATACCGACCGTCTCATAGCTTTCAAACAGATGGGGCATCTGCTCCTCGCGGATTCCGCACAGATCCAGCATCTCCTTGGACCACTTTTTATGCTCGACATCCAGGAGCAGCATTCCGGACGCATCCGAATAATCCGTACAATGTACGCCTGTCAGCTTATAGGCGATATAATCCTTAGGCAGCATGATCTTGGCGATTCTGTTGAAATTCTCCGGTTCATTGCGGCGCATCCACAGGATCTTGGGTGCGGTAAAACCCGCAAAGGCAATATTGGCCGTATACTTGGACAGCGTCGCCTTTCCTACCACCGTATTCAGAAAATCGGTCTCTTCCGCGGTTCGTCCGTCGTTCCACAGGATCGCCGGACGGATCACATGATCCTCCGCATCCAGCGCAACCAATCCGTGCATCTGCCCGCCAAAGCTGATACCGGCTACCTGCTGCGCGTCCTGTCCCTGCAGCAGCTCCTGCAGGCCTTCCTGCACAGCCTTCCACCAATCTTCCGGCTCCTGCTCCGACCAGCCCGGATGTGGGAAATACAACGGATACTCCTTGGAGACAATCCGGACAATCGTCCCATCTCCCTGCATCATCACCAGCTTCACAGCCGATGTCCCCAAATCGATTCCTATGTAGAACATATCATTCACACTCCTTCTATATTGATAACCACCCTCGCAGGGTACATACCCTCCGCATTCGCGGTCAAAACCACACGTCCGCTCTCTCCGGTAAAACGCAGAAGCGCCGCCGCTCTGCCGTGGTACAGATGCACCCGGTCGGAAGCGTAAGGTTCGTTTCCTGTCAGATCTCCATTATCTACCGCCGCAAGCTCCGCCGGTCCCTCTACTGAGAATCTCACCAGCGCGCTTTCCCGGAAATAAAACTGATCCTCCTGGTCCACTGCCTCTACCCGAAACAGCTTTTCATATCCTCCGGGCACGCTCAGACAGATCTCGCCCTCCTCTGCCTTCAGGCGTATGGCCGGTCCCGGCGTAACGAGCCTGTGTTCACAGGCCTCTTTCCCCTGTATATATCCGACAATTCGGATCTCGCCCGGCTTCCAGGGCAGGAACCCCCGGATCTCATTGCGCTCAGGACGGGGCGGATAATAGCACTTTCCATCCAGGTAGACCCGTACCTCATCGCAGTTGGTCGCGATCCGGTAAGGGAGTACCGTGCGCTGGAACTGCGGAAACTGCCAATGCTCCGCATAAGGCGGCGTATCCCACGGCTCCTTAGTACATTCATCCTGCAGCGAATAATCCATTACCGCGAAATGCACCATGGGTTCCGAATTCCAGTAGCTTTTCAGCCAATAATACATGGGACGGCATACACCGTTGGTCTGAATTGGCGAGCCCGTCCACCCCTTGGAGGGATATGGTCCGGCTTCTCCCAGATAATCCACTCCGGTCCAGATCATACCGCCCATCACATAGGGGTACCGCTCCGGCACCAATGCCGGATTGTATTCGTTATAGTTCTGCAGCTGCCGCAGATCTCCCACAAAATATTGATAGACCTCCGTCCCCAGAATCAGCTTCTCCGGCATTGCCTGATGAATCAGCTCATACCGCTGTTCCTGATAATTGCCGGAAATAAAATCCACATACTCTCCGATTCTGCGGATCCGCTCAATCACTTCTTCTGGATCCGTGATCTCTCTCTCATCCACTTCATCCACAAAGTTCTGAATGTCCTGAACCTTAGAGGCATCGATTCCGCTCTTTTTCTTAAAGTGCGGATTCATCGCATAGGATACGGGCCTTGTCGGATCCAGGCGCCGCGCGCATGCCGTAAGGTCCCTTAGAATCTCCAGCATGGAATCCTGGCCCTGATTCTCTACTTCGTTTCCTACACCCCAGAACAGAATCGACGGCCGGTTACGGTCTCGGCAGATCATCGCCTCTACATCCCGCACATGCTCTGTCTCATAATACCGGGCATAGGAGCCGCTCTTCCATTTATCGAAGCACTCCTCATACACGTAAAAGCCCATCGTATCGCACAGATCCAGGAATTCCCGGCTGTATACATGATGGGACGGCCGGATCGCGTTGCAGCCCATCTGCTTCAGGAGACGGAACCGCTCCTCCCAGAGTTCCTTTTTGGCGGCAATGCCTCTGCAGGCTATATCCTGATGTACGCACACTCCGCGCAGAATCGTCCGTACTCCGTTGATGTACAGACCTTGCCCAGGCCGAAGCTCTACGCAGCGCAGTCCCACTTTATACTCCAGCGCATCCTCCGCACTCTCCAGCCGAAGCGTATACAGGTAGGGATCTTCCGCAGACCAGCGGTGCGGCTCCGGCACATGAATCCGTACACATCCCTCCTGGGAGCTGTCCTCACCTACGCCCTCCAGTACCGCATGGACCTCTTCCGTAAGTCCTGTCTCCACCTCCACCCAGGCAGAGTCTCCTTCAAAAGCAGTGCGGATCACAATATCCTTTTCAGAAAAGCAATGCTCTCCCGTCTCGATCCATCGAACCGTCCGGTAGATTCCCGCGCCGCTGTACCATCGGTCTCTTGGCTTGGCAGAAGCATCTACACGGAGCAACAGCTCATTTTCTCCCTCTCTTAAAGAGGATGTGATCTCCAGCCGGAAGGGACTATATCCATACTTGCGTCCCCCTGCTTCCTGTCCGTTGACCCATAGAGTGCTGTTCTCCATAACACCGTCAAAATCCAGGAAGTATCTGCGTCCTTTCTGCGGCGTCATGCTCCAGCTCTTACGATACCAACCGATGCCGCTGCCATCCCGGTACCCCTGCGTATTGCCTCGTTCCATCTGCGGCATAGGCGAGGTATCAATCACCCAATCATGCGGAAGTACAACCGCTTGGAAATTCTCCGGACTGCCATAGGCAAAGCTCCAGCCTGTCATCCACTCTTCTGTTTTTCGCTTGATCACGTTTCATGTTCCTCCAAAATCTGCAGATCGGCCAGATCCATCTGCCCTTCCGCATCCTGAACGGCCTGTGCAGCTGCCTCCTTCAGATGCGGCAGCTGCTGAAGATCTGTCAGCCCGAAAAACTTCAAAAACTCATCCGTCGTCCCAAACTGAATCGGGCGTCCCGGCGCCTTCAGCCGGCCTTTTTCCTCAATCAGGCCATACTCCACCAGACGGTTTACAACAGCATCGGACCGAACCCCTCGGACCTCCTCAATCTCCAGCTTGGTCACCGGCTGACGATACGCAATGATTGCCAGGGTCTCCAGCTGCGTATCCGTCATACTGATGGATTCAGCCGCCGCCTGAAACATCCTCCCGATATAGGGATAGTATTCGGGACGGCTAGTCATCTGATACCGGCTGCCAACCGGAATAATCCGGATTCCTCTCTTTTCTTCATCGTACTTTGCCGCCAGACGTTCGATCACATCCTGCGCCGTCCGCTGATCCACGCCCAGCGTCTTCGCGATGTGTACCAGGGCAATGCTGTCTCCCGCTGAAAAGAGCAGCGCTTCCGCGACCTGCTCCCATAACTCCTGCGGGACCTGCACCTTGCCCTCTGTATCACGCACTGGCGGCATATTCTTTTTTTGGTTCTGGCTCTCCTTCTGCTCCATCCTGCTCATCTCCTATTTCCTGCGGGACCAACAGCACCGCCGGAGGAAATAGAATCCGATGCGACGTATCCTGGGATTCTGGTAGGGCCTCCGCCTCCTGCCGCGGTTCTGGTGGGGCTTGCGCCTCCATCTCATTTTCCTGCTCTAATTGTATTTCTACTACCGGTACAGGTTCTGCCTCCTGCTCCGGTTCCTCTGACTTGGTCTCTTCCAGCACCGGCGTCCTCTCCTCGGATTCCGCTTTCTCTGGCTCCCCTGGCGCTATCTCCTCCGGCGCTATCTCCTCCGGAATCGGTACATAGGCCTGCGGATACGCCGGCTCTTCCCTGTCGGCCGCTGCCTCCGGAAGTTCGCCGGAATCCCTGCGCGGAGACATAATGATATCGGCAAATTGCTGTTTTTGCTGAAGATATACCAGACTGCTGCGGTTCAGCTCCAGCATCGCCAGGAAATATGTGATCTCCTCCTGTCTGGAACGGCTCTTTTCCCGCAGGCTGTAAAAGCTGACCGACTGCAGCGCATCCAGCGTCCGCATCAAGTCCTGGATCTTCTCCTCAATGGTATAAGAGTCCTTGGCAACAGAACGGAATGTGGAACGCAGCGGATCGATGCTCTCCTTCTGGCTTCGAACCGCCCGCTCATATAACGCGTACAGATCCTCCGGCACCATTCCCGCAAGGAGCTGCGCAATCGGCGGAATCTGCGGCGGCAGCTGAAGCTTCTCCATGCCGCGGCACAGCCACAGCCGTGTCGGATCCGGAAACCTCTCTCTGAGCTCGGCGGCTGCCTCTTTGTACCGCTTGTACTCCAACAGCCTTCGGATCAGCTCTTCTCTCGGATCTTCCGCCTCCTCAGCCTCTTCCTTCTGCACCGGAAGGAGCATTTTGGCCTTAATGTTGATCAGGGTTGCCGCCATCACGATAAACTCGCTGGCAATCTCCATGTTCTTTTTATTCCATTCGTCGAGACACGCAAGATACTGCTGCGTGATCTCATACACTGGTATATCGTAGATATCCACCTGATTCTTTTCTATCAGATGCAGCAGCAGATCCAGCGGACCTTCAAAGGCCGGCAATCTGACTTCCACCGCCATACGCTTCCCCCCTCTCGTACCCTTCATTATAGGGCCCCGACGTTCTTTTGTCAAGATACTAAAAAAGCCGGAAGGCACATGCACTGCGCCGTCCGGCTCTCTCACCCTACTCTTGTTATTCCTTTTCTTCGGCTTCTTCCGATGCGGTCTGGATCTCCGCCTCTGTTACAGCCTCTGCCTCTTCCGCGACCACTTCGTCTACTAGAGCGGTCTCAACCGCGGCGGGTTCCTCGACCTTGGGCATCTTGGCTCCGCAGGAAGGACAAAACGCTGCGTCTATGCTGACAGAATTACCGCAAACAGGACACCTCTGCAAGCCCTTCAGCTTTTCCAGCTCCTTCTTCAGCTGGTCAATTGTCTGATAAGCCGTTGTGATCTCCTGGCACAGCTCCACAAGAGGTCCCTCTGTCTCGTCCTTGTGAGCCTGATAATACATCTCGCCAATCTTGGCATATGCCGCGGAAATCTTATCCTCTTCTCCGGCAATCTGGCCCTCCAGCTTACTGACAGATACCAAATCCTTAGCCTTTTTATTCAGTTCTTTTCCGGTAGAACTGACAATGTCCGTGATCTTATCAAAAAAACCCATGATTCCAGCCTCCCTTTTCTTTTATATAGCTTTAGTTTAGTCCTGCCGCAGCCTTTTTGTCAAGACCTTTCCTCAAATTTCACAAATAATTCATGGCTTTTTCTTTTTTCTTAATAAGTATAAATTTTTCCACGAAACGCATACTAATCAGGCCGGATTTTAATAAGGAGGAACTGCCATGAAAAAGAGCTTTGCAGTCTTGACTGCTGTCCTGCTCCTCTTCGGCTGGCTGCCGATTCGCGTCCACGCGGCAGAGGTAGAGATCACTTCTCCCTCCGCCATCCTGATCGAACAGTCCACCGGAAAGGTCTTATATGAAAAAAACGCCGATACCCCGCTGCGGCCCGCAAGCGTTACCAAAATTATGACCATCCTTCTGGCCTATGAAGCTGTACAGGAGGGACGCGTCACCATGGAGGATATGGTAACAGTCAGCAAAAATGCCGCAGGCTACGGCGGTTCTACCATTCTTCTGGAAGAAGGCGAGCAAATCACACTGGCCAATCTGATCAAAGGGATGTGTATCGCCTCGGGCAATGATGCCGCCGTCGCCACCGCGGAATACATCGGCGGCAGTCAGGAAGGTTTTGTCGAGATGATGAACCAGAGAGCGGCGGAGCTGAACATGAAAAATACGCATTTTGTCAACCCCTGCGGTCTGGACGCGGATGGGCATGTGACGACCGCAAGGGATATCGCGCTGATGTCCCGGGAACTGATGGTAAACTTTCCGGAGGTAACGGAATACACCACGACCTGGCATGAAATGATGCCCCATGTATGGCGTTCCGGTCCGGGAGAAACGGACATGGCCAATACCAACAAGCTGATCCGCTCCTATGACGGTATGACCGGCCTGAAGACAGGTTTTACCCGTCTGGCCAAATACTCTCTGTCCGCGACGGCGACCCGCGGCGACCTCTCCCTGATTGCGGTCATCATGGGCGCTGAGACGAAGGATCAGCGTTCCACCGATGTCTCCGCCCTTCTCAACTATGGTTTTGGCTTCTACGCACTCCAGACTGTCCCCACAAACGGGCAATCCGCGGGGAGTGTCCGGGTAAACCATGGAATGCAGAGCGATGTAACCGCACTGGTGGACGGGGATCTCTCTTATCTGACCCTCAAAGGTTCGGCATCCGAGCCCTCCCTGACGACCCGCATCGAATTGGCGCCCTCTATAGAAGCTCCGGTTGCGGCCGGCGATCCGCTGGGCACCATCACCTATTTTCAAAATGAAGAAGAGGTGGGAAGCCTGCCCCTTGTCGCTGCCAATGATGTCGAAGAGAGCAATCTATGGAAAATCCTGGGGCAGTTCTTCCGAAACTGGCTCTCCTCGGCTTTTTCTCGTCAATAAACGCAAAAACACGGTGCCATTTCCCACTTTCTGAGAAACGCACCGTGTCTTCTGTTATTTTAGTGATTCAGCTGGCTCTCTGCCAACGCCTTGGCTGCCTCCAGGGCTTCCTGCACCTTGGTTACATCCTTGCCGCCAGCCTGCGCCATATTGGGACGTCCGCCTCCGTTGCCGCCGGTTACCTGAGCTGCTGTGCGTACGATATTGCCGGCATGAGCGCCCGCCTTAACCGCATCGTCTGTCGCCATTACGACAAACAGCAGCTTCTCCGTACCGCCCGCAAGCATAACAACACAGCTGCCCAGCTTGTTCTTGAGAGTATCTCCCATCTGCCGCAGCGCACCTGCGTCCAGCTCCGGCTTATAGGCCGCGAGCAGCTTGATGCCTCCGACTTCCTGCACATTCTTCAGTATGTCGTCCGCAGCGCCTTCCGTCATCTTTGCCTTCAGACTCTCCAACTCTTTCTGCAGTTCCTTCAGCTCGCTCACCAGACTCTGCACCTGGGCCACAGCCTTCTCTTTGCTGACCTTGGTCAGCTGCGCGATCTGCGTCAGCTCCTGATCCTGCTTACGGAAATACTCCAGAGCCTTCTCACCGGTCACGGCCTCAATCCGCCGTACACCGGCCGCAACGCCGCCCTCGGACAAGAGCTTAAAGCAGCCGGCCTGTGCCGTATTGGACAGATGCGTACCGCCGCACAGCTCCATGCTGTAGTCGCCCATGCACACCATCCGGGCATGATCGCCATACTTCTCGCCGAACAGAGCCATAGCTCCCTTCTTCCGCGCTTCTTCCATCGTCGTAATCTCGGTGTGGATCGGCAGTCCCTCCAGAATCTTCTGATTGACTTCGTTCTCTACCTTTTCCAACTCCTCCGCGCTCATCGCCTGGAAATGCGTAAAGTCAAAACGCAGACGATCTGCCGTAACATCGGAACCTGCCTGCTCTACATGGCTGCCCAGGACATTTCTCAGCGCCTTCTGCAGCAAATGCGTCGCGGAATGATTGCGCGCACAAGCCAGACGGTTGGCCGCGTTTACATCCATGACAGCCTTCTGTCCCTTTTCAATATATCCTTCGGTCACTCGTCCCACATGGCCGATCTTATCGCCGATGGCCTTCTTGGTCGTCTCCACTTCAACAACGCCGGTCGCCGTGCGGATCGTTCCGCAGTCGCCGTGCTGACCGCCGCTGGTCGCGTAAAAAGGCGTATGATCGGTAAATACCGTAACCTCCTGCTGTACTCCTGCCTGATCGGTCACTTCGGTCTCGGTCGTGATCGCCAGGATCTGCGAATCATCCGTATGCAGACGGTCATAGCCTACAAACTCCGTCACCATCGCCGGATCCAGGAGATTATATACCGTCGCCTTGGCTCCCATGTAGTTCTGCTCCTCACGGGCGGAACGGGCACGCACACGCTGTGCCTCCATCTCCTCGCGGAATCCTCCTTCGTCGATCTCCATTCCCGCTTCTTCCGCGATCTCTTTGGTTAGATCCATCGGGAATCCGTAAGTATCGTACAGCTTGAAAGCCTTGCTGCCGGACAGAACCTTTTGACCTGCCGCCTGATCCTCCGCGATATACTGCTGCAGGATCTCCAGACCGGAATCCAGCGTCGCGTAGAACTTTTCCTCTTCACTATGCAGCACCTTAAAGATGTACTCCTTCTTATCCTCCAGCTCCGGATACGCTTCTTTTGAGTTGGCAATTACTGTAGAACTGAGTTCCGCAAGGAACGGCCGGGAGATTCCCAGAAGTTTGCCATGACGTGCGGCACGGCGCAGCAGACGGCGCAGTACATATCCTCGTCCCTCATTGGACGGCAGAACGCCATCCGAAGTCATAAAGGTCATGGAACGAATATGGTCCGTGATCACTCGTACCGATACGTCAATTTCATGCTCCTTGCCATACTCTACGCCCGCAATCCGGCATACATGATCCCGAATTGCCTTGATCGTATCTACATCGAAGATAGAGGTTACACCCTGCATCAGCGTCGCCAGTCTCTCCAGTCCCATACCGGTATCGATGTTCTTGTGCTCCAGCGGCAGATAGCTTCCGTCATCCTGACGGTCGAACTGCGTGAATACATTGTTCCAGAACTCCATATAGCGGTCACAGTCACAGCCTACCGTACAACCCGGCTTGCCGCAGCCAAACTCTTCGCCGCGGTCATAATACAGCTCGGAACAGGGACCGCAGGGGCCGGAACCATGCTCCCAGAAATTGTCCTCTTTTCCCATGCGGAAAATATGATCCATCGGCACCCCGATCTTCTCATGCCAGATCTTCTCCGCCTCATCGTCATCCTTATATACGGTTACATAGATCTTCTCCGGCTCCATCTCCAGCACCTTGGTGCAGAACTCCCAGGACCATGTAATCGCTTCATTCTTGAAATAATCTCCAAAGGAGAAATTGCCCAGCATCTCAAAGAACGTACCATGACGTGCCGTCTTGCCTACATTCTCGATATCGCCGGTACGAATGCATTTCTGACAAGTCGTGATTCTTCTGCGGGGCGGCACCTCCTGCCCGGTAAAATACGGCTTGAGCGGAGCCATACCTGCGTTGATCAACAACAGACTCTTATCGTTTTTAGGTACCAGCGGAAAAGAATTCATCCGCAGATGCCCCTTCGACTCAAAAAAGCTCAGATACTTTTCCCGAAGTTCATTCAAACCCATGTACTTCATGATTCATTCCCCTTTTCCTCCGCGAAATATGCGCGGACATTCTGTATATCCAGCATTTGCTGCTCATGCAGCTCTTCCATGCTCGTAAACCTGTACTCCGGACGCAGATGCCGGTAAAACTCAACCCGTACCTTCTGTCCGTACAGATCCGCGCTGCAGTCCAGAAGGTAGGTCTCACAGCGCAAACTGATGCCCTCCCCTACGGTGGGGTTGTGTCCGATATTGGAAACACTCTGATACACACCCTGTTCCGTATAGGTTCTGGTCACATACACGCCGCCTGCCGGATACTGCCGCTCCTCAGAGAGCATGAGATTGACGGTCGGAATCAACGCTTTGTGTCCGATTCCCCGTCCATGACTGACACTTCCCAGCATAAAATACGGACGGCATCTGCCCGTTTTCAAGGCATTTTCGAACCCGGGTGCTGGAGATTCTTCCCTTCTCATCCTCGACCTGCGGGACAATCTCGCACTGTATCCCCAGCTCCGCGCACAGACGGCGCATTGTTTGCGCATTTCCCTGATTGCCCTTGCCAAAGCGGAAGTTTTCCCCGATCACAACACCCGCTGCCCCGAAATTCTGCCATAATATGATCCTGACAAACTCTTCCGGCTCCATATTGCTGAGTGCCGGCTCAAAATGCAGGAGCACCAGACTCCATTGCTTTTCTTTTTCTGTCAGGACCCATTCCTTTTCTTCCAAACCATAGATCAGCCGGACCGGCGTCAGCTCCTTCAGGACTCTGGTCGGATGCGGTTCAAAGCTGATCATCACCGGGCGGGCCCCGCAGCTTGCCGCGAGCTCCTCTGTATGCCGCATCAACGCCCGGTGTCCCTGATGCAGTCCATCAAAACATCCAAGAGCGACTACGACTGGCTGGCCCTTTTGCGGCCAGATATCATTCCATCGCATTCTCTCCATGTCTATCGCCCCTCTTAAAACATCTTATATGCCCGGCAGGACAAAATCCCGTCCCCGCTGTTCTCCACACGGTACAGCGCCGCGAACTTTCCCTGCGGCGTATATACGCGGATCCTGGTGTCTACGGGGAGATCCCCGGAAAACTCCAACGGATTGCCGTTACACAGCTTTTTCTCCTGGTCCGGTATCACCGTAAAGGCAGGCACCTGCGCAAACATTCTTTCCACGGACAGAATCCGGCTCTCCAGCTCTCCCTTCAGGGCCAATTCCTTGACTTCTCCCAGGGTCAAACTGTCCTCCAACGTGAACGGGCCGCTGCGCAGCCTCGTGAGCGCGCTCATACAGGCAAGCCATCCTGTCTTCCGTCCCAGGTCCTCACAAAGGGTTCGAATATACGTCCCTTTGGAACATCGCACCCGGATTCTGGCTCCCTGCGGCGTCAGTTCCAGCACCTGAATCTCTTCAATGCGGATCTTACGCGGATCACGCTCCACCCAGGTTCCTTCTCTGGCCAGGTCGTATAACCGAACCCCGCCGACCTTAAGCGCTGAATACATCGGCGGCACCTGCCAGATCTCTCCGGTCAGCTCCTGTACTGCCTGCATAAATACGGCTTCTGAAAATGTATACGCGCACTTGCGGGTAACGGTTCCGGAAATATCCTGCGTATCGGTCTCCTGTCCGAAGATCAGCCGGGCTTCATATTCTTTTTCCGCAGCGGTCAAAAGCTCCGCGGCCTTGGTCGCCTTTCCCAGACATACCGGCAGCACGCCTGTCGCGTCCGGATCCAGCGTCCCTGTATGCCCGATCTTCTTCATCCGCAGGATCCCCCGCAGAATCGCGATCACATCATTGGACGTATATCCCATCTCTTTGTTGATGCTGATAATTCCGTCCACTTACTTCTCCTCCGGCAGCTGTTTACGCAGCTCCTCCAGAACCTGCTGCTGCGCGAGCAGCATCGGAGCCGCAATCGTACAGCCCGCCGCGCGGACATGGCCGCCGCCGCCAAAGGCTCTGGCCGCCTGCGCGACATCTATATACTGTTTGGAACGCATATTGACCCGGATCAGGCCCGGCTGCAGCTCTCTCAGAAATACGGCCGCTTCCGCCTCTGCCGTCTCCGCCAGAAGCGCTACCGCTCCCTCGCTGTCGTCGCTCGTTCCTCCTGCCGCGGCGAAGTCCCGCGCATCCATCGCCGACAGAACAATCTGCCCATAATGCAGGCTTGCCTTGCGCAGCACGGCTCCCAGCACGCGTTCCTCTACAAAACGTCTTGTATGGAACAATCCGTTCATAATCCCTGTGATATCCACACCCCGGTCGGCCAGATCTCCGGCAATCCGGAAGATCTCCGGCGTCATAGAAGAATGCCGGAAGCCTCCGGTATCAAAAGCGATCCCGGTAAACAGCGCCGTCGCTTCCGCCCGATCGATCGGATACTGCAGCTCCTGAAACAACTCATAGATCACCTGACTGGCTGAAGTCGCGTCAGAGCGGATCCAGTTAAAATCCGCATACTCTGTACGCACCACATGGTGATCAATACACAGCGTCTCCTCTGCCAGATTGGCACACACAGCCGCGTCTCCGGTTCTCGCTGGTTCCGCGCAATCAATCATCATCCACGCAAACCTTCCGCAGGTAGCCTTGCACAGGCTTTCGCTGTCCAGTACCGGCAGACTCTGTTCGATCCAGCCGTAACGGGCGGTATCTCCTTCATAATAGATCATCGGATACTTGCCCTGGCGCTGCAGTGCCAGGCCCATTGCCACACAAGCGCCGATACTGTCTCCATCCGGCCGCACATGGCCGCTCAGAATGATCCTGTCATGACGGTCGATAAAGGCCTGCAGAATCTCTGCAAACTCTCTTCGAGTCATTGTTTTTCCTCCTCGCCGTCCTCTTCCATGCCGTAATCCTTCAGCATTTTGGAGATATGGATGCTGTATTCGATGGAATCATCCATAATAAACTTCAGTTCCGGCGTATTGCGAAGATTCAGCTTTGCGGCCAATTCCTTACGGATAAAGCCTGCCGCCGACTTGAGCGCCTGCTGCGTCTCATCCCGGCGTTCCTGATCTCCCAGGACGCTGACATATACTTTACAGTATTTCAGATCCCGCGTCGTATCCGCCTTGAGCACCGATACCAACCGGCTGTCCATCCGCGGGTCCTTGACCTCTTCCCGCAGAATCTCACTCAGCTCCCGGCGAACCTCCTCGTTGATCCTCTCCATCCTTCCATTGGACTTTCCTGCCATATTGCTCTCCTTCATTTCCGGCAGGCCCCCGGAAACCGGAGGCCCGCCCTCATTCTCAGCTACGCTTGATCTCCTCCATCACGAAGGCTTCGATAATGTCGCCTTCCTTGATGTCACTGTAGGATTTCAGCATAATACCGCACTCATAGTTAGCGGCAACTTCCTTAACATCATCCTTGAAGCGGCGCAGGGATTCCAGCTCGCCCTCATAGATCACGATGCCGTCCCGTACCAGACGCACCTTATTGCCGCGGGCAATCTTACCATCCGTCACATAGGAACCCGCAATGGTGCCGATACCGGACGCCTTGAATACCTGACGCACTTCCGCGTGTCCGGTAATCTTTTCCTGATATTCCGGATCCAGCATACCCTTCATGGCCGCCTCGATATCCTCGATGGCATCATAGATCACCCGGTACAGGCGCATATCCACCTTTTCCCGTTCGGCTACGGCCTTGGCTCCGGCATCCGGACGCACATTAAAGCCGATAATAATCGAATTGGACGCCGCTGCCAGCGTTACATCGGATTCATTGATGGCTCCGACGCCTCCATGGATGATCCGCAGCGCCACCTGGTCATTGGAGAGCTTCTCCAGACTCTGACGGACTGCTTCCACAGAACCCTGTACATCGGCCTTCACCAGAATATTCAATTCCTTCATGGATCCTGCCTGAATCTGATCGAACAGGCTCTCCAGCGATACCTTCTTGGTTCCTTCGATCAGCTTCTCACGATCTCTCGCGCTTACCTTTTCAGCCAGCTGTCTCGCCTCGCGCTCACCCTGCGTTACAAAGAACTGCTCGCCCGCGGTCGGCACTTCGGACAATCCAAGAATCTCTACCGCCATGGATGGTCCGGCTGTCTTAACCTTTTTTCCGGTGTCATCATTCATGGCCTTGATCTTACCATAGGCCTTGCCGACAACGATGGAATCTCCAATATGCAGCGTACCGTTCTGTACCAGAGCCGTCGCCACAACACCGCGGCCCTTATCCAGCTGGGCCTCGATTACATGTCCAGTTGCCGGACGATCCGGATTGGCCTTGTACTCTTCCATATCCGCAACCAGCAGAATCATCTCCAGCAGCGTGTCGATTCCCTCGCCGTTCTTGGCGGATACCGGAACACAGATCGTGGAGCCGCCCCATTCCTCCGGAATCAACTCATATTCAGTCAGCTGCTGCTTGACATGGTCCGGATTGGCTTCCGGCTTATCCATCTTATTGATTGCCACGATAATCTGGACACCGGCTGCCTTGGCGTGGTTAATCGCCTCGATGGTCTGCGGCATGATACCATCATCCGCCGCGACAACCAAGATCGCGATATCCGTCACCTGCGCGCCGCGCATACGCATTGCGGTAAATGCCTCATGGCCCGGCGTATCCAGGAATGTAATCTTTCTTCCGTTGATGCTTACAACGGACGCACCGATGTGCTGTGTGATTCCTCCGGCTTCTCCTGCCGTCACCTTGGTCTTACGGATCGCATCCAGAAGAGAGGTTTTACCATGGTCGACGTGTCCCATAACGACGACGACCGGCGGACGGCTCTTGAGGCTCTCCGGTGCATCGGTTTGCTCCATGTATTCCTTGAAGATATCCTCTTCCTGCATGGGCTCCGCCAAAATATCCATATCCAGTGCCAGCGCTTCTGCCTGCTCGTAATCCAGGTCGTCATTCTGGCCCATCATCTTGCCCTTCAGCATCAGACTCTTGATAATCTGCGTTACCGGCTTCTTCACCATATCGGCAAATTCACGAACCGTCATAACCGGTGGAAGCTGTACGACCTTGATCTCTTCCTCGACCTCCTGCGGCTTCTGCACCAGCTTGGTGGCCTTTTTGGCACGGTTCTTGACGACTACATCGTCCTCGTCCTCACCAACCGGCATCAGGTTCTTATGCTTACGGCCAAAATTATCCTGAGCCGCGTTCTTGGCGCGCTCCTTATCCTTTTCCTTATCTCTGCGCATGCGCTCGGTCTTCTTGGGCTTCTCTACGGTCGTTACTTCCTTCGGTGCCTCCGGAATCGTAAGCTCATCGGACGGACGATTGTTCCGTGCTCCCTGCGGTCTCATGCCGCCGGGGCGATTGTTGTTATAAGGACGGTCGCTCCGCTGCCCCTGCGGACGATCGCTTCTCTGGCCCTGAGGACGATCATAGCGCTGTCCCTGCGGGCGATC
>CABUPM010000034.1 GCA_902493345.1 uncultured Eubacteriales bacterium | reverse complement strand
CACACTCCGATAGTATGATATCCTTCAGTACATTTCCCGGTCCCACCGAAGGAAGCTGATCCATATCTCCCACCAGAATCAGCCGGGTTCCCGGTACAACCGCCTTCAGCAAGCTGTTCATAAGCAGAATATCCACCATGGACATCTCATCGACGATGATCACATCCGCCTCCAAGGGATTGTCCTCATTGCGGTTAAAATACTGCGGCGCGTTCTGTTCCTCCGGCTGAAAATCGATCTCCAGCAGCCGGTGAATGGTCTGCGCGTCCCTGCCGGTCGCCTCGCTCATCCGCTTGGCCGCCCGACCCGTCGGAGCCGCCAGCAAATACTCTTCGCCCCGCTCCTCCAGAATGTCCAGCAACACGTTGATGATCGTCGTCTTACCGGTTCCCGGTCCGCCCGTGATGACCATCACACCATGATTCATCGCTTCCCGGACCGCCAGCCTCTGCTGTTCGGCCAATGTAATCTGATGCTTTTTCTCCGCTCTGGCCAGCTCCTCATCCATCTTCTCTGGCTCCGGACTCTCTGCCTGCGCAAGCTCTGCCAACCGCAGCGCAGTCTGCATCTCCGCTTTATAAAAAGGAGCCAGATACAGAACCTGCTGTCTGTCCACGGTCTTTTCTACGACCTGACCGTCCAGCACGAGCTGCAGCTTGGTATTATCCACGTCAATACCCACGATTCCCGTAAGCTGTGTCACCCGGTCCTCCAGCTCGCTCAATGACAGGTACACATGTCCATCGCCGGAAGCCTCCGTCAGGGCATATTTCATCGCGGCCCGCACCCGTTCCGGCGAATCCGCCGCCATTCCCATCTGATAGGCGATGGTATCGGCTCTGCGGAATCCGATGCCCCGTACCTGGTCCGCCAGGGCATAGGGATTGGTCCGCATGACCGTAATGGTATTCTCTTTGTATTGCCGGTAGATCCGCATTGCCAGCGCCGGTGTAATGCCGTACTGCTGCAAGAAGATCATCGTATCCCGCAAATAGGTCTGCTCCTGGAACTGAGCCCCCAGCTCCCTGGCGCCCTTGGCGCTGATCCCGCGCACTTCGGCGAGGCGTTCCGGCTCCCTGGCCATAATCTCCAGCGTCTCATCGCCGAAGGTCATGACAATCCGTTTGGCCAGGGACGGACCAACCCCCTTTAACGCACCGGACCCGAGATAGCGTTCAATTGCTTCCCGGGTCTTCGGCATAGACTTCTCAAACTCTCTGACTTCCAGCTGCGGTCCGTAGGTGGCGTGTTCCTTCCAGATTCCATCCGCTCGAATGGACTCTCCCGACTGCAGATCCGGCAGAATGCCTACGATCGTTACAGTCTCCCCTTCCGGTGTCTCCACCTCGCAAACCTTATAGCCATTATTGTCGTTGGCATAGATCACCTCTGTGATCAGTCCTTCGACATGATTCGACTCTTTCATTGCGCTCCTGCTTACAGGCTCGCCAGCAGAGCATCCACCTTATCTGTCTTTTCCCACGGTAAATCCAGATCGGTTCTGCCAAAGTGGCCATAGGACGCTACCTGCTTATAGATCGGGCGGCGCAGATTCAGATCCCGGATAATTCCCGCCGGGCGCAAATCAAAGTTCTTGCGGATCAGATCTACCAGAATCTCATCAGATACCTTACCGGTTCCGTGTGTATCTACATGAATGGATACCGGCTCCGCGACACCAATCGCATAGGCCAGCTCCAGCTCGCACTTTTCCGCGAGACCTGCCGCTACGATATTCTTAGCCACGTATCTTGCCGCGTATGCCGCGCTGCGGTCTACCTTGGTCGGATCCTTACCGGAGAAGGAACCGCCGCCGTGGCTTGCGTATCCTCCGTAGGTATCGACGATGATCTTCCGCCCTGTCAGGCCGGAATCTCCCTGCGGTCCGCCCACGACAAAACGTCCTGTGGGATTGATCAGATACCGGGTATTCTCATCCAGCATCTCGGCTGGAATCGTTGTCTGAATGACTTCGCGGATGATGTCGGCGCGCAGCGTCTCCAGCTCCACTTCCTCCCCATGCTGAGAAGACACAACCACCGTATCCACTCGTACCGGATGTCCGTTCTCATCATATTCTACTGTTACCTGTGCTTTACCGTCCGGGCGCAGATACGGCAGTGTGCCGTTCTTACGCACCTCTGTCAGCTTCTTGGTCAGGCGGTGTGCCAAGGCGATGGGCATGGGCATCAGCTCCGGCGTCTCGTTGCAGGCATAGCCGAACATCATACCCTGATCTCCCGCGCCGATCTCCAGATCCGCCTCCGTCGCGCCATTCTTGGCCTCCAGAGAACGGTTGACTCCCAGCGCGATGTCCGGGGACTGCTCGTCCAGCGCGGTCAGTACCGCACAGGTATCGCAGTCAAATCCAAACTTGGCCCGGTCATATCCGATCTCACGGATGGTCTCGCGGGCAATCTTGGGAATATCTACATAGCACTTGGTCGAGATCTCTCCCATTACCAGTACCAAACCAGTGGTAACTATGGTCTCGCAGGCCACGCGCGCCTCCGGATCCTGTGCCAGAATCGCGTCCAATACACCGTCAGAGATCTGATCGCAGATCTTATCCGGATGTCCCTCTGTTACGGACTCTGATGAAAATAATCTTTTCAGTGCCATCTCTCTTCTCTCCTTTAATCTAATTAATATTTTTGTGTCATATATTCTACATATTTTCCGGTTCCGATCGCCACACAGGAGATGGCGTCATCCGCTACAAAAGCGTCGATCCCCATGTTCTCCTGAATCAGGCGGTCCATACCATGCAGCATGCTTCCTCCGCCGGTCATCACAATTCCACGGTCCATAATGTCTGCCGCAAGCTCCGGCGGCGTCTTCTCCAATACACCGTGAATCGCGTCCAGAATCGACGACAGGGGCTCTTTAAATGCCTCCAGCGTATCCTGCGAAGTGATGCGCACTGTCGCTGGCAATCCTGTCACGAGATCCCGTCCCTTGACATCCATAAAATGATTGTCCTCCGCGTGATACGCCTCTCCGATTCGGGTCTTGACCTCTTCCGCCGTCCGGTCTCCGATCAGCAGATTGTATCTCTTGCGTACATACCGGATCAGGGACTCGTCAAATACGTCTCCGGCCACCTTGATGGACTCGCTCAGGACGATGCCGCCCAGGGAGACAACGGCCACATCCGTCGTTCCGCCGCCGATATCCACTACCAGACTGCCCGCCGCCTTAGACACGTCCACTCCGGCGCCAATCGCTGCCGCCAGAGGTTCCTCGATGATATGAACCTTGCTGGCTCCCGCCTGATACGCTACATCCATAACCGCGCGCTTCTCCACTTCTGTTACGCCGCTGGGTACGCATACCGCGATCACAGACTTCAGGAACTTACGGCCGATCGCGCGTTCTACAAAATACTTCAGCATCTTCTCCGTATATTGAAAATCCGAGATAACGCCTTCCCGCAGCGGGCGGATCGTTGTCAGATACTTCGGTGTCCGGCCGATCATCTTCCGGGCCTCTTCCCCTACGGCCACAACCTGGTTATCCTCCTGCGTATTGACCGCCACCACAGAGGGCTCACGCAGTACGATGCCCTTTTTCCGTATATATACCAGAACACTGGAGGTTCCGAGATCAATTCCAATATTCGTTGACCACATGCACACTAATCCTCTCTGCTGCCGAGACACCCGGCCCTATCCTAACAATCCTTGTCCAGCCTATCGCCAGTCTATTCTATCATACTACATCTACCGCTAAAATTCAATGCTTTTTCTATTTTAAATCTGCTGAAGAGATTTGTTTGCAATGTCCCTATCCCTGTGATATAATTTTTCTACAAAAACACTTATATATCCTTTTTAAAGGAGGTCACACCCATGCAAATCTATTCTACCGCTTGTTCCCCCAGCGGCTCTCTTACCTTTTCTACCGCATATGCCGCTCTCTCCTGGGATTCTTATCTGGAGATCGGCGGCCAGAAGATCCCTCTCTGTTTTGGAGAAATGCGTAAACACGCCGATGGCACCGCTCTTCGCCGTGCGGACTTTTCTGGCGGCTATACGGAGGAGCATATCTGTTTTCTGAAGGATTCCGCGGAGATCACACTCACAGTCCATAACACCTCGGATCAGGCCCTTCCGCTGGACCGGATCGTGCTGCTGTCTTCTTCCGATCTTACCCTGAGTACCATCCCTGGGCCGGAGTGGTATCTGTACCGTTCCGGACGGCTGAAGAATGAAATGCCCGCTGTCTGCCGCCTTGGAGATACCGGCGCGGCCTTTTCCGATGCCCGCGCCACACTCAAGGAATCCGGCGGCGGAACGGAAGAGGGCGTAGACGCTCCTCTTCTGATCAGCGACTCCATGACGCTTCTCTCCGGTGGCGCCGATTCTCCTTCCCAGCTCCTTCTGACCTTTGAGACCGGAGACCGGATGCTTGTGGAGACTCGTCTCACACTGCGTCCCGACCGCACCTTTGAGTCACTGGAGAGCTCATGCATTGCCAACCTTCTCCTGCCTCCCGGCGTGGCGCTGACCAGTGAGACTCTGCGTATCAGCTGTCCGGCTTCTCCGATGGACGCCATCGACGCCTACGCGCTCCGTAAGGCAGAACGTTACCATGCGCTCAAGGGCAATCGGGTTCCTTCTGTATACTGTACATGGTATTATTACGGACTCACGGTCACGGAAGCCGATGTACTGGAGAACCTGAAGGGACTAGATGATCGTTCGATCCCCTTTGATGTGTTCCAGATTGATGAAGGCTGGGAGACCAGCCTGGGCGATTGGCGCGCCAATGAAAAATTCCCTTCCGGCATGGCGGCGCTTGCGGATGCCATCCAGCGCACCGGACGCACGCCCGGCATCTGGACGAGCCCGTTCATCGCGCACGAGAGTGCGCCCATTATGCAGGAGCATCCGGAATGGTTTCTGAAGCATCCGGACGGGAGCTGGTGCCTGTTCCCGATGAATGGAACCATCTACCGAGTTCTGGATATCACCAACGAAGACGCTGTCGCGTGGGCGGCCGACCTCTACCGTCAGCTGCGGGAATGGGGCTACCGCTACCATAAGCTGGACTTTACACGGGCCGCGGTCCTCTATCCGGATGCTCCCCGTCACAGGATGGACATCCCCATCGCGCAGGCGTACCGCAATGCTGTTCTGGCTCTGCGCCGGGAGATGGGAGAGGACGCGTACTTTCTGATGTGCGGCGGCCTCTACGACCCGCTGATCGGTATCGTAAACGCGCAGCGCACCGGCTCGGATGTTCTCAGTATGTGGAGTGTCCGTACCGGCAAGGGCGGCAAGACCGCTCCCTTTACCATCAAGCAAAACCTTCTGCGCTACTGGATGAACCCCTGGTGGGATGCCGATCCGGACGCGCTGATGGTCCGCCGCCAAAAGGAAATGCGCAACGGACTGAATCTGTCTCTGGGCCTTTTGAACGACGCCGAAGTGCAGACCTCGGTGCTGAACCAATTCATGGGCTGCGGACTGGTCTGCTCTACCGAGCCTATGAAAACGATTGAGAATGACCGTCTGCTGGCGCTGCGCCATGTTCTGCCTCCCCTGCCGGGTGTGCCCCATCCGCGCTATCTCTGGGACGGCAGCCGTTATCCCTTCTGTGTGGATTTGACCTATCCGGATTACCACATGGTCGTACGGATCAACTGGTCGGATACGGAAACCATTCCCTGCGCCATTACGCTGGATAAGGAGCTTTTGGGCGACTTCTGCGAGAGCGCCGAGCGCTTCACTGTCTGCAGCTTTTGGGATCAGACCTGGACCTGCGGCGTCTCTCGCGGAGATACGGTCACACTGGGATCCATCCCGCCTCACGGAGCGGCGCTGCTCAAGATCCTTCCGGACACCTCGGCCCCTGCCGTCCTGTCCAGCACCGGTCATTTTTCCATGGGCGCTGAACTGTCCGATCTGACAATCCATGAGGATGTGCTGCATATGGATCTGGATTATGGCTTCCGCTGCCCTGTCCGCTATACCGTCCGCCTGCCGGAGGGCCTGCATCCGGCGTCTCTGCCGGAGGGTGTCTCTTCCTTCCGCGGTCTGCTGGAGTTCTATATCCCGGATGCGGGACACTATGAATTCCGTGTTCCATTGGCTCGTTTTTAATTCTATACTACTTTAAGGAGGGGATCGCATGTCTCTATCCGGCCGGATCGATCTGCATCTGCACCTGGACGGCTCTCTGTCCCTGGATACCGTCCGCCGCCTTGCTTCTTTTCAGGGGCTTACCCTGCCGGAGGATTCCAACCTGCTTGCTATGCTGCAGGTAAGGGACGGATGCAGGGACCTGAATGAATACCTGACCTGCTTTGACTTTCCCCTCTCCCTCCTGCAAACCGGACAGGCCATTGAATTCTCTGTCCGCAGCCTCCTGCGGGAGCTGGCCTCGCAAGGACTGATCTATGCCGAGATCCGGTTTGCTCCGCAGCTTCATACCCGTCAGGGGCTTTCCCAGGCGGAAGTCGTGGAAGCGGCGCTCTCCGGCCTCTCGGACTCTCCTCTGCCGGCCTCCTTGATTCTCTGCTGTATGCGGGGGACGGAAAACCGCATGGAAAACCTGGACACCCTTCTCCTGGCCGCCCGGCACCGCCTCCCCATCGATCTGGCCGGTGCTGAAGGATTGTACCCGACAGAGGATTTCTGGTATCTCTTTGATCTGGCCCGGCGTCTGGATGTACCTTTTACCATCCATGCCGGAGAAGCCGCCGGTCCTGACAGTGTCCGCCAGGCGCTCGGCTTCGGCGCTGTCCGAATCGGCCACGGTGTACGCTCTGTTGAGGATCCGTCGCTTCTTGCCCTTCTGGCGGAGCGGGGGACGGTTCTGGAGCTCTGCCCCACAAGCAATCTTCAGACCGGCATATATCCTGATATCGGGCAGTATCCGCTGCGCCGCCTAATGGAGGCCGGCGTCATGGTCACGCTCAATACCGATAATATGACCGTCTCCCACACCACGCTCGCTCACGAGTTCAGCCTTTTTCCTCTGACTACTCAGGAAAAGCGGCAGCTACAGCTGAACGCTGTCTCTGCCGCTTTTGCCGAAGCCAGTCTGAAATCCCGTCTAAAATCCATGATTCAAGAGGCCTATATTCAAAATGAAGATTAAAAAAGCCTTTCTCTGTGCTTTTCCTTATACCGTCCCTATCTTTGCCGGCTTCCTATTCCTGGGGCTCACCTATGGCATCTACATGCATGTCTCCGGCTTCAGCTTCTGGTATCCCATGCTGATGAGCCTGACCATCTATGGCGGAAGCCTGGAATTTGTCGCTGTCAGCATGCTGCTCGCTCCCTACGCGCCGATTCAGACGCTGATCATGTCTGTGATGATTCAGGCGCGGCATCTGTTCTACGGTATCTCCATGCTGGATAAATTCCGGGGACTGGGCTGGAAGAAGCCCTATCTGATCTTTGGAATGTGCGACGAAACCTTCAGCATTAACTGCACCGCGCAAATTCCGGACGGTATCGACCGAGGATGGTTTTATTTTTTTGTCACGCTCCTCAATCACCTCTACTGGTTCGCCGGAGCGACGCTGGGCGGCCTTCTGGGCAGCCTGACTCACTTCAATACCGAAGGGCTGGAATTTGTCATGGCTTCCATGTTCGTTGTCATTTTTCTGGAACAATGGGAACGGGAAAAGCGGCATATCAGCGCGTATATCGGATTGGCGGCCAGCGTTCTGTGCCTGCTGGTATTCGGCGCTGACAGCTTTTTGATTCCGACCATGGTCTGTATCACCGCGTTTCTGACATTCCTGCGCCGTCCCATCGAACGAAAGGAGCTCTCATGACCATCTCTCAGCAGATCATCACCATCGCGATGTGCGTCCTCGGAACCGTACTCATGCGGTTTCTCCCATTTGTGATCTTCAATCCCAAGCGGCCCACGCCGAAATACATCCAGTATCTTGGCAAAATGCTGCCCGGCGCGATCTTTTCCATGCTCATCATCTATTGCCTGCGCAATGTTTCGCTATTCAGCGGAAGCCACGGCCTACCGGAGCTGATCGCCATCGCCGTCACAGCCGCCCTTCACCTGTGGAAACACCAGATGCTCCTCTCCATCGCGGGCGGAACGATCAGCTACATGCTTCTGGTCCAGCTGGTATTCTGAGGCTATCGATTACTTATATCCCTTGCCCTGTGAGAAAACCGGCGGCCAGTACGGCATCGTCTCCGCGTCTGCCTTCAGCTTGAAGTCGCAATACTCTCCGTCCATGCAGGTATGCTCCCGAAAGAGCGGCGCGCCCAGGATGCCGAACATAACGTAGTCCAGATTGCATAGATAGGGCATGTATTCCTCATACCCATACTGTCTGGCAAAATTGGCAAGCGGGCATACCAGATTGTGGTAACTGAAGTCATATCCGGGTTCCGGCGGAATCTGGGTCTTCGTCTCAAAGCTTCCGGGATGCGCCGCCGCATTGGCCGCGTTCTGCGCGTCCTTTTTCAAGAACATTTTATTGAGCAGCTTCGGATTGGTAAACATCCGGCCCATGATCCTGCGAAGGAGCGTGGGCATTTTTTTCATCCGGCGTTCATAGGCCAGCGTCATCCAATGCCCAATCTGCTCCATCGTCATATCATAGTCCTGCAGAAACTCGCCCATGGCCACCAGCATATAGGCCTCCGTCAGATTCTTGGTGCCGCTGGCGCCGTCTCCGCCGATATACGGGAAACGGTCCAGCATGTCCCGCTCATAGATCTTCCAGACCTCTTCCAATATGGCATCATAAGGCTTTCCGCTGACACCCTCCAGTTCCTCGCGAACCAGCGCCAGAAATCCTTTCATTGTCTTCTTCAGGCGGTCGCGGTTCTTCTCATAATATTTATGCATCGCATTCTATTCCTTTCTGATCTTGACGACAAAAACAAAATAGATCACATGGGCCACCCATACGCAAGCCAGAATTGCGCAGGGGATATATAAATTCTTGCGCAGCATGATCACAAAGCCGAATACCATCAGCGCCGTAACTGTGATCAGGATCTTGGCTTTTGTCCTTGTGGTCATGCCCTCTCCCTTCACATAGCTTTCCAGATTGTTCTTATACATCCGTGTACCCAGAAACCAATCATGCAGCTTCTGGGAGGACTGTGAAAAACAGAACACCGTCGCCAGAAAAAACGGCACCGTGGGCAGAATCGGCAAAACAATGCCTACACAGCCCAGCGCAAGGCAAACACAGCCTATGATCAGAAATATCATTCGTTTGAATCCCATCTGTACTCTCCTCAACTCATTCTTCCGTGTTCCACGGAATATACTTTGTCCGCAATACGCATGGTAGAGGGCCGGTGAGACACCAGCACAACCGTCCTATCCTGCTTTTCCTCCCGCAGAGACTTCAGGAGGATTGCCTCGTTCAGGCTGTCCAGATTGCTGGTGGGCTCGTCCAGCAGCATATACGGAGCGTCATGCAAAAACGCCCGAGCAATTCCGATTCTCTGGCGTTCTCCGCCGGATAATGTATCGCCCAGCTCTCCGACCGGCGTATCGTACCCCTTCGGCAGCTTCATGATAAAATCGTGTACGGACGCTTTCCGGCACGCCTCTTCCAACTCGGCATCCGTGGCATCCAGCTTGGCGATCCGCAGATTGTTGCGGATACTGTCATGGAACAGGTGCGTCTCCTGTGTCACAAAGCTCTCGGCCTCGCGGAGGCTGGAGGTACGGATCTTACGGATATCCGTTCCGGACAGTATGACGCTGCCCTGCTGGGTATCCCAGAAACGCATGAACAGCTTCAAAAGTGTTGATTTGCCGCTGCCGCTCTTTCCGACGATGCCGACCACGGCCCCCTTGGGGATCCGCACCGATACATCATCCAGTATCGTCTCCTCCCCATACGCAAAAGTGACGTTCTGTGCCGCGGCCCCTGTAAAAAAAATCTCTTCGCCTGTATGGTTCTCCTCCACCATGGGCGTCTCCTCCAGTATATCCAGAACACGATTGCCTGCGGCAAAGGTATTCTGCAGCGTACTGCCCAGGTTAGCCAGCGCAATGATCGGTCCGAAAGAGCTCATCAGAGCAACGGTCGGGATCAGCACGCCGATAAACTCCACCTCTCCCTTTTGATACAGCCATGCGGCTGCCGCCAGCATCACAAGATCAAACAGCAAAATGACCGTATGCGTCGCCGCCTGATTTTTCCCAGCAGTCCGCTTCAGCCGCCATTCATCCGCAGAGAGCGCGTCGACCCTGTTCTCCATATCCTTCAGGCGCTTTTTCCCCTGTCCGTATTGTAAGATCTCGGACAGGCCACGCAGGCTGTCCAGTACAAAGCCGGCAAGTTCACCCGATTGGGTGCGGAAACTCAGCCCATCGCCGCGGCTGACTCTGGAGGTCACCATCGGTATGATGACTCCGACCGTCAGATAGGTCGCCAGAGCGATTACGCCCAGCAGCGGATGGAAGCTTCCGATAAACAGGCAGAGGAATGCCGAGAAGAACAGCGCGATCAAAACCGGTGAAATGGTGTGCGCATAGAATACCTCCAGCAGCTCAATATCCGACGTTATAACCGAGATCAGGTCTCCCTTGTCTCTGCCCTCCAGCTTGGCGGGACACAGCCGCCGCAGCGCCCGGAAGACCTTGTCCCGAATCAGGGCCAAGAGTTTGAACGCAATGAAATGATTGCAGGCTTGCTCGGCATAGCGCAGCACTCCCCGCACCAGCGCGAAGAGCAATACTGAAATGAAAATAAAATGAAGAGAAAACGGCGTCGCGATCCCGATCAGATCCGCAGCTGCATACGCACCGAATATCGTAATAAAGGTCGCCGTCATATGTCCGACCCAGCCCATCGCCACCGCCAACACCATATATCCGGCAAGCGGCTTTACCAGACCGATCAGCCGTGCCATAACCTCAAATCCACTGCGTCTTTTCATGCTCATTCACCGTCCTTTCCATAATTCTCAAGCGCCTGCTGTGCCTCCCATAGGCGGCTGTAGACTCCGCCGTTCTTCAAGAGCTCCTCATGCGTGCCTTTTTCGGCAACGCAGCCATCACTCAGCACATAGATACGATCGGAACCCGTTACATTGGCCAGCCGGTGAGAGATGAGGATCACGGTTTTGGTCTGCGCCAGCGTATGAATCTCCTGCATGATATCGTTCTCACTCTCTACATCAATATTGGAGGTTGCCTCGTCAAAAATATACACCGGGCTGTCATGCAGCAGCGCTCGAGCCAACGCCAGCCTCTGGCACTGGCCGCCGGACAGATTGGAGGCCTTCTCGTTCAACAGGGTATCCAGTCCCTTTTCACTTTTCAAGAACGATGCCAGATGGACCCGTTCCAGCACGCTCCAAAGCTGCGCATCGTCCGCTTCCGGACTGGCCATCACGAGATTGTCCCGAACGGTTCCCTTGAACAGGTAGCTCTGACTGCTGATATAGGTAAAGCTCTTCAGCAGGCTCTCCTCACGGATCTCCCGAAGTTCGGCGCCGCCCACTGTGACGAAGCCTGTGTATCCCTGATTGTGTCCCATAAGGATCGCGGACAGAGTCGATTTACCGCACCCGGACTCTCCGACAATCGAAGTAAAACCTCCCATGGGAAACTCCATCTGGATACCGTGCAGGATCTCCCGGTCCTCCTCATAGGAAAAGCGCAGATTCTCGCAGCGAATGGTGCATTCCTGAGGTACGGACGCACTCTTCTCCTCCGGTTCCGGCAGATCCAGCAGATGGAAGATTTTATCGCTGGCCGCCATGCCGTTCATGGCGATATGGAAAAAGGAGCCGAGCAGCCGCATAGGAATAAAGAAATCCGCTGACAAAAGAATGATCAGGAGGCATCCCTGCAGCGTTACATGTCCCACTGCGTACTGTGTTGCTGCCATGATCACGCCCAACGCCGCTCCGCCATAGGCAATCAGATCCATGATCGTAATGGAGTTCAGCTGCATGGTCAGCACCTTCATGGTAATCTTACGGAATTTCTCCGCCTGTTCATTCATTTCATCCTGTTTAAACTCATCAGCCTGATAGATCTTCAAAGTGGTCAAGCCCTGCAAATTCTCCAGGAAGGTATCACCCAATGCCGTGTACTGGCCCCAGTACTTGGAGAGCAGCTTCTTGGCCCAGCGCTGTACCGCCACAATGGCCGCCGGAATGAGCGGCACACAGATCAACAGCACTACAGCACAGGGGAAATTCACGAAACTGAGCACAGCAAACAGCGTGAGCGGCGCCAGCATCGCATAGAAAAACTGCGGCAGGTACGCGCCGAAATACGTCTCCAACTGGTCCACACCCTCCACCGCAACCTGTACGATCTCCGATGTCCTGACCTTTTCATTATAGGCTGCCCCCAACCGCAGCAGTTTCTGGTAGATCCGGCTGCGCAATGTTTTTTTGACCGCCTTGGAGGAAAGATAACTCATCCTGGCAGACAGGCGCGTGCAGATGTAGCGCACCGCAACCGCGACAGCCGCTGTCAGCAGTGTATACAGGACGCTCCTCCCATCCGCCGTCCGTTCAAACAGGCCCGCCAGCAGCCCTGTAATCGCTGCCATCATCGCGATATTGACGGTCAGGACGATCCACTGAAACACCACATTGCCGGCAATATACCTCTTACTCTCGCTGACCATACCGATCAGCCTTTTGTTAATCATCATAATTTTGCTTCCTTTCTGCTGCCTTGTCGGTTAGCTGCCACTAATCCGGCAGTCAAAGAAAGGTCCGCATCGGCGGACTCTTCTTCTAATATATGTATTGTAACATATCCCTCTTCTCTGTGAAACCATGGATTTGTAGCACCTCTGCAACAAAACGACACTTTTCCGTGCTTCTCATTTCTGATTGTCCTGAAAAAACGGCATTTTCCTGTTGTTGCACAGCTGCAACATTTTTCATCATATCAACATGCTGAAAATCGCTGTAGAATCCGGCATATGAATCGGGCCGACCGAGGCCTCCATCTGCAGACAGACGCTGCCGTGCAGAATCTGTCCGGCATCCGCTCCCACATTGACAAATTGCAGTACCTCTGCCGGGAAGGAAAAGATCTGTCCATTGGACTCCGCACTGATATACCGTCCGGCATCAAAATACCGGATGCTCTTCACCCGGCCGCTCATCCGCATACCACTGTGTGGGGATTTGGCTGATATCGGAACCGCGCGCAGCTGTACCGTCCCTATACCGTTCTTCACATACAGACTGCAAGGATGCTCAAAACCTTCATTCGCCATGGAGAGATTGCTTCCGTTTTTGATATGCTCCCGGAAAATCAGAAAAGGGAACGAATAACAGCCGTCTTTTAATTTTTTACAGAGAGTCCCACCGTTAAAACGCTTCTGATTCCGAAGCTCGTATTTTACACGGTAACGCTCCTCGGTGGCCCGCACGGCCTCCATCGTACTGTCCGTGCAGTACAGCGCCCAGACAAACGCATCCTTCTTGGCGCTCTCCATGTCCACGCCCTCATATAGCAGATGGTTCAGCGTAATCTCCAACCGCTCTGAATATTGTTCAGCCATAAGGCGTCCCTTCTCCGTGAGCCGTGGATTGCGTACGTCCTCACGGCTAACGCACTCCTCCTTTTCCAGAGAGGCAATCGCACGGCTGACAGAATATTTCTCCTCACCAAGTGTCCTCGCGATCGCGGTCACCGTACACTCTTCCGGCGCCAACCGCAGAAAGCACAGCAGCACCCGCAGCCGTAATATCTTCGCATTGTCTTCCATTGTATCTCTCCTCCAGCTCATCCGCGCCGGTTAGCATCATCTAACCATAGCTGTATATAAAAGCCGCCTTCCGGCAGCCCTCTGCTCATACTATAGTAGTATAACACAAATTCCTCGCCCATGCAACTCGTTTGCTGCTGCCATAAAAAAGGACCTGCCACCCGTATTACACAGGCAGCAAGCCCTTTCCATTACTGAATCCTTGGGACGGATTTAGCTCTTCTTTTTGCGAAAGCTAGCCATCAATCCTGTCATTCCGACAAAGGAAACAACCAGAAGTACGATCGGCAGCATGATATTATTCGTATCACCTGTCTGAGGCGTCTTCGTGTCATTGGGCTGATTGTTGTTAATCTTCTCCCAGGTAGCCACATAGGTAACATTGCCCGTTACCTTCTCAGCAACCGCAGGATTCCAACCCTTGAACTCATATCCGTCTCTCTTCGGTGTACCATTGAAAGCAGGTGTAGTGGTTCCAGCCAGAAGATTGGAGTATACCTGATCGGCGAAAACTTCTTCATCATCCACACCGTCCGTATAGGTTACGGTGTACTTGGTCTCTTCCTTATCGTCCACGCCGTTGTTATTCTTGTCTTCTCCCCAAACTGCCTTATAGGTCGCGTTGCCTGTTACCTTCTCAGCAACTTCAGGATCCCAGCCCTTGAACACATAGCCGTCTCTCTTCGGTGTACCATTGAAAGCAGGTGTAGTGGTTCCAGCCAGAAGATTGGAGTATACCTGATCGGCGAAAACTTCTTCATCATCCACACCGTCCGTATAGGTTACGGTGTACTTGGTCTCTTCCTTATCGTCCACGCCGTTGTTATTCTTGTCTTCTCCCCAAACTGCCTTATAGGTCGCGTTGCCTGTTACCTTCTCAGCAACTTCAGGATCCCAGCCCTTGAACACATAGCCGTCTCTCTTCGGTGTACCATTGAAAGCAGGTGTAGTGGTTCCAGCCAGAAGATTGGAGTATACCTGATCGGCGAAAACTTCTTCATCATCCACACCGTCCGTATAGGTTACGGTGTACTTGGTCTCTTCCTTATCGTCCACGCCGTTGTTATTCTTGTCTTCTCCCCAAACTGCCTTATAGGTCGCGTTGCCTGTTACCTTCTCAGCAACTTCAGGATCCCAGCCCTTGAACACATAGCCGTCTCTCTTCGGTGTACCATTAAAAGCGGGCGTAGCAGTTCCGGCCAGAAGATCAGTATATACCTGGTCAGCGAAAACTTCTTCATCGTCCACGCCATCTGTATAGGTTACGGTGTACTTCTCCGGTGTAGCATGCGTTGTCCAAACGGTCAGCGGCATATCTCCCGTCTCATAATACCACTCTTCACCATCAGAAAAGAAACGTGCATATACCACCTCATTGGGATAGGCTAAATAATGCGTACCACTTGTACTTGCATAATTCTTATTGTACTTATTCAAATACCAACTGGAATCCAAAACCAGCTTGCACATCCAAGGATAATCTTTAACCGGAACTTCCGGATCTGATCCGTCATTGGCAACCACTTCACTAAATGACCATCCCTCTGTAGAATTAGCAAGACTTATATACCCGGCATGTGTCTTGTCCCCATATGTGTGAACAGGATCTGTATTAGGATATGTAACACACTTTACAAGTACATGACCATTTTTGTTATTGGCTGGAACATCATTCAACGTAGGCTTACTGGGCTTGTCCGTTTCACCAGAGCCACCCTCGCCATTGTTTACATTATATACGATCTGTCCCGAGAGTAGATGATAATCGTTATCCGTAGCAATACCCCATTCCACACTCAGTCCATCAATAAAGAAGTCTATCGTTATTTTCGTGGAACCTTCCTTGGTTCCTTTAGTAAATGTAATATCCATCGCTCCATGACCGTCAACAGTCTTGGGCTGAACCGAAACCGTTGCCACATCCGGATTTGTATTATACACAATAAAACTCGAATAGCCCTTAGGGGACCCGCCGCCATAGTATCCATTGTACTTGGTCCAAACATTCTCGTCTACAGCCGTCGGATGCTCGTCCGTAAGTACCACTGTACCATGTCCATCCTCTGCCCTAGTATTATCCAAACTGTTGTAGTCATTTGTAGTAGGGTAATACTCATGATATCCAGTTGCCAGTACACCATATGTACTTTCGGCAAAAACTGTCGTTGGGACCACTCCTGCTACCAAGACAACCGATAGCACGATGGCCCAGATTTTTTTTGCCAACCCTTTCATAGCTTCAACACCTCCGATTGAATTATGAATGTCCTAATTAATATGCATCTCCGACACTCATAAACATCATACATCTATTAATTATAAAAATCAAGTAATATTCGTATGAAGTTATACTTTTTTAAATATATTTTATAAATATTTTGCACATCACTTTTTCACTGTATTGCATCGGAAGATCACTTTCTTCTATTTATAAGCCTTTTTCCCCTCCATATTATTACACATTTTTTTCGTCACTCATCCGTGCTATCCTGACTCTTCTTTTTTTCTGAAAATTCCATTCAAAAATACTTGTCCAATTGGTTTATTCCTGTCCGTTTGGTATAGACGAGTCGATTCGTAGATGCTATACTATATCCTGGTTAGTAATAGCTAACTCTCAAATTACACAGAAAGGGTTCTTCCATGGAAACCACCAAAACCTTTGAGCAGGAAGGAGCGGTCCTGCTTGCGCAAAGCGATGGCTGCTCCGTGTGGCAGTTCCGCAACGATACCGGCGACGGAACCATGACCACATACGATGTATGTCCGGGCGTTATGCTCTGTTTTAATGATTTTCATATGGAATACTACAACAGCAGCTTTGTGCCGGATCACCGGATCCTTGCCATTGACCATTGCCGAGAGGGCCGAATGGAGTACTCAGCCGGAAACGGTATGGTGGGCTATACGGCCGCCGGGGATATGAAGCTGGATCTGCGTAAGCAGCATACCGGCGCCTTTCACTTTCCCTCCTGCCACTATCACGGCCTTACCGTCGCGTTCGATCTGGCCGTCACACGCCAGTCCCTGTCGGATGAGGTTCGGGATTTTCCCGTAACACCGGAATCGATCCTGACCCGCTTTTCCCTGGATTCCTATCCGCGTGTACTGCACGGCTTAAAAGAGGCTGAGCATATCTTCGGTGAAATGTACCGGATCCCGGAGAAAATCCGAATTCCGTATTTTAAGGTAAAGATTCTAGAGCTTCTGCTGTACCTAGACGCCATGACCATTCCGCAAGCCGAGGAAGAGCCTCCGTATTTTTATAAAACCCAGGTCGAGAAGGTCGAGGCCATAAAGCATTTTCTGACGGAACACCTCTCGGAAAACTTTACACAGGAAGAGCTTTCACGCCGCTTTGGCATTCCCATGACTCCAATGAAAGCCTGTTTTCGTTCCGTATATGGTCAGTCCATCGGTGTTTGGCTCACAAATTACCGTATGAATCAGGCGGCAGAGCTGCTGTTAAAGGAACGATCTCTGAGCATTGCGGAAGTCGGCAGCCGTATCGGGTATGATAACGCCGGGAAATTCACCGTTGCTTTCAAAAAAATCATGAAACTGACTCCGTCGGAATATCGGAGAGAAAGAGGAACCCATTATGAAAAATGAGAAAAAAAGCTGGATGAACGCCATCTTTTCCTATGCTGAAAATGAGAAGAAGAAAATGACCGTGTCCATCCTCCTGTCCGTGCTGTCCGTCATTTCAGGGCTGCTGCCATTCTATTGCATGTATGAGCTGATCTGCCTGTTCGTTGCCGGTACGGCCACCGCTGCAGCTGTCCTTCAATGGTGCCTTGCCGCCCTGGCCGCTTATGTGCTGAAGATCCTGACATTCAGCCTGTCGACCGGTATCTCTCACAGTATGGCCTACACGATTCTCGAGGCTCTGCGCCTGCGGCTTGCCGATCGTTTTCTGCGCGCTCCTCTGGGAGATGTGGAAGATCACACTATCGGTGAGATCAAGAATATTATGGTTGATAAGATTGAGAATCTTGAGCCGCCGCTGGCACATATGATCCCCGAAGGCGCCGGTCATATCGTACTCCCCATTGTGAGCATCGCGGCTCTGGCTATGATCGACTGGCGTCTGGCCTTGGCCTCTCTTGTAACCTTCCCGCTATCCTTTTTGTGCATGGGACTGACCTTCAAGATCAGCGGCAAAAACTTTGAGAAATATGATCAGTCGGCCAACGCCATGAACAGTACGATTGTAGAATACATAGAAGGCATCGAGGTCATCAAGGCTTTCGGCCGCGCCGGAGTCTCCTATGAAAAATACGCCAAGGCAATCACGGACTTCCGTACTTTTGTCGTAAAATGGCTCACTTCCACCTTCGCCACCATGAAGCTGAGCTTCGCGCTCTTTCCCTCGACACTGATCGGCACCCTGCCCACTGCATTGGCCCTGGCCAACGGCGGCGCTATCACATCGGCTCAGGCCGCACTGGCCGTGATGCTGTCGATCTCCATGGTCGGCTCTCTGGCCAAGCTGGAGGTCTTCTCCGAAAACATGCGTCAGGTCCAATTTACCGTGGAAAATCTGGAACAGTTTCTTGAGCTGCCGGAGCTGCCGGAACCTGCGGCTCGGGCCGATGTACAGCACGTGGATGTTGAATTGAAAGATGTGCGCTTTTCCTATACCGGTAAGGAAGCGGACGAAGTATTGCATAGCGTCAGCCTGAAGCTCCCGGAGGGCAGCTTCACCGCCCTTGTCGGTCCCTCCGGCAGCGGCAAATCCACCGTGGCCAAGCAGATCGCAAGATTCTGGGATGTCTCATCCGGCGCAATCACCATCGGCAGTGTAAACATCAAAGATATGCCGCTCTCTCAACTGTCCGAATATGTGAGCTTTGTCACACAGGATAATTATCTGTTCCGCTGCTCCCTGTTGGAAAACATCCGACTCGGCAATCCCATGGCGAGTGATGAGGAGGTCAAAGCGGCCGCGAGAGCCGCTCAATGCGAAGAATTTATCCAAAAACTTCCGCTGGGCTATGATACCCCCGCAGGCGAAGCAGGCAAACGGCTCTCCGGCGGTGAGAAACAGCGCATCGCCATTGCCCGCATGATGCTGAAAAACGCTCCCATTGTTATTCTGGACGAAGCGACAGCCTTTACCGATCCGGAGAACGAGGATAAGATTCAGAAGAGTATCGCCGCGCTGACCCAGGGCAAAACCTTATTGGTCATTGCCCACCGTCTGTCCACCATCAAAAACGCTGATTCTATTGTCGTATTGAAAGACGGTCAGATCCTTGCCGAGGGCAAACAGGAAGAACTGCTGGAGACCTGTCCGCTATACCGTGATTTGTGGCAGGCACATGTCAGCGTAAGAAACTGGGCGGTATCCGCTGCCGCAAAGGAGGCATAATCCATGTTTAAGACTATAAAACGCATTATCGACTGGTGCGGCGAATTCAAGAAGAATCTGTATCTGGGCTTTGTTATGACTTTTCTCTCCCATATTTTCACGGCCATGCCCCTGGCGCTGGCTGCCTATACCATCGGCCAGCTGATCGAGGCACAGCGCTCCGGAACGGCGTTCGATGCTTCATGGATCTGGAAAAGCATCGTGATACAGGTAGTTCTCGTATTTTCCGCTTTCTGTTTGACTATTTTCGAGCAAGGCTCCAGGAACCGATCAGCTACCAGCTGACAGCCCGCGACCGTCTGGCAGTGGGCGACGCCTTGAAACGTGTATCCCTCGGTTACTTTCAGCAGGTCAGCACTGGCAATATCCTAAGCTCAATCACTACCGGTCTCTCCACACTGGAGAACATGGGCATCCGTATGATCGATAACTTTGTCGGCGGGTATCTGAATTTTCTCGTCATCTTCCTTTGCCTCGCCCTATGCAGTCCCCTGACGCCTCTGATTGCCCTGGCCGCAGCCGCCCTCTCCTTCTGCTTTTTGTTGGTCATCTCCCATTACAGCCGTGTTCATGCTCCGATCGAGGCCCAGGCAAATAAGGATATGACCGACGCGGTCATCGAATACGCCCGCGGTCTCTCCGTTGTCAAATCCTTCGGCAAAGGCGGCGCCTCCATAGAGGCCATTACCAAAGCGATCGGCGACAGCAAGCGTATCCATCTCCGGATTGAATGGGGATATGTACCCGGCAACGCTCTGCACCTGCTTGCTCTCAAATACGGCAGCGTCGGCCTTGCGCTGGCTTCCGCCCTCATGTGTTTGGCCGGACAGATGGACTTCTCCATGATGCTGATGTTTGTATTTTTCTCGTTCAGCATCTTTTCGAGCCTCGAGCCCATCAGCGACAGCGCCCATACCCTTGGCATCATCGACGATGCCATGGATCAGCTTGACGCCTTAAAGGGCGAGAGCCTGATCGATGCCGGCGGCCGGGAGATTGCTCTCACACACCATGACATTGTATTGAACAACGTCAACTTCGCCTACGATTCCCGCCAGGTACTCAAGAATGTCAGCTTCACCATTCCGGAGAAGACTTCTACTGCCATCGTCGGACCTTCCGGCTCTGGTAAAACCACTCTGTGCAGCCTGATCGCGCGGTTCTATGATCCGCAGTCCGGCAGTATCAGCATGGGCGATCACGACCTGCGGGAATTTACCTGCGACAGTCTGCTGTCCAACATCTCTATGGTCTTCCAGAATGTGTATCTCTTTCATGATACCATCCGCGCCAATATCCGCTTCGGCAAACCGGACGCTACGGATGAGGAGATCATCGAGGCGGCCAAAAAGGCACGTTGTCACGAGTTTATCATGGCACTGCCGCAAGGGTATGACACAACCGTCGGCGAGGGTGGCAACTCCCTGTCCGGCGGTGAAAAACAGCGGGTCTCGATTGCCCGGGCCATATTGAAAAACGCCCCCGTCATCATCCTCGATGAAGCGACCGCAAGCATTGACCCGGAAAACGAGTACCTCATCCAACAGGCCATTTCTGAATTGACCCATGGTAAGACCATCATCACCATCGCACACCGTCTGGCTACCATTCAAAACGCGGACCAGATTCTCGTAGTCGACAACGGACAGATCGCTGAATCCGGCACCCACGAGGAGCTCATCCGTCAGAACGGTTTGTACAAACGCTTTACCGAAATTCGTGAGAAGGCTGAGGGCTGGCGTATTCAGTCCGAATAATTCTGCACATAAAAAAGGGCCATAAAAACTCTGATACACTTGGGAGCCAAGGCTCTTGGGAGAGTAAGACTCCTGGGTGTACCAGAGGGTTTATGGGGTTCTCTGGATTCTTGAAACCCTCTGGTACACTTGGGTGAATGAGACTCCTGGGCGTATCAGAGGGGTTATGGGGTTCTCTGGATTTTTCAAAGCCCTCTGGTACGTTTTAAGAAAATATGACTCCTTAAGTGTACCAAATTTTATAGTTTTCGCTTGATTTTTCGTGGAGGGACGGACTTCTGGAAGGGAGTGGGCCAATAATAAGAATTGTCACTTTTTGATCTTTTTGATCAGTTTTCTTGCTTTTGCAGCTAACAAAACTCCGCGGATCACAAGTTGCCAG
>CABUPM010000033.1 GCA_902493345.1 uncultured Eubacteriales bacterium | reverse complement strand
TCTTCTGTACCCACAGCATTAGGTGTTCTGCTTTGAGTGCTTCCGTTACGCCCTCCTTTTCGGCAAGTTGTTTTATCAGCCGAGAGAACAGTTCCTCTGCTTGCTCGTTTAGGTCGGCAAGGTAATCGTTCAGCTTGCCGCTTATCAGCAGTTCGGAATACAGTACCTTGCGGTGCTGTTTCAGATACCGCAAGTATCGCTGTCCCCATATGCCGATAGGTTTGCTCTCCGGCTCGTCCTCTCCGGCAATCAGATAGTAGTCCCCGACAAGCTCATACTGCAAGCCTGTCCGTTCGCCTGTGATGAGTTTTTCCATTGTGTCGTCCTCCAAATAAAGATTTTTACTTCAAAATCCATTCTGCTGTCACTAAACAGTGTGTTTTGAAGTTTTGTCCTTATCTGGTTTCACTCATGGAAGAATAAATATAACATTATTTGTTTTTGGTACTAATGGTACTGTAAATAGAGATATACCCTCTCTATTAAATCGCTTTTGCACTTTGGGGATATTTAACCAACTCCCTCGGCTCTTGAAGTGGGGCATAAATCCCCCACGGGGGGGTCTGTTGCTGTTGGTGTGAACTGTTCCGGGCTGGTGTTGGTGAAAAAGAGAAATCAACAGGAAATCAACAAGACACAATATAAGCTCATTCACACCGCAACAACACCAAACAACAAGACACAACAAGCAGCTTGCACCTCGATATATAGAAAAGCCTTGTATTTACCGTACTTTTTCGCAATGGTACGAGCCGGAACACACTAAAACACAACCATATTAAAAAATACTATTGATAATTTGAAAAAATGAAAGTCGCAGCAGTCCACGCCATATCCCAGGGTTTGAGTACGGGTAAAGCCTGTTTTTTTCAGGTTGCCATATGTCACGTTGTCAGCGTCGCAAAAAAGACGGCACAGCCATGCGGAATACAGGCTGTATGCCAGAGGCACGCATGAATCGTAACGTCAAAGGAATCGTTGTGATGGGCCTGATCACTTTTCCATAAGTCGGATGTGCGCATGATCCTAAGGAATATATGACTGTAAATAAAATCCAGGTACTGCTTCCATTTTTGCGGTGGAGGCATGGTTCTTCGCACCGACTCAGCATGTATTTTTCGTGTGAATGCATAGGCGTCCTCTTCGGAAGAAGCGGTCAGAGCCTTGTACAGCGCGATGCACGGCAAAACCATCTGAGGTAGTGTTTTCATCTGGCTTTTGGATATGTTTTTTCAGATTTGAGCAATGCGTCCAGTGTCTCTTCCTGCAGGCGGAATAATGCCGCACCTTTGCTTTCGTCGAATTCTTCGATTAAAAAAGCCTGGATCTGTCTTTGATGTTTTATATGCCTCATTGTACTGTCACCTCCTTTTATAGTATAGCATGCGGCAGGGGATTATTCCAGTCCCGGGAGGTATGTGAAAAAGAATGTGCACGGATGTTGCTTTTGTGGTATGATATAAGCAGTCAGGAGGGAATGGAAATGCATGAGGATGTAGAATTTACCAATATGTGTATGGTATGCAGCGGGGATCAGGTCCTGGTAATCGACCGGAAAAAACAAGATTGGCCGGGAGTCGCATTCCCGGGAGGTCATGTAGAGCTGGGAGAGTCCTTTACGGATGCGGTGATACGGGAGGTCTGGGAGGAGACAGGATTGACGATTGAGTCCCCTCAGATATGCGGAATCAAGGATTGGCAAGAAGATGGTACAAGATACGTTGTTCTGTTATATAAGGCGGCGAAGTTTCGAGGAACGTTGCAATCATCGGAAGAGGGAGAGGTCTGGTGGGCGGATATGGATAAGATCTCTGAACTGAAGCTGGCTTTCCATATGGAGGAGACGCTGCGCCTTTTTACGGAGGATGGAATTAGTGAATTCTTTTATCGGCAAGAAGGAGAAAATTGGGTTTACGATTTAAAATGAGCTGCATCTGTTGTATTTTTTCTGCTGTAGGCTTGATATTTGGCAGGTGATGTTGTAAAATGAAGATGATGCCGAAGAGACCAATATATAGGAGTGATAGCACATGTATAAGATTGTTAGAAAAGAGAATCTGAATCCTACGGTCACGCTGATGGAAGTGGAAGCGCCTTTGATCGCTAAAAAGGCAGAGCCGGGACAGTTTATCATTCTGCGTGTAGATGCCGATGGAGAACGGATTCCGTTGACAGTGGCGGACTTTGATCGGGAAAAGGGAACGATTACGATCATTTTTCAGATCGTGGGCGCGACAACCGCAAAGCTCAACCATCTGAATGAAGGAGAATATATTCACGATTTTGTAGGTCCGCTGGGTGTCGCGTCTCATACGGAGGGCCTGAAGAAGGTCGCGGTAATCGGTGGCGGCGTTGGCTGCGCGATTGCGTATCCTATAGCCAAGAAGCTGCACAATCAGGGAACAGAAGTTCATGCCATTGTGGGATTCCGCAATAAGGACCTCGTGATCCTGGAGGATCAGTTTAAGGCAGCCAGTTCCAAGCTGGTGATGATGACGGACGACGGTTCTTATGGAGAAAAGGGCCTTGTTACCAATGCGCTGCAGCAGCTGATTGAGAGCGGAGAGCAGTATGATGAAGTTATCGCGATCGGCCCGCTGATCATGATGAAGTTTGTATGTAAGCTTACCAAGGAGTACGGTATCAAGACGATCGTCAGCATGAACCCGATCATGATCGACGGAACGGGGATGTGCGGCGGCTGCCGTCTAACCGTAGGCGGTAAGACTAAGTTCGCCTGTGTAGATGGACCGGATTTTGACGGCCATGAAGTGGATTTTGATGAGGCGATGGCTCGCGGCGGTATGTATAAAGAGTTTGAAAGACATGCCTATGAGGAGACCTGCAATCTGTTCAAGAAGGAGGTAGAGTAATCATGTCGAATATGTCTTTGCAGAAGAATGCGATGCCTTCACAGGATCCGAATGTTCGGAATAAGAATTTCCTGGAGGTAGCGCTGGGATATACCAAAGAGATCGCTTTGGATGAGGCGCAGCGATGCCTGAATTGTAAAAATATGCCCTGTGTTAAGGGATGCCCGGTATCGATTGAGATCCCGCACTTTATCAGTAAGATCAAAGAGGAAGATTTTGAGGGAGCCTATCAGGTGATCTCTAAGTCCAGCTCGCTTCCGGCAGTGTGCGGACGAGTATGCCCGCAGGAGAGCCAGTGCGAGAGCAAGTGCGTGCGCGGTATCAAGGGTGATCCCGTCGGAATCGGCCGTCTGGAGCGTTTTGTGGCAGACTGGCATAATGCCAACGCGACGGAAGCGCCGGTCAGACCAGAGCCGAATGGCCATAAGGTCGCGGTGATCGGAGCAGGCCCGGCAGGCTTGACATGTGCCGGAGATTTGGCGAAAAAGGGATACGCGGTAACGATCTATGAGGCGCTCCATCTGGCTGGCGGCGTACTGGTCTATGGTATTCCGGAGTTTCGTCTGCCCAAGAGCATTGTGCAGAAGGAAGTGGACAGCCTGAAGGCGCTGGGCGTGGATGTAGAGTGCAACAGCGTAATCGGTAAGGTGCTGACCATCGACGAGCTGATGGATGAAATGGGATATGAAGCTGTATTTATCGGATCAGGAGCGGGACTGCCACGCTTTATGGGAATTCCGGGCGAGGCGTTGAATGGTGTATATTCGGCCAATGAGTTCCTGACGAGAGTCAATCTGATGAAGGCATACAAAGAAGGTTCCGATACGCCGATCAAGAAGAACCGTCAGGTGGCGGTCGTAGGCGGCGGCAATGTAGCGATGGATGCGGCCAGAAGCGCGCTGCGTCTGGGTGCGGAGAAGGTATACATTGTATACCGACGCGGCATGGAGGAACTGCCGGCTCGTAAAGAAGAAGTGGAGCATGCGGAGGAAGAAGGAATCATCTTCAAGACACTGTGCAATCCGGTAGAGGTTCTGGGAGATGAAAAGGGCTTTGTCAAGGGAATCAAGTGTGTAGAGATGGAACTGGGAGAGCCGGATGCCTCTGGACGCCGCCGTCCGATAGAGAAGCCGGATTCCGAGTTTGTATTGGATATTGACTGTATGATCATGTCGATCGGAACATCTCCGAATCCGTTGATCAAGTCCACGACGAAGGGCCTGGATACGAATAAGCACGGCTGCATCGTTGCGGATGAGACGACAGGACAGACCTCTCGTCCTGGCGTATTTGCCGGAGGCGACGCGGTGACCGGAGCGGCCACGGTAATTTTGGCGATGGGCGCTGGTAAGAATGCCGCGAAAGCGATTGACGAGTACATTCAGAACAAGTAAGTCTGACTAACAATAAGCTCCGTCATAATTTTTGACGGAGCTGACTTTATATTCATGGGAGGAAGAGTATGAGAGTAAAGGCAACGTATCTGCAGAACGATCCGCTGCGCCCGATTGCATATGGGGATATGGAGATTGAGAATCCGCCGCGGAGAAGACTGCGCGGGGAACCGGAAAAGGAAGGAATCCTGGCCAAGAGCGTCATTGTAGGATTTTGCGGGACAGATTATACATTGATGAAGATGGGACGGGAAGGGAAACTTGGCGCTAAGTTCCCGGCAGGACAGAACCGCTTGATTAATGGGCATGAAGGCGTGGTGTATGTTCCGTCACAGGACCGCTTTGCGATCGTACTGATTCGCGGCGGCAACAGCTATGATCCTACACGCTACACCGAAGAGGAAAGTTACTTTGAATACGGATGCGACGGAGCGGACGGCCTGTTTTCGGACTGCAATTATTACAATCCGGACATGCTTCTGCCGATTCCGGACGGTATCGTCCAGAATGGCAAGCTTCCGCTGGAATATGCCAAGAAGCTGGTATTTCCGGATCCGTATGCCTGCATGATCTTTCAGAGGGAACGAATGGAGGATCTGGGATCCGCGCATAACTTCCGTGTAGTGATGGCCAGGGAGCATTGCGGTGAAGAAGAGGCCAGACAGATTGCCCGTAAGGAGATATTTGACCGTGTGGTCATTTTTGGATTGGGTACGACAGGAATGTTCCTGGGCGATCTGATCCGCCAGCGGTATCCGGAGGCTAAGATCGTGTTTGTGGCACGCAGCGAAAAGGAGAGTCCGAAGGTGCAGTTCGCGTTGAAACAGGCTGGGGCCGAGTATGTCCGTAACATATATGACACGCCGGCGCAGACGGCCAAGGCGATTTGTGACCGTTTGGACGGACGAGCTACGGCGTTTGTAGGCAGCAGCGGTTCGGCGGTCGAGGCGGCAGTAGCGTTTGAAGGCGGTGCTTTGGCCAACAATGGACTATATAACAGCTTTTCGTTGGGGCCGACGCTGAGTTTTGACACGATGCCGTTTGGCTTCCAGAACCATCTGATCTTTAGCTCGATCAACTTCCGGCAGGCACACATGGAAGAAGCGATTCGCCATCTGGTCAAGAGTCCCTATGATCAGATTGTAGAGCTGATTGACAAGCAGGAGTTTGTAAGCGATCCGGTGGATGCTTATGTCAATCGGATTTACAGCAAGGGCGCTCCGCTGAAAAGCGCTGTTATCTGGAACTCGGAATATATCACGTAAACAAAAAGAATCAGGAAAGCGGGAAAGGAACCGCCTCCTGAGTCTTTTTTATTCGTTTCGTAGAGCGACTACGGGATCTTTTTTGGCAGCGCTCCTGGAAGGAATGATGCCGGAGATCAATGTCAGAGCCATGCTGATCAGGATCAGAGCAACCGCGGCAGGAACAGGGAGGTACGCGCTGAGGGAGTGAATTCCGGTAAGACTCTGTAGGATCCAGTTGATCGGCAGGCACAGAAGATAGGTCACCAGAACGCCGAGCGCACCGGAGGTAAAACCGATGATCACGGTCTCGGCATTGAACATGCTGGACACATTGCGCTTGGATGCGCCGATAGCACGCAGGATACCGATTTCTTTGGTGCGTTCCTGTACGGAGATCAATGTGATGACGCCGATCATAATCGAAGAAACGATCAGAGAGACAGCGACAAAAGCGATCAGGACATAGGTGATGGCGTTGATGATAGAAGTGACAGAGGACATCATCAAACCGACATAGTCCGTATATTCGATTTTGGACAGATCGTCCACGGTCTCGTTATATTGGGCGATCATATCCTCTAAAGTGTCCTTGTCTTCAAAAGAAGAGGCGTACAGATTGATCGAAGAAGGACTGTCAAGGTCCACATAGCCGAGAGTCTGCAGATTGTCCTCATAAGTGGAATCCGAGAAGTTCATAACCTCATCATAATAAGCGGCGCATTGTTCCGTGGTATAATTGGTCGCTTCGGCGGTGAAGGCCGCGGCAAGCTGCGGGACGGTCATGGCAGCGAGCTGTGCGCGTACCTGTTCCGCATATTGCGCTTTGTACTGCGCCTCAAGAGCCTGTGTGAACAGTTCCGTCAGATCCTCGTCGCTCATGGAGCGCATATAGGACAGAAGCTCATCCGAGTTCATGCCGGTTTCATTGCTCATGGCTGCCAGCATGGCGGATTCCAGGTCCGCGCGGGTCATGGAACCTAAGGTCTGGGATACAAAGCTGTCGATCTCGGAGGAAGAGGGAATGCACAGAATCTGCGTATAAATATTTGCGGCATCTGCTTCGCTTAAGTTGGCGATATAGGCGCGAAAATCCGCTTCTTTTTGAGTATCGGACAGATCAGAGGCAGCTTCACGGAAGGGAAGGCCAGTGAAGATGTCAGTGCCTGGAGAATCCTGCTGAGCAAGAAGGGCCGGAGAGTCGGCAGACTGACGTACAATATACCGTGTCAGCTCGCCTGTGTATCCGATGGGGCCGGAGAGCATCGTGGAAACAGCGTCCTTGCTGGGACGGATCACACCGGAGATCTTCAGAGGAACCGCGTTATCGTAGAGATACTTCAGACCGGCGCTGGTAGACCGGAGGTCGGTGTACAGACCGGTATGCTCATCCAGCGTGTAGCAGTTGGAGTTCAAAATCACGCGGAACTCTATATCGCACAGCTCCACATAGGACCAGTGCTTTTCCGGAACAGTGATGTCGGACTTATCGACAGCAGCCTTCATGACGTCATCCATATCTTCCTTGGAGATAAGTCCAAGAGCGTAGAGGGCCATGTCGTCGATCTCATTGTTTTCATCCAGCACCAATACGATTTCATTATAAGCGGTAGGCCAGGAACCATAGACTACGTCGTATTGTTTTTTGAGTAAGGGATTGATCAGTTCTCCGTCATTGCCGCTGAGCATCTCCTGCCAGAGAGTCATGGAGGAAGATGCCGGAGACATGGAAGCCATAGCGGACATTCCGTATTCTTCACTCATATTCATCATGGACGACAGATCCATACCGAAGTATTCGAGGAGAAGGTCGCGCATCAGATCCTGAGAATCGGAATGGATAATATCTCCGTCAATGTTCTTGGTATAGACCATTAGGTTTGTGTCATAGGTATACTGTACTCCGCTCAGCGCCTCCTGCAATACAGAAGAATCGGAATCCGCAAGCGTTTCCTCCAGATACTTCTTGAAGGACTTCAGGTCGTTCTCGGTTGAGTTGGAGGAACTCAGTGCGTTTACCATGTCGTACACCATGGGCTTTTGATATACAGCGTCGTTTTCATGCGAGATATTGGAGTGCGCGGCGCCGATAAAAGCGGACATGAGTGTGCTGAGATCCATGGATTGCGCTTCCAGCGTGATGGGATAAGAAGAGAGCGTGTCCTCCTGGATCGCGTTGATATAGGAGGTTGTACCCTGGGAGACCGCCAGAATCAGCGCGATGCCGATGATGCCGATGCTCCCGGCAAAGGAGGTCAGGAGCGTGCGTCCCTTTTTGGTAAAAAGATTCTTTAAGGATAGGTGAAAAGCGGTAGGAAAGGACATGGACGGCTTCTTCTTACTGACAGCGGCCGTGCTTTTTTTCTGATCCTCTGCAAGCTGTGCCTGCAGCTCCGCTTTGGAGAGCGGACGGGAGTCGCTGGTGATTTTTCCGTCCAGTACACGGACAATTCGGGTGGAATACCGTTCCGCCAATTCCGGATTGTGTGTGACCATGATGACCAGACGGTCCTTAGAGATCTCTTTCAGGATTTCCATGACCTGAATGCTGGTCTCGGTGTCCAGCGCTCCGGTGGGTTCATCGGCCAGGATAATGTCAGGATTGTTGACGATGGCGCGGGCAATGGCGACACGCTGCATCTGGCCTCCAGACATTTCACTGGGTTTCTTTTTCAGCTGGTTCGCGAGGCCGACCTGTTCCAGAGCCTTTTTAGCACGCTCCCGACGCCCTGACTTGGAGACGCCGGAGAGTGTCAGCGCCAGTTCCACATTTTGCAATACGGTCTGATGCGGAATCAGATTATAGCTTTGAAAAATGAACCCGATAGAGTGGTTGCGGTAACCGTCCCAATCCCGATCCCGAAAGTCCTTGGTAGAACGGCCGTTGATGATCAGGTCTCCGGTCGTATATTGGTCCAGACCGCCGATGATGTTCAGCATCGTGGTTTTTCCGCAGCCGGAAGGGCCGAGGATCGAGACAAATTCTGAATCGCGGAATTGCAGACTGATGCCGCGCAGAGCCTCTACCGGCTCATCGCCGGTGGAGTACTCTTTGGTAATATTTTTTAATTCTAACAATTTGTAATCTCCTTTTTTCTATCTGTAGTGGATCAGCCGACGCTGACGCCGAGATTCAGCTCGATCAATCCCCAAAAGCCGTTCCACTGTACCCAGGCGCGGCCCAGAGATACCGGGCTGGCATCCTCAAAGATACAATCCGTCACGGCTTCTCCGGAAGCGTCATAGAAGCCCCAGAGGCTAGTCTCTGCATTTTGCAGCGTATAAATTCCTTCAGAACAGGGATACGGCGCGGCTTCGATATAAGTGATGGACGCGGATTTGTCACGGTTTAAGCTGAACTGCCGCTGCAGCCGTGCCTGAATCCGGAATCCCATCAAAAGATCGTCGCCGGAGGGAGAAACCAGATGCCAACCGATATCGTCCTGCAAATAAAACTGCCCGAGCAGTCCGGTAGGGCCGAATCCGGTATAAGAAAAGTCCGTAGACAGACCATCCGCGTTGCCGATGGCATAGAGCGTACTGTCGGCAGATTCACGGACAACGACAAATTCGGTTCCGTCATAGACGGCGTTGGCATGGGAGGTATCCAGAATCACATGGTTCTGCGCATCCCACAGATAAACTGTCTCGGCGGTGAGCTGTCGTGGATCATATTCTACGTCGAAAACCTCCTGATATTGGTTATTCAGACGCTTGTAAACGGTGGAACCATCTTTCAGGGCGATCAGCCCGCCTTGAGAGCGGCTGTAGCAGATATCGACATATTCCGCGGGCAGAAGCACCTGGCCGGAAGGATCCATTAATCCCATCAGCCCTTTTTCTATAAAACAAATAGAGGAGGAGGGAGAGAAATATCCGGGGCGATCCGCGTCCCTTATGGGAAGCATCATATCGACCGGTATGGTCGGCTGGGTGATCCAGGTAAAAGCATCCGAAGACGGCGGAATCACCGGAGCGGGGATGCTGTCCTCGGAGGATTCGGAAACGGAAGAATCCTCAGGCAGAGAATCCGGGACAGGGTCCGGCACCGAAGGCACCGAAACGAGGCTGTCCGATGGAGTGGATTCTGGGGCAGAAGAGTCGCCTGACGGATTGGAATTGCAGGCGGAAAGGGCAAAGAACAGGAGACAGATAATATAAGCTATGAAACGTTTCATTAAGAGATCCTCCTTGTGAATTGAACGATTTACAGGCCTATTATAGCATGCCGGAATCGGAATGGCAATGGGCTTTTTAAGGGCTGAAATCCGCAAAAAACCTTGATTTTACCCATGTTTTATGCTATAATTAAATAGTTAAAGGTTTAGGCACGGATGTGTCGTTCAGACCCATCTATAGAAGAGAAAAGGAGTACGACAGAATGAAAAAAAGAGAGCGAAAAGGCAGCGCACAGGATCCTGAATTGGATCAGGAGGATCTGGCGGCCCGGAGCATAGTAGAAGGTCTGGCAGAGGATCATGAGGATGATCCTAACGTAGATACTGAGAATTTTCATGAACCCGGCAGTGAAGAAGCGGATTTTAAGGTAACGGGAGAGTACGGCGCTTCGCAGATTCAGATCCTGGAAGGGCTGGAAGCGGTACGCCGCAGGCCGGGTATGTATATTGGCAGCACCTCCTCCAGAGGTCTGCATCATCTGGTATATGAGATTGTGGACAACGCGGTCGATGAAGCGTTGGCAGGTTACTGTACCAAGATCTATGTATGCATCAATGAAGACAATTCGATCACGGTGCAGGATAACGGACGAGGCATCCCGACAGGGATCCATCCGCAGGCTGGAATCAGCAGCGTAGAGGTCGCGTATACAATCCTGCACGCAGGCGGTAAGTTTGACGGCGGCGGATATAAGGTCTCCGGAGGCCTGCATGGTGTAGGCGCGTCCGTTGTGAACGCGCTGTCCAAGCATGTGAAGGTTACGGTGTATCAGAACGGCAAGATCTACGAGGTAGAGTTTGAACGGGGGCATACGCTGTATCCGCTGAAGGTTGTCGGCAAGACAGAGATTACCGGAACACGGGTAGACTTTCTGCCGGATGATGAGATTTTTGATGAAGTGGTTTTTGACTATGAGATCCTGAAGAACCGCATGCGGGAGACCGCGTTCCTGACCAAGGGGTTAAAGATTGAGCTGGAGGATAAGCGCCCCGGCCAGGAGCAGAAGGAGCAGTTCCATTATGAGGGCGGAATCCGGGAGTTTGTAGCGTATTCCAATCAGAACAAAGAGCCGCTGTATGATAAGATCATGTATGCTGAAGGCACCAAGAACGGTGTTTATGTTGAGATCGCGTTCCAGCATAATGACAGCTACAACGAAAATATGTTTACCTATGTAAACAATGTCAATACGCCGGAAGGCGGTACGCATCTGGTGGGGTTCCGCATGGCGTTTACGCAGGTACTCAATGATTACGCGCGTAAAAATGGTATTCTCAAGAATAACGATAAGAATCTGGCCGGTGAGGATGTGCGGGAAGGACTGACAGCCGTAATCAGTGTTAAGATCGGCGAACCGCAGTTTGAGGGACAGACCAAGCAGAAGCTCGGCAACGCGGAAGCGCGCGGCGCTGTGGCTGCCATCCTGACGGATGGGTTGACGTTCTTCCTGGAGCAGAATCCCAAGGTAGCGAAGCTGATTCTGGAAAAATCTGTGATGGCGGCTCGTGCCAGAGACGCTGCCAGAAAGGCCAGAGAGACGACCCGGCGTAAAAACGCGCTGGATTCCAACAGCCTGCCGGGTAAGCTGGCGGATTGTTCAGATAGGGATCCTAAGAACTGTGAGATCTATATTGTAGAGGGTAACTCCGCAGGAGGTAGCGCCAAGAATGCGCGTTCCCGTCAGACACAGGCGATTCTGCCGCTTCGAGGCAAGATCCTGAATGTAGAAAAGGCGCGTCTGGACCGAATTCTGGGCAATGCGGAGATCAAGGCGATGATCACGGCGTTCGGTACAGGAATTCATGAGGACTTCGATATCAGTAAGCTCCGGTATGACAAGATTATCATCATGACCGATGCCGATGTGGACGGGGCGCATATCCGGACATTGATGCTGACCTTCTTCTTCCGCTTTATGCCGCAGCTGATCGAGCAGGGACATGTCTATATCGCGCAGCCGCCGCTGTTCCGCGTGGAAAAGAAAAAGGAACTGCATTATGCCTACAGTGACCCGCAGCTTGCCAAGATTCTGAATAAGGTCGGCAGAGGAGACGATGTGATCGTTCAGCGGTACAAAGGTCTGGGAGAGATGGACGCCGACCAGCTGTGGGAGACGACGATGGATCCGGCCAACCGGATTTTGCTGAAAGTGCAGATGGATGACGCTTCGGCCGCGGATCAGATCTTTACCATGCTGATGGGAGATAAGGTGGAGCCGCGTAAGGAATTTATCGAGCAGCACGCGCGCTATGCCAAGAATATAGACGCTTGATCAGAACAACAGGAGAATAATATATTATGGATGATAAAAATCAGAACGACCAGCCGGTTGTAAGTAAAAACGCGGATGGAATCGACCAGATTCAGATGATTGATCTGGAAAAGACCATGCGGGACTGCTACATCGACTATGCCATGAGCGTTATCGTGGCGCGGGCACTGCCGGATGTACGCGATGGACTGAAGCCTGTACAGCGGCGTATTCTGTATTCGATGGGCGAACTGGGTGTGACCCCGGATAAGCCCTATCGTAAATCGGCGCGTATTGTCGGCGATACCATGGGTAAATACCATCCTCATGGTGATACCTCCATCTACGACGCGATGGCGCGTATGGCGCAGGATTTCAATATGCGCTACATGCTGGTAGACGGCCATGGCAACTTCGGATCCGTAGACGGAGACGAGCAGGCCGCCATGCGTTATACAGAAGCCAGGCTCAGCAAAGTGGCCATGGAGATGCTGGCGGATATCAATAAGAATACAGTAGATTTCGGCCCCAACTTTGATGAGTCCTTAAAGGAACCGTTGATTCTGCCCAGCCGTTTTCCCAATCTGCTGGTGAACGGCTCTAACGGAATCGCGGTCGGTATGGCGACCAATATCCCGCCCCACAACATGGGAGAGGTGATTGACGGCGTAATCAAGATGATCGACAACTATGTGCTGGAGGAGCGGGAGACCAAGATCGAGGAGCTGTTGGAGATCGTCAAGGGTCCGGACTTCCCGACAGGTGCGACCATCTACGGTACAAGCGGCATTGAGCAGGCGTACCGTACGGGCCGGGGTAAGATCGTCGTGCGGGCTAACATGGAAGTTGAGCCGATGCACGGTAACCGGCAGCGGATCGTTGTGACGGAAATTCCCTTCCAGGTAAATAAAGCGCGTCTGATCGAAAAGATCGCGGACCTGGTCAAGGAGAAGAGAATCGAAGGAATCTCGGATCTGCGGGACGAGTCGGACCGCGAAGGTATGCGCATCGTAATTGAGCTGCGCAGGGATGCCAACGCCAAGGTGATCATGAATCAGCTCTATAAGAATTCACAGCTGCAGGATGCCTTTAATGTAAACATGCTGGCACTGGTGAATAATGAGCCCAAGGTACTCAATCTGAAGCAGGTATTGAAGTACTACCTGAAGCATCAGAAGGAAGTTGTGACGCGCAGAACCCAGTTTGATCTGGAAAAGGCGCAGGCACGGGCTCATATTCTGGAAGGATTGCTGGTGGCGCTGGATCATATCGACGAGATCGTCAGCATCATCCGCAGCTCCAAGACCGTCAACGAAGCCAAGGAGCGTTTGGTCAGCCGGTTTGACCTGACGGAGGTTCAGGCACAGGCCATTGTGGATATGCGTCTGCGTGCGCTGACCGGTTTGGAGAGAGACCGTCTGGAGGGCGAATATAATGAGCTGGAACAGAAGATCGCGGAGTATATGGCGATTCTGGGCAGCGAGAAGCTTCTGTACAATGTCATCAAGGAGGAGCTTCTGATCATCAAGACCAAGTATGGCGACGCGCGCCGTACGTATATCACATATGACGAAGGCGAGATCAACCTGGAGGATCTGATCAAAAATGAGCAGGTTGTGATCACGATGACCAATCTGGGATATATCAAGCGGACGACACTGGATATGTACCGCAGTCAGAACCGCGGTGGCAAGGGCGTCAAGGGGATGGAGACACGGGAAGAGGATTATGTGACCAATCTGTTTGTTGCCTCAACCCATGATTATATTCAGTTCTTTACCAATAAGGGTAAAGTATACCGGCTGAAGGCCTATGAGATTCAGGAGGCAGGCCGGACAGCCAGAGGACAGGCGATCGTCAATCTGCTATCTCTGAGCGGAGATGAAAAGGTCAGCGCAGTTGTCATGACACACGAGCTGGACGATGATAACGGTTGCCTGATGATGGCGACAAGAAACGGACAGGTTAAGAAAACGCCGCTGTCGGAGTTTACGAATATCCGCATGAATGGTCTGATCGCCATTACGCTGCAGGAAGACGATGAGCTGATCGAGGTCAAGCGTGCGGACGGCGACGAAGAAGTATTCCTGGCGACCAAGAAGGGACAGATGATCCGCTTCAGCGAGGAAGACGTGCGTCCGACAGGACGGACCTCCATGGGAGTTCGCGGAATTGCTTTGGATCCGGATGACGAAGTGATCGGTATGCAGCTGAAGAGCCAGGGAGATGCGATTCTGGCTGTGACGGAGAGCGGCATGGGTAAGCGCACGGATCTGTCGGAGTTTACATTGCAGCACCGCGGCGGTAAGGGAATCCGCTATTATAAGATCACCTCCAAGACAGGAGATGTCGTAGGCTTTAAGGTCGTAGAGGCGCAGCAGGAGATGCTCCTGATTACATCGGAAGGCGTGATTATTCGTCTGAGAGTGACAGATGTGTCCAAGATTGGCCGCGTAACCTCAGGTGTTAAGCTGATCGATCTGGCCAAGGGTGTCAAGGTGGTCGGTGTCGCGAGAATCCGTGAGGAAAAGATGGATGAATAAGAAGCTGCGGAGGCTGCTGGCACTGGTGTTGGCAGCCGCCGTGCTGTCCTTAGCCGCTTCCGGCGTTATGGCGGCGGAGCAGGAGGATGAGCTGTCGAGCCGGTACAGCGCCAACGATGAATTAAATGAATTGCGCAACAGTCTGAAGCTGAAAACATTGGAAGTGGATGCGGCATTGGGAAACGCGGCAAGCAGTCATGCGGCATACATGGCGATCAATCGGCGAGTCAGCGAAAATGAAAAGGTCTCCGCGCGGGGATTTACCGGGATTACTGCGCTGGATCGGGCAAGGTATGCAGGGTACGGCGGTAGGCTGGTATTGGAGGTCAATGCCGGGCGGTGTGAGAACTATGCGGAATTGCTGACTAGAGCGCTGCATGTGCCGCTTCTGCGGTATGCGCTTCTGTATCCGGGCGCAAGTAGCGCGGGATATGGGATTCAGGGAGAATACGCTTCGATCCTGCTGGGAGTTCAAGAGACGCAGTGGACGGATCAGATGGTGGCGTATCCCTATCCGGGGCAGCAGAAGGTTGGCAACAGCCTGTTAAGTTATCTGGGGCAGATCCCGGAAGAGGTGCGGCAGGCCGGACGGTGGTATATGCTGGGAGAACCGATAACTTTCACATATTATACACAGGACGGCGCGGAGCTGGAGTTCCGGAATGTGGAATTTCATCTGACAGATACCAAACGGGGAAAAGAAGTCGCCGTGTATATGGAGACACCCCAGGAGCAGTTTCGGATGGCGCAGACACTTACCTTCTATCCATTGGAGACCTACAATACGGATACAAGGTATGAGGTGTCGCTTCAATGCGAAGTATGGAGGCAGGATGAGTTTCTGACGGAGGTAAAGGAAAACTGGTCATATACCAGCTCTGGACCGGATTCGATCGGGGAAGTCAGTCGGCTGGACGCGTTTAAGGAATTGACGGAGGTCTTCCAGGTATCCTCAGAGCCGTTGGAGAACCTGCCGGAGCAGGAACTGATGGATTACCCTTATGACGCGCAGAACGCGGACAGCGTGCGGATCTACCGCTTGCTGCAGACATATGTCCTTAGGGATAAGGAGAGAACCGTGCTGCGTGCGGCTGAGGGAGTTACCCGGGAACAGATGGCGATCTGGATGATGCGGATGTTGATGCAATACGAAAGGGACCTGTATTATTCGGTAACATTGCGTTTTGACACGACCTTTCAAGATATCAATAAGTGCAGCGCCGAAGGAAAAACGGCGGTGCAGCGGGCATATCTTCTGGGCTTGGTTCAGGATCAGGGCGGAGGGACATTTAGCCCCGGAGTCTATATTACCCGATCGGAATTTGAAGTATGGCTGAAAGCGTTGGCTGAGTTCATTGCTCAGGGACACAGCGGCGAACAATAAAATAGTAAAGGAGAGATCAGTATGAATTTTGAAATGCAGCACCCAGCGGATCAAATCGTTACGATTATGAACCGGATTTACCACAATGGTATGACGACGACATCCGGTGGTAATTTGTCCATTATGGATGCGGACGGTGTGATGTGGATCAGTCCCAGCGGAATCGACAAAGGGACTCTGCGCAGAGAAGATATCATGCGAGTATATCCTGACGGGACGTATGAAGGACTTCATAGGCCGTCAGTGGAGTATCCTTTCCATCAGGCGATTTATAAGGCGCGCCCGGATCTGAAGGCGATTCTGCACGCGCACCCGCCGACACTGGTTGCCTTTTCGGTAGCGCGTAAATATCCGGATACGCTCTTGGTACCGAACGCCAAGCTCTTATGCGGAGATATTGCTTATGCGACCTACGCCACGCCGGGCAGTCAGAAATTGGGCGAGTATATCAGTGAAAAATTTGCCAAGGGCTATAATACAGTAATGCTGGAGAATCATGGCGTTGTAATCGCTTCGGACGAAGGACTCTTTAAGGCGTTTATGATCTTTGAGACATTAGACTTCTGCGCACGTCTGGAGATCAATGCCAGGACTATCGGCCATGCGCCGCGCCCGTTGACCAACGCGGAGCTGGAGCGCTTCAAACTCAAGACGCATCCGGTTATGGAAGAGTTTGTTCCTCAGCATACGAGTGAGGAATTGGCGATGCGCCGCGATATGTGTGAACTGATCAAGAGAGCGTATAATAACCAACTCTTTACCAGCAGCCAGGGAACCTTCTCCTGCAGAGTAGGAGAAGACCGTTTCCTGATTACCCCGTACGCCAAGGACAGAGACTATCTGGAGCCGGAGGACCTGGTTCTGATTGAAGACGGAAAGCGCGAGGCTGGCAAGGTGCCGTCCAGATCCGTTAAGCTGCATTCGGAGATTTACAGACAGCATCCAGACATCAAAACGGTGATTGTTGCGCATCCGCCGCATATCATGGCTTTTGCCGTGACTGATCAGGAATTTGACGCCCGGTTGATTCCGGAGAGTTATCTGCAGCTGCGGACCGTGCAGAAGTATCCGTTCGGCTCAACCTTTATGGAAGCGGAAGAATTGGCGGCCAAACTGAGCATGGACAATCCGGTTGCGATTATCGAGAATGACTGTGTTATTACGACAGGCACCTCCTTGATCAACGCCTTTGATAAGCTGGAAGTGATGGAGTACAGCGCCAAGTCTGTTATTATGACCCACAATGTGGGACAGATTGTAAGGATCACAGACGAAGAGGTAGATGAGATCGAGGTTGCCTTTGGCCTGAAATAAGAACGAGGGAGAAACAGAATGAAAATCAGTACGAAATGCCTGCATTCCGGCTATCAGCCCGGAAATGGAGAACCGAGAGCGCTGCCCATCTATCAGAGTACGACATTTACCTATGATTCTACGGATCATGTAGGAGATCTGTTTGATCTGAAGGCAGAAGGACATTTCTATACACGGCTTTCCAATCCGACGACGGATGCGGTAGAAAAAAAGATCGCGGATCTGGAAGGGGGCGTCGGCGCGCTGTGTACGTCATCGGGACAGGCGGCGACAACTCTTGCGGTGATGAATATTCTTCATGCCGGAGATCATATGGTGAGCACGGCCACGATCTATGGAGGCACTGTCAACCTATTCGCGGTAACCATGAAGAAGATGGGGATTGAAGTGACCTTTGTCGACGCGGACGCCAGCGATGAAGAGATTCAGAAGGCTTTCCGGCCCAATACAAAGGCAATGTTTGGAGAAACGATTGCCAATCCGGCAATCGCGGTGCTGGATATCGAGCGCTTGGCAGGAATCGCGCACCGCAACGGGGTTCCGTTTATTGTGGACAATACGTTCGCGACCCCGGTTCTGTGCCGTCCGTTTGAGTTCGGAGCGGATATTGTGGTGCATTCGACGACCAAGTATATGGATGGCCATGCGGTGCAGCTGGGTGGCGTCATCGTGGACAGCGGCAATTTTGACTGGACAAATGGAAAATTCCCGGAGTTTACAGAGCCGGATGAGTCTTATCATGGGATTGTCTACACAGAAACCTTTGGTAAAGCGGCATACATCACCAAGGCCAGAGTACAGGTAATGCGGGACCTCGGTATGACGCAGACGCCGATGGGCGCGTTTTTGCTGAATCTGGGCCTGGAGACGCTGCCGCTCCGCATCGCGCAGCATTGCCGGAACGCTGAAAAGGTGGCGGAATATCTGGCAAGCCGGACAGATAAAATCGAATTTGTCAATTATCCGACATTGCCGGGAGATAAGTATCATGATCTGGCGGAGAAGTATCTGCCGGATGGTAAAAGCGGCGTGATTGCTTTTTCTGTCAAGGGAGGCAGAGAGGTCGCGGCCAGCTTTATCGATCATCTGAAGTTGATTTCGCTGGTGGTGCATGTAGCGGATATTCGTACCTGCGTGCTGCATCCGGCCAGTTCTACGCACCGTCAGCTGACGGACGCGCAGCTGACAGCCTGCGGAATTACGCCGGGTCTGATCCGATTGTCTTGCGGACTGGAAGATATAGAAGATATTCTGGAGGATATCCAGCAGGCATTGGACGCAATCTAAATCAATAGAGCAAAGGGCTGAGGTCCGTTTGGGCTTCGGCTCTTTTAGGAGAAAGTGATATGTGGGGAACACAGAAAAAAGAGAAAACAATGGATATGACAGAGGGCGGAATCGTCGGCAAGGTGATCGCGTTTTCACTTCCGCTGTTGGTGGGGAATCTGTTCCAGCAGATGTACAATATGGTGGACAGCGTCGTGGTGGGAAACTACGAAGGTACGGACGCGCTGGCGGCGGTGGGAACGGCTGGAATGCCGATGAGCGTGATGCTGGCGCTCTTTACGGGAATCAGCGCCGCGGCGACGATTCTGGTCTCACAGTACATCGGGGCAGGGGATCAGAAGACGATTCGGGATATTGTACGGACCGCTCATAGCTTTCTGATGATCTGTTCAATCCCGATTCTGATCATAGGCATGATTGCGGGACGAGGCATTCTGTTGGGAATGCATGTCCCGGAGGAGGTAATCGACGACGCGCATGCGTATCTGAGAATTATTTTCCTGGGGACAACCGCCAGTCTCGGCTATAACCTGAATGCCGGAGTGCTGCGGGGAATGGGAAACAGCCGGGCGCCGCTCATCAGCTTAATTCTGTCGAGTATCGTCAATATCGTACTCGATCTCGTCTTTGTCATTGTGCTGCACTGGGGGGTGGTCGGTGTCGCGGCGGCGACAGTGATCGCCAATTATGTCTCATGGTTCTACAGTATTTATTATATTAAGAAAAAATATCCGCAGCTGGAACTGAAGGTCCTGTCTCTGCACATGGAGAAAAAGTGGATTGCCAAGATGCTGACACTGGGCCTTCCGCTGGGATTCAACAATGCGGTTTATTCCTTGGGGCATCTGCTTCTGCGCAGCATCGTCAACAGTCACGGAGCCGTATTTATGGCAGGAGCGACGGCTTCCAATAAGCTGGATACGCTGGTGTATCTGGTAGTGGAGGCGTTTGCCGTAGCGGCGACCACGTATGCCGGACAAAATGCGGGAGCAGGACGGATGGACCGTCTGGAACGCGGTGTCAAGGTGCTGCTGGTGATCAATGTTTCCATCAATATCGCGGTTTGCGCGCTATTGACGATCTTTGGCAGACAATGCCTTGCGATATTCAATCAGGAGCCCGAAGTCATAGAGGCCGGATACATTTTTATCCTGTGGAATATGCCGTTTTACTGGCTGTATACGGCTTTCCACACGCTCAACTGTTTTCTGAACGGGGTAGGAGAGGTCAAGCTGCCGACAGCGGCATGCCTGATCATGTTCTGGCTGTTTCGGTTGCCGCTGGCATATTTTCTGTCCACAACGCTGGGGAAGGAATGGCTCTATATGTGTTACCCCATAAGCTGGGTATTGGGGCTGTCAATTACCGGTATCTATTTCCTGCGGGGGAAATGGAGAAAAAAAGTAAAACAAACTATTAGTGAGGGATAAAGTAAAAGCGAGTGTGCCGCGGCACACTCGCTTGATTTTATTGGTATAAGGAAAACCATCTGCTAAGCAGGTAGTTCCAAAAAGGCTTTTGCCGATGAGTAAAAAGAACTGCTATGGTATAATACAAGAGATCTGCCAACCACAAGCAAAAAACATAGGAGATCAATTATGAAAATCGACACAAATAGTATAGCACACACAACATGGAATTGCAAATATCACATAGTATTACCAATAGTAATCTCAATCACACAGGTGTTTATGTCTATTCCAAAGGCAAAATCATGATACATCTGACGCTGGATTACAAAAGCGACCGAGATTGCCGCACGCCGGGCGAATATCTGCGCTACCATAGAACATTTCAGGGCAAATCGACAAGAGAGGTCGCAGAAAGCGTCGGTATCGTTCCCGCAACCCTCGTCCTATATGAAAACGACAAGCACCCCATCAAATATAATACCGCTGTTTCGCTGGCAAAGGAATTGAATATTGACCTCAATCGGCTACTGGATTCCTATACTTCGTTTGTGGATTATCCGTGCGGGGAATTTCTGAAAAAGGTACGCAAAGACTTGTCTTTATCACAAGCCGAAATAGTAAAAGACATCGGCGTATCTCAAACCGCCTATTCCGGTTGGGAAAGGGGAATCAAAGTGCCGCGCCGTCAGGACTATCAAAAAATTGTTTCTGCTTTGCAAAGAAGAAAGGTCGATGTCAGCGGCATAATTCTCCAATCTACCGTCTGACAGGGATTCGCACCTTTGCAATTCGGTTTTCTTCCAATATATAATGTAGCTGCAAGGAGGCGGAAATGATGAAACAGAAAAGGTATCTATATTTGAATGAATCAGAAACCAGCGTTGTGTTACATAGCCTTGTCCGGCTGAAAAATTCCTTTATTCAGCAAGGCAGATATACCGATTGTGTGGACGAACTCATTTTGAAAGTAATGAGCGCTCCAACCAAGCGCCCGAAAATTTCATAGCGATTCTTTATCTGAAGCCGTTTATTCTGAAAAGAGTAAACGGCTTTTTTCATACCTGTACATAGCCGTCTGCTTCGCCGCAGGCGGCTAAATCTATGTAAAGGAGGAAACCCAAAAATGGCGAATTGCAAAGTCATTGCGGTGACGAACCAAAAAGGCGGCGTGGGTAAAACCACAACAACCGCAAACCTCGGAATCGGGCTGGCACAGGAGAATAAAAGGGTCTTGCTGATCGACGCAGACGCGCAAAACTCTTTGACGCTTTCCCTTGGCTACCCGAAGCCCGACGATCTGCCCGTTACACTTACGGACATTATACAGTCGGTGATTGACGACAAGCCGATTCCAGACGGCCACGGTATTTTGCACCACGGCGAGGGCGTTGACCTGCTCCCTGCGAATATCACATTGTCGGGCATGGAAATCCGGCTCATAAACGCTATGAACCGTGAACGGGCGCTGCGGACATATCTGGGTGAGGTCAAACCTCACTACGACTATATCCTCATTGACTGTATGCCGTCGCTCGGTATTATGCCGCTGAACTCACTGGCGGCAGCGGACAGCGTTATCATACCGTCGCAGCCGTCGTTTCTCTCGGCAAAGGGTCTGGATTTGCTTATGCACTCCATTTCACAGGTCAAGCGGCAGATCAATCCCAAGCTGAAAATCGACGGGATTCTTTTTACGATGGTAGACAGCCGAACCAACGAGGCAAAGGAAATCATTGCTTCTCTGCGCGCCCACTACGGTGAGAAAATCCGTGTGTTCGGGACGGAAATACCTTTTTCCGTGCGTGCCGCCGAAACCA
>CABUPM010000032.1 GCA_902493345.1 uncultured Eubacteriales bacterium | reverse complement strand
TTCCTGATGCCTTCCAAGAGCGAACCCTGCGGTCTGTCGCAGATGATCGCGATGCGCTACGGCACAATTCCGGTCGTACGGGAGACCGGCGGCCTGAAGGATACAGTACAGCCCTACGCTGATGGTGAGGGAACTGGTTTTACCTTTACCAATTTCAACGCGGACGATATGCTGTATGTGATCCGTGAGGCAGAGGCTCTCTATCAGGATAAAACAGCTTGGAAAAAGCTGATGAAGAACGCGATGAGCAAAGATTTCAGCTGGAATCATCCGGCAGAGGATTATATCGCTCTGTATGAGAAGATTACAGGAAAAAAATAAAAAAGCCGGGAAACCCGGTAAGAGCTGAGGAGTATGCATGGATAAGGAACAATTAAGAGTATTGATCAATGGAAAGCTGATTCGCCATTACGGCAAGGAGTTTTCCAATGCGACGCGGAGCCAGATCTATCATGCGGCCGCCCTGGTAGTTCGCGACTTTCTGATGGATAACTGGGTTAAGACCCAGGAGAAGGTCGAAAAGCAGGGAGCCAAGCAGGTCTGTTATCTGTCAATGGAATTTCTGCTGGGTCGTTCTTTGAAGAACAATGTATTTAACTTAGGGATGACCAAGGAATTCAATGAAGCGCTGCAGGAAGCAGGAACCAGTCTGGATGAGCTGTATTATGAGGAAGAGCAGGACGCGGCGCTGGGCAACGGAGGATTGGGCCGTCTGGCTGCGTGTTATATGGATGCGCTGGCAAGCCTTGACTATCCGGCCACAGGTTACAGCATTCTATATGAATATGGCCTGTTCAAGCAAAAGATCGTAGATGGTCAGCAGCTGGAGCTGCCGGACAGCTGGATGGAATCCGGTTCGAGCTGGTTGGTCGCAAAGCCGTCGGAGGCGGTGGAGGTGCATTTCGGCGGTGAGATCGAAGAAGTGTGGAAGAATTCTCAGATGCAGATCGTGCATAAGAACTATGACCGCGTATTGGCGGTTCCGCATGATATGCTGATCAGCGGTTATGAGAATGAGACAGTAAATACACTCCGTCTGTGGCAGGCTAAGAGTCCGCAGCAGATCAATATGACACTCTTCAATGAAGGAGACTATCTGCGCGCGTCGGAGAGCCAGGCGATGGCAGAGGTCATCTCCAAGATTCTTTATCCGGAGGATAAGCATTGGGAAGGAAAGTCCCTGCGGCTCAAACAGCAGTACTTCTTTGTATCGGCCTCCGTGCAGGAGATTATCCGCAAGCATATGGCCCGTTACGGCCGCCTAGATAATCTGCCGGAGCATGTAGTGATTCAGATCAATGATACACATCCGGCAATGGTTGTACCGGAGATGATGCGTATCATGCTGGATGAAAATGGCCTGACCTGGGATGCCGCCTGGAATATCACCTGCCGTACAGTGGCCTATACCAATCACACAGTCATGTCCGAGGCGTTGGAGCGTTGGCCGGAATCCCTCTTTAAGCAGATTCTGCCAAGACTGCATCAGATTGTACTGGAGATCAACCGCAGGTTCTGCGATGATCTGTGGAATTATTATCCGGGAGATTGGGATAAGATCGCTTCTATGGCAATTGTAGCATACGATGAAGTCCGGATGGCCAACCTGTCCATCGCGGGTTCTTTCTCTGTCAATGGCGTATCCGCACTGCATTCGCAGATTCTGAAGGATGATGTATTCCATGATTTTTACATGGTTACGCCGGAGAAGTTCCAGAACGTTACCAACGGTATCGCGTACCGCCGCTGGGTTGGACAGAGCAATGAAGGCCTGACTCAGCTTCTGACAAAATATATCGGCGCAGACTTTTTGAAGGATGCCACCAAGCTGGCGAATTTCCGCCCTTATGCGGAAGATCCGGCGGTGCGTGCGGAATTCGCAAAGGTAAAACGTGCCAATAAAGAACGGCTGGTAGCCTACATCAAGGAACACAATGGAATTGAGGTCGATTGTTCTTCTATTTTTGACGTACAGGCCAAGCGCCTGCATGAGTATAAGAGACAGATGCTTAATATCATGCATATTATGCGTATGTACTACGAGATCAAGGATCAGCCGGATCTGGATGTCGTTCCCAGAACTTTTATCTTTGGAGCCAAGGCTGCGCCGGGATATTATGCGGCCAAGCAGATTATCCGCATGATTCATTCGGTGGCGGATATGGTCAACAACGATCCGCAGGTCTCCAAGAAGATGAAGGTAGTATTCCTGGAGGATTACAAAGTAACAGTCGCGGAGATTCTGATGCCCGCGGCGGATCTATCAGAGCAGATCTCTATCGCAGGACGCGAAGCATCCGGTACCGGAAACATGAAGTTCATGATGAACGGCGCGTTGACGATCGGAACCATGGATGGCGCCAATGTTGAGATCTACGAAGCAGTAGGCGAGGAGAATATGTTCCTGTTCGGGCTCCGGACTCCGGAAGTTCGGAATCTTCAGGCAAGCGGCTATAATCCGCTGTCCTATTACCAGAATGATCCGTGGATCAGCCGTATTCTGAACGCTATGCAGCAGGGAATCGGCAGCGATGGAAATACCGTATCCTATCCGGATATCGTTAATTCGCTGATTATCGGTCAAGGACCTGGTACGGCAGATCCGTATATGGTTCTGGCGGACTTTGAGGACTATTGCCGTGCGCACCGGGATGCCGACGCACTGTATCGGGATCAGGAGGAGTGGAACCGGCGTGCCATGATCAATGTATCCAATTCCGGCATATTTGCGGCGGATCGCTCCATTCAGGACTACAGCGACCGTATCTGGCATCTGAAGAAGCTGAAATAAACGCGTATGAAAGCCTCTGTTTCCGTCCAAACTACCTCTGTAAAACTGTTTTACAGGAGGTATGGATATGAAAAAACAGGGAGTGCTGCTGATCCTCTTATGTTTCGTATGGAGTACGGCCGGTTGCGGTGAACGGTATACAGAACCGGCATACAGTCAGGAAGAGACCCTGGTGCGGGGAGAAGATTCTCTGAGTCCCCACACCGGGGCCTTGGTGACTTTAGATACGGAGCGGCTCTCATCCGAACAAGTCGTATGGGGGCCAGGACGTGAGACGGATGACGAAAATCGTCCGACGGCCTGTGTGGATCTGCAGGAAAAGTATGGAAGGTACGGCGCCGTATTTTTGACGGATGAGGACGGCATATGCCTGACCTTTGACGAAGGGTACGAAAACGGTTACACCGCGTCGATCCTGGATACGCTGCAGGAAGAGCAGGTCTCGGCTGTGTTTTTTGTAACACTGGATTATGTCAAAAAAGAACCGGAGTTGGTGCGGCGTATGATCGATGAAGGACATGTCATTGGCAACCATACAGCCTATCATCCGAATATGACGCAGGTCTCTCTGGATAAAGCGCAGGAGAATATACAGATTCTTCATGATTATGTGCGGGAGAATTTTGACTATACAATGACGCTGTTTCGCAATCCCGAGGGGGCCTTCAGTGAGCAGGTTCTAGCCATGACGCGGGAGATGGGGTACAAGAGTGTGCTGTGGAGCTTTGCGTATAATGATTGGAATGTGCAGGAGCAGCCCAATCCTGAAAACGCTCTGAAAAAGCTGACGGACAGAATGCATCCGGGCGCCGTCTATCTCCTCCATGCCGTAAGCCGCACCAATGATCAAATCTTACAGCAATGGATTCAAAATGCCAAAGCAGCGGGATACGAGTTTATTCTGCTGTCATAAAACAGAAAACGAGGAACCAATGGAAGAAGAAATCTATGAATTATTAAAAGGAAAAATCAATCCGGACGCGATACTGGACGATATTGCGGAGATGGTTTATTCCGCAGTCAAGGCAGAATCTCATATGCATCCGCAGCTGCCAGTCAAGCTGCAGAAGTATCGGAGCTTTGCACAGCTGGCCGAAGAATATGATGAGACGACCACCGATGAAGAGGAGATCATCCTAAACGAATTGGTGGATCTGATTGAGCAGGAGCTGGACGAGGTGTTTGACAAGGCGGAGGACGAAGTTAAGGATACCTTGATCAATGGTCCTCTGGCCGACGCGATCCTGGCGGATTTCCGTAAAAAGAATGTTCTGACCGTACAAAAGCGACTGACAGAAGATCAGGTGGAACAGATGTATGTAGGGGCATTCCGCAAATATGACCGCATCAAAGAACAGCTGAGCCGCAAGATCAAACAGCTCTCTCCGATCCGTGCGTATTATCGCGGAGAAGAAGTATGGAACCATACCCGTAAGGTAGAAAACATCCTCATGGACGACGCGGAGCTTGTGGATGAATACAAAAAGGACCTGCATCCTGAGGTGATCCAAAACGCTTTGGCGCAGGCGTATTATCGTGTAATTCAGTTCAATCGTCACTATGAGGCCGAGGGCGTGGATGAAGACGACGAAGAGGATGATGAATTCCTACCGTCCGATGAGGAGGAAGATGCGGAAAACGCGGACTCCCAGCCGGAGATTCTGGTCGAAGCCGGAGATATGCGTGATCAGGACTATGAATATGTCTATGATCTCTTTGACGAATACACCGGCCAACGAGTCTATCCGATGGAGGAGGACAATCAGGAAGCCTACTGGAAGACCTATGGTGAAGAATTCTACGATTTGGCAGAGCAGGGGTTGACAGCGCAGCTGGCGGTCACTCTGGTCCGTCTCAACGAAGCGACGCCGGAAAAGCTGCAGAATTTTATTCAGCAGTATGACATTGGCCCGGAAGATATCCTGAATCCTGAGCGTTATGTCAGAGAAACGCTGGAATTTCAGTTTTTTTATGAGCAGCTGCTGACTCACCTGATCGACGAATTCGGAAGCAGTAAATCCGACGTGGTCTATCAGGAAGGGAAAGCCATTCAGAAAAAAATGGACGAAAAGAGCACGGAATCATAAGAATCACCGCTGAAAACGCAATTTTTTGGAAAAGCTCTTGCATATTTTATCAAAAGATAGTATACTAAAGACAAATGTGCGGAGTTTTTCCGTACCCGGTGAATACCGGTATTATACTTATAACTGAAAGGAATGAATCCTATGTCCAAGAAAGTTGTTACATTTGGAGAGTTGATGCTGCGTCTGCAGCCCTATGATTATCTTCGCTTTATTCAGGCCGATTCTTTTGAGGCGACCTTTGGAGGCGGCGAAGCCAACGTTGCCGTATCTCTGGCTAACTATGGTCTGGACGCTCACTATGTGACCAAGCTGCCGAGTCATGCGATCGGTCAGATGGCTGTAAATTCTCTGCGTAAGTATGGTGTTAATACATCTGATATTACCCGCGGCGGCGACCGTGTAGGTATCTACTTTAATGAGAAGGGCGCTTCTCAGCGTGGTTCTGTCTGCATTTACGACCGTGCGCATTCCGCGATTGCTGAAGCAAGCCGTGAGGATTTTGATTGGGATGCTATCTTTGAAGGCGCTGAGTGGTTCCATTTCACCGGTATTACCCCGGCTCTGGGCCCCAATGTTGTTGAGATCTGCAAGGATGCCTGCAAGGCCGCAAAGGCTCATGGCGTTAAGATCTCCTGCGACCTGAACTACCGTGGTAAGCTGTGGACCCGTGCGCAGGCTCGTGAAGCTATGACCGAGCTGTGCCAGTATGTAGATGTCTGCATCTCTAATGAAGAGGATGCGAAGGACGTATTCGGCATCGAGGCTGAGAATACCAATATCAGTGCCGGTGAGCTGAATAAGGAAGGTTATAAGTCCGTTGCCCGTCAGCTGATGGACAAGTTCGGATTTGAGAAGGTTGCTATCACTCTGCGTGAGAGCAAGTCCGCATTTGATAACGATTGGAGTGCTATGCTGTATGACGGTAAGGATTACTGCTTCTCCAAGCTGTATCATCTGCACATTGTTGACCGTGTAGGCGGCGGCGACTCCTTCGGCGGCGGCCTGATCTATTCTCTGCTGTCCGGCAAGAGCACGCAGGAAGCAGTAGAGTTCGCTGTAGCAGCTTCTGCTCTGAAGCACTCCATCGAGGGCGACTACAACTTCGTAACGGTTGCGGAAGTTGAGAAGCTGGCAGGCGGAGACGGTTCTGGCCGTATTCAGCGTTAATCTGTATCCAATTCATGTAGTCAAGGAGGACATTCTGTCAGAATGTCCTCTTATTTATAAATATGAGAAGGTACAATGGAAGAAGTCGTATTCTGGAAAAGTAAAAAATTTTGGTTTGGACTCGCGGCTCCCGTTCTTCTTATTGCGGTTATGTGTCTGATTGGAACGAATACATGGATCTGCGAATATTTATTTGCGAGAGGCATTACACGTTGGTTAACCCATGTGCTGACACAGATCAGCAATCAGATTCCGCTTTCTAGTGCAGAGCTTCTGGTTTATCTTCTGCCGCTGGTTCTCGTAGGCGCGATTATCTACTGTATCATCCGCCGCGGATGGCAGCGCTGGCGGAATCTTCTTGTTGGAATCGCCGCGGTTTTATTGTGGGGACTGTTTCTATTTGAATTGTTGTTTATCGTGCAGTTCGGCAGAATCCGTCTGGAGGATCAGCTGGGGTATGATACGGAACATATTACGGCCGAGGAGCTCTATGAAACAGCGAGTATGATGCGCGAGATCGCGGGTACGCTGTCCGAATATGTAGAATATACAGAGGAAGGGTATTCTGTATGGCCGGGATGCAGTTCGATCCGTGAGAGCAATGAGAGTATTCTGTCGTATTCTTATTATGAACGGGATTTTTATGCGCTAAAGGAAGAGATGGATCTGGCAATCTATACCGGCCGAGTCCGTCCCAAAGCGATCCTTGCCTCGGAACCGTTTTCCTATACCGGAATTCTTGGAATCTATATTCCGTTTACCGGGGAGGCCAACCTGAATATGTCCGCGCCTCCGTTTACCGTAGTATTGTCCACGGCGCACGAGCAGATCCATCAAAAGGGATATTCCCGAGAAGATGAAGCGAATTTCCTGGCGATTCAGACCTGCCTGATGGACTATGATTTCTATGTGAATTACAGCGGCGCGCTATATGCGTTTCGCTTCCTTTATAATGCGCTGTATCAGGCGGATCGGGATCTGTATGCGCAGCTGATGCAGAATACGCCGGCAGTCCTTCTGCAGGATCTCCGATATTTTAATGACTGGATTCTATCCCATGAAAACCAGGTGACAACGGCCGTAGAGAAAGTGAACGATACCTATCTGCAGGTATCCGGCGGTGAAGGTACGGTCAGCTATTCGCAGGTTGTCAAGCTGCTCGTGGGATGGTATCGGGCTGTCTCTGAAGTTACGGAGATGGATGCATGAGGTGGCAGTTCTTATTGACCGGATATCTGATGTCCATTAACCTGTTCACGTTCGTTCTCTATGGTCAGGACAAACGCCGGGCACGCCGCGGTCAATGGAGGATTTCGGAGCGCCTGCTTCTGGAATGCGCACTCGCGGGCGGAGGAGTGGGAGCTGGCCTCGGGATGCTGTTGTTTCGGCATAAAATCCGACACAGGAAGTTTCGCCTCTTGGTCCCTTTTTCGATACTATTTTGGATCGGAATCGTTATTTTATTTTTGATATAGCAAGATATTAAAAAACTCTTGCATTACAGGAAACTATATGGTATAATCTTTTTGTTCTCATGTGGCTATTGGTCGGAAATCAATATCCATAAATCCATAAGAAAGAGGCGTTATACAATGCAGGAAAAAATTCAGCCTAAGTATTACGAAGCTACTGTACGCTGCAATTGCGGCAACACTTTCACATGCGGATCTACTTCTCCGGAGCTTCGTGTTGAGGTTTGCTCTAAGTGTCATCCGTTCTATACCGGAACGCAGAAGACCATGGCAGCCCGCGGCCGTATCGATAAGTTCAATCGTAAGTATGGCATGACGAATCAGAAATAAGTTCGTTGCAAAAAGGGGGGCTTTCTTCGGAGAGTCTCTTTTTTGTTTATATAGAAATGAGGTGCAAGAATGGAAGACCGCAGACAGATGTGCAGTGATCTCCGTATCGGCGGACAGGCCGTTATGGAAGGGGTCATGATGAAGGGAAAAGAAAAGTATGCCGTATCTGTGCGAAAGCAGGACGGAAGTATTATAACGGCTCTTTTTAACAGTGTTTCTGTAACCTCCAAATATCGGGTGCTGGCTCTGCCGATCCTTCGAGGCGTTGTCCGATTCGTAGAATCCATGGTAATCGGTATGAAGACACTGACCTTTTCTTCAGATTTTTTCCTGGAAGAAGATACAAAGCCGGAAAAGAAATCCGGCCTGGGAAAATGGTGGCAAGCACATGAAGCCGCGATTACGATGGGATTTTCTGTGATTTTAGGTGTCATTCTGGCACTGGGACTCTTTATATTTTTACCAGCGCTGATCGTTCAGCCCCTGGTGGATCTGATCCACAGCCGGCTTCTCCTGAGCCTTCTGGAAGGAATCATACGAGTAGCGATCTTTATCGGCTATATTGCCGCGATCTCACGGATGAAGGATATTCACCGTGTTTTTGAATATCATGGCGCAGAACATAAAACGATCAATTGCCTGGAGGACGGCAATTTACTGAATCCCGAAAACGTGCTGACTTATACACGGCTGAACCGGCGGTGCGGAACCAGTTTTCTGTTTTTGGTTATGATCATCAGCATTCTGTTTTTTGCTGTTATCTATGTAGCGAATCCCTTCCTTAGAATGCTTTTCCGGATTCTTCTGATTCCTGTAGTGGCTGGCGTTTCTTATGAGGTTCTCATGTACTCCAACCGCAGCCATTCCGCACTGATGCGTGTTGTGACTTGGCCGGGGCTGATGCTGCAGAAGCTGACGACGCAAGAGCCGGATGCGGCGGAGGCAGAGACCGCGATTGCTTCTACCTTGGCTGTGCTGGATGCGGAAGGAAGACTCCCGGAGCATTTACAGGCGGACTGGGAGCGGGTACGTTCTCAGATCACACTGATAGACGGCGATGCCGAAAAGGGGACGGATGGAAAATAAATATTGCCTTGGAGAACTGCTTTCTCATGGTACCTTCCTTCTGAAAGAAGCAGGGATTGCCGAAGCAGCAGAGGATGCAAGATACCTCCTGTTGGATGCGTTAAAGTTGGACTTGGGTACATTTTTGACGCATCGAGAAGAGCCGGTAGGAAAAGAAGATGCGGCTCGGTATCTGGAATGGATTCAGAAAAGGGCGAATGGCTGCCCGGCACAATATATTACCGGTACACAGGATTTTATGGGCCTTACGTTCTGTGTAGATCCTCGTGTACTGATTCCGCGCATGGATACGGAAGTACTGGTAGAAGCTGTTTTGACATGGATGCCGCGCAGCCGGAAGCTTCTGGGAGCGGATCTGTGCACCGGCAGCGGATGTATCGCCATCAGTCTGCTGTCCCTGGGGCCTTCTGATGTCAGAATGTACGCGGCGGATCTGTCCAAGGACGCACTGAATGTAGCCGCAGAAAATGCCAGACGATTGGGAGTTTCCGAACGCCTGACATTATGTCAGGGAGATCTTTTTGATGCGCTGCCCTCCAAGTGTCTGGGAACGCTGGATTATATTGTTTCTAATCCACCCTATATTCCTACGCGTGAGATTTCGGATCTTGACCGGAATGTACGGGAATACGAGCCCAATATGGCCTTGGACGGCGGAGCGGACGGCCTTGATTTTTATAGGGAAATTATAAAAGAGGCTTCTATGTGGCTTGTCTCTGGCGGCATGCTCTTTTTGGAGATTGGTTGCGAACAAGGCGCCGCTGTACAATCATTGCTACAGACGGCTGATATGACGGAAATCCAGATTCTGCAGGATCTGGAACACAGGGACCGGGTAGCCGTCGCCCGGAAATCGCGATAGAGAGGAGGCAGTCCGAATGTTTGAACAGTTAGGCGATCTGGAGAGCCGGTATGAAGAATTGGGCCGAAGATTGAATGATCCGGAAATCATTGCCGATCAGAGCCTCTGGCAAAAAACGATGCGGGAACATGCGGATCTGACGCCTCTTGTGGAAGCCTATCAAAAATATCGGCAGGCGCTTCAGCTGGAGCAGGACAGTTTGGAATTATTAGAGGAAGAGTCGGATGAAGAGCTTCGTCAGATTGCCAAGGATGAACTTGCCCAAGGACGTGCGCAGGCGGCAGAGCAGGAGCGCAGACTGAAGTTTCTCCTGCTGCCCAAGGATCCCAATGATGAAAAGAATGTCTTTGTAGAGATTCGTGCCGGGGCCGGCGGAGACGAAGCGGCGCTTTTCGCTTCCGAATTGTACCGGATGTATAGCCGTTACGCCGAGCGTAAAGGATGGAAAAGCTCCGTTGTCAGCGTCAACGAAAACGGGCTGGGCGGCTTTAAGGAGATCGTGTTCTCTATTACCGGACAGGGTGCGTATTCAAGGTTAAAGTATGAGAGCGGCGTACACCGGGTGCAGCGTGTGCCGGTAACCGAGTCCGGAGGCCGAATCCATACCTCTACCGTGACGGTTGCCGTACTGCCGGAGGTAGAGGATGTAGAAGTGGAGATCAAGCCCGGAGATATCCGTATCGACGTGTTCCGTTCCTCCGGAAATGGAGGACAGTGCGTTAACACCACGGATTCTGCCGTGCGAATCACGCATTTTCCTACCGGAATTGTCGTAAGCTGTCAGGATGAAAAATCGCAGCTGAAAAATAAAGACAAGGCGCTCAAGGTTCTGCGTTCCCGTCTCTATGATCTGGAGCTTGCCAAGCAGCAGGCCGCGGTATCGGCAAACCGCAGAAGCCAGGTAGGTACCGGAGATCGCAGTGAAAAGATACGGACATATAACTTCCCGCAAACACGGATTACAGATCATCGGGTCAAACTCACGCTATATAAAATGGAAAACGTTCTGGACGGCGATCTGGATGAACTGATCGATTATATCACGGCTGCCGATCAGGCAGAAAAACTGAAAGAAAATGAATAAACGGTAAACTGGCCGATTCCTAATCGCAAGGAATCGGCCAGTTTGTATTTGTATGCTTTATGAGTTGCGGATCTTCGTCGCGATCCGCCAGAGAGGAGCATCTTCGGACAGTTCATACAGCTTTCCGCCGGATTCAAAATGATGCCCGTTAAAGGAAAAGGAGAATTGTTCTCCGTTTTTCGTCGTAAACAGAAAGAGATCACTGGCATCCGATGCCATAATCTGCGTCTCACCGGTCACCTTTATATGGGAGAGAGCCTCCAGACACTCTGATATCACAGCCGCGTCCGTGACGGTATATTCGCTGGAAGCCTCATAGAAACAACGATATTGCAGCGCCGCCACATCGCTTTCTCGCTGAAGAAGATTCTGTGTCTGCGTATCACAGTATTCGGACAAGAATTTTTCTTCTTTTGCTTTGCATCCTCCTAAAAAGCAAACCGCACACATCAGATATAAAAAAGGAAACATCATCCTGCATTTTCGCATAGTCTTCTACGGCCCCCATTCGAATCAATTCCTTTTTATTTTATAATAAAACACACTTCTTGACAGTATAGTTTCCATATTGTCATTATCCAACTTGGAAATTTGAACCGCAAAGCTTTCAAAAGACGCTATAATACAATCACAGAAATCTATACTTAGAGGAGGAATAGGGATGACATACAGAGAAGTCCGCTGCAGAAACTGCGGTAATATTATGAGATTTCCGGACGGAGAGACCCATATTCGCTGCGCACAGTGCGGAACAGAATATACCTTGTCTTCACAGCCCAGACAGAAGAATGAGGTAAAAATCATTCAATACGGTGGCGGTGGCGCGCTCTTTAAGGCGTATGTCCCCGACGGATGGAACTATCAGGTGATTGACGACAATCCATCGGTCTCCTCATTAGCGCCTGTTTGCAAGGGACTGCAGCTGTATTCCAATAATGGCGTACAGATGGCATTTCTGCCTTTTGCCTATTACAAAGACTTTGCACAGCAAAAGCCCTCTATGTTCTCTAGCTTTATGGGACAGGCCAACCATGATTATCAGCTGGACCCGGCCTCTTTGGTCTGTTACCGCAGATCTGTAGAGCTGGCGCAGTATGCCTATGAACGTATCAGTGTGATTACAGGCGGCGCGCAGGTACAATTACAGCCTCTTTCTCCAGAGGCCCTGAGTACAAAAGCCATGCGTTTTCAACAGGAGGCTTCCCGCAAACTGGATGGGCCAATCCGACTGGAGCCTGGAAAATTCCGATTCCGTGTCCAGATGAATGGGGGCGTCTACGATGGATATTTCGCGACGATTTTGGCAAAACGGATTGGATCACAGCAAAATGGGCGCGGAGATATGATGAACATGCTAAAGAAAGGTATGGCAATGATGGGGGCCATGTATGGGATCGGCGGAATGGGAACCTTTGACTGGGGGCGTTCCTTTGATCTTCTCCTACTGTATCCGCATAACGATACTGCCAAATACGAAGCTGTGCTCGATCGTTTTATTGAGGAGATAGAGTATGGTCCTCTTTATTATGCTCTGCAGGACGCAGAGCTTCAGAACGCGCAGCGGGTGCAGATTCAGGGAGCCATGCAGCGGCAGCAGACAGCCATTCGGTCTTCTCAGCGTATCTCCCAGACTTTGTCTGAGACTTCGGATATCATAAATCAGGGAAATTGGGAGAGAAGCCAGAGGATGGACCGGATCTGGGAGAAAAACTCCGAAGCGGTCCGCGGCGTCAATTCCTATACCGATTCTACCGGCCGTCAATACGAAGCGGATGTAGCCTATGACCATGTTTATCGGTCCGGCGATACCTATGTAGGAAGCAAGAACGGCGGCCTGGATATGGGACCGGAATGGGAAGAATTAAAACGAAGATAAAAAATGGCAGAACGCCTTCAAACAGCGTTCTGCCATTTTTTATCTTTCAATTACCGGCGGTACAAAATTCTCAATTGCTCCACAAAGCTTGGGATGGTGAATGACAAAATGGATCGCAGGGGTTTTATTTTTGGATACCATAACCCACTTTCCTTCGTGAATATGGATCTGCAGATTTCTGAAAACATAACCGGAAGACTCATTGAGAGTATAACCGGGATGAGATGCGGCATAGGCGCGAGTCTGCGTAAGATGCTCCTGATATTCCTGCCAGGTATACGGAATACTTGTCTCATAGAAAATATTCGAGAGGGACAGCAGCATCGGGAAGCGCTCAAATTCTTCAGCATCCGGGAGCGCGATCTCATCCGTGACGGTTCCGTTTTTCAAGAGCGTTTCATACATCCTGCGCTGCGCAGAAGCATACTCCAGGATCCTTGTCCGGTCCTGTTCCGGAACCGTATGCCGCACCAATAGCTGCTCCAGATACTTGTCATCCATCGTGTACAGCGGAAGGGACGACAGGATATTTCGCCGCTTGCCCGGAGTCTCTGCATCCGAGAGCAGAAAAGCGTTCAGGGAACGAATCTTATCCTCACGGTAGATCTCCATCAAGGACTGCGCGTTTTTTAATAATTCTTGGGCCCGCTTCTGATAGTATGCTACTTCCTCTTTGGATTTTGTCAGATAATATTTCCCTTCGGCATGAAAACCGTTGATGGCTTCTCCGGAAAGAGCCGCTGCACCGGAAACTTTTAAAAAGTGCAGAAAAACATTGTTCTGAACACCTTTCAGATAATAGGGAGAGATCTGTCCTGTCATATACATGGGGATCCAGCTCTCCAGCCCCAGCATCATATCCTCCAGAGAACGGTCTAGATTATGGATTTGATGGAGATGGAGTCCTTTTTTTAACATCATCGCCATACCAAACATCCATTTCTTGGGGAATTCCGGATCTTTCGCCATTTCTCCCATAGGCATATCACTGTACATGATAACTGGAGCAGAGGACTTTGAGAGAACAGTCGCCTTCAAGAAGTCCAATTCGCTTGCCATCATTTCCTTTAATCCAAAATAGGTCTTGGATGTAGGCAGAGAAAAGGGCATGGATATGGGAACCTTCAGTTCATCAAAATGAATCGCCTTGATATATTCGTTCAGATTAAAATCATCCAGCTTGGCCAGAAAATCAAACACAGAATCGCCTTTCGGATCTTGTCCTTCGGATAATAACCAGTTCTGAATCTGTTGCACAGCCAGCTCAGGATCCGCGATCTCATCCGCAGGGCAGTTTAATAGTTCAGCCAGAACCGTCTTGTCGGATTCTTCATTTCTCTCATAAACAATATACCTCGCGACCGCCGCGGCGAATTTTGCCGGATCGGCCGGCTGACGGGTCCCGTTGCGGAATCGGAATATCGTGGAGCTGTCATAATTGATCGACTGGCAGAGCTTGGAGATATTGATATTCAGAAGCGACAGCAAAACGTCAAAATTCCGGCAGAGCTGTTCCCGGTTGACAGTAATGATATCCGAACAGGAACGAAATCCTTCAGCGACAAGATCTGTTGTAATCTCCGGAATCTGCTTCTTTTCCGCGATCTGAACAATAGCTGCCGTTAGCTGCCGAAAGGCTTTGGCGTCGATTTCCGGGACACGCTCCCCGGAACGGTATCGACTGAGGGTCGCGGGGGAGAGGCCGGAAGCGTCGCTCAACTCCTTTGCCGTACAGTCGATCCGCTGTATGTATTCATTTAACTGTTCATGGAATTTCATGGGGTAGCCTCTGTATTTACTTCAGACTGGATAACTGCTGTGCGCGGTATCCAGATGTGTCAGAATCTCCAGGTACTTGCGGCTGATCTCTTGCGCGGCAGGAAGATCCATATCGGAATAATTGCCGCATCCCTCCGGCGATGCTCCGGGAATCGGGCCGGTATGATCGCAGACTGCCTGGAAGAGGTGGATCATCTCATCGACGATATCCTGCGGCGTTAGATCTCCCGAAAAAATCGCGTAAAAACCGGTGCGGCAGCCCATGGGGCCCCAGTATATAGTCTGAGAAGCCAATCCAGAATCACAACGCAGATACGTCGCGCCAATATGTTCAATTGCATGAATCGCGCCGGTCGACAGAACCGGTTCACGGTTTGGCGCTGTCAAACGTACGTCAAAAGTTGTCAGACGGTTTCCGCCGACTTCATCCTTTCTGGATACGTAGAGACCGGGCAGTAAACGGATATGATCAATCGTAAAGCTTGCGATAGTTTTCATTGTAACATCCCTCCTGCCGTTATCATACCATACTTCTTATCAAAATGGAACCTGAGAAAATTTATTTAGTAAAAAACCAATAAATTTTATAAAATTAAAAGGAAATCTTTTGTCATAGTCGAATGAACAGTAATATGAGCAGAACGAATCCGTTGATGATTTTGACGGATGAAAATGCATCAACTATCAAAGGAATTGGAGGAATTGTTATGAAGGTCTATGGTTCGGAAGAAATTCGCAACGTTGTGTTGCTTGGCCATGGAGGGGTCGGCAAGACCACGGTGGCAGAGGCAATGGCTTACGCTTCAGGAGCGATTAAGCGCCGTGGTAAGGTTCAAGAAGGAAATACTGTCAGTGATTATGACCCAGAAGAGGTAAAAAGAGGATTTTCTATCAATGCATCCGTAATTCCGATAGAGTGGGACGGATTTAAATATAATATTTTGGATACACCCGGATATTTTGATTTTGTGGGAGAGGCCAGAGAAGCGGCGCACATTGCGGAAGCGGGTATTATTGTCGTATCTGCCAAGTCGGGCGTGCAGGTCGGAACTGAGCTCGCATGGGAGATGCTGGAAGCGCGCAAGACGCCACGCTTTATCTTTGTAAACGGAATGGATGAAGAGGGCGCGGATTTGGTGCGCGTGCTGCAGCAGCTGCAGGATACTTTCGGCAAGAGAATCGCTCCCTTCCAGGTTCCATTTAAGGAAAACGGAAAGTTCTCGGGATTTGTCAACGTCGTTAAGATGGAAGGTCGAAAATATGTCAACGACCGTGTTGAACCCTGTCCTGTGCCGGATTCCATCACAGAAGAGATCAAGCCGGTGCGCCAGATGATTCTGGAGACCGTAGCCGAGTCCTCCGAGAGCTTAATGGAGAGATATTTTGAGACGGAAGGCGAAGACTTTACCCTCAAAGAGATCCAGGACGCTTTGCAGGCTGGTATTGTCAGCGGCGATATCGTCCCGGTTCTGTGCGGCGTAGCCGCCAATGGAACCGGTATCGGCGTATTGATGACATCGATCGGCCGTTATCTGCCCAGTCCCAATACCGTGCATCCGACGCTGGAAGCGGAGAATGAAAAGGGCGAAGAGATTGAAGTGCCTTGTACGCAGGAAGGTCCTATGAGTGCTTTTGTGTTCAAGACCGTGGTTGACCCCTTCTTCGGCAAGATTACATACTTTAAGGTTGTATCCGGTATCTTGCGGGCGGGCGATACCGTTACCAATGTAAACAAGGGCGTTCAGGAACGGCTGAATCATATCTATATTCCCAGAGGCAAGGAACAGATCGAGGTTACCGAGCTGCATGCCGGAGACATCGGTATCGTAACCAAGCTGGCGGTTACCGGCACCTGTGATACCCTGTGCGGTAAGGGCATCAGTATTGAGTTCCCGCCGATCGCCTTCCCGGAATCTTTGCTGTGTATGGCCGTTATGCCGAAGAGCAAGGGCGATGAAGAAAAGATTTCTTCCGGCCTCAGTAAATTGATGGAAGAGGATCCCACGCTTAAGGCCAAGATGGACAAGGAAACCAAGCAGCAGCAGATTTTCGGTATAGGCGATCAGCATCTGGATGTAACGGTCAATAAGCTGAAAAACAAATTCAAGCTGGATGTAGATCTCAAAGCACCTAAGGTCGCGTATCGCGAGACGATCAAGGGAACGGCGAGAGTTCAGGGCAAACACAAAAAGCAGTCCGGCGGACATGGTCAGTACGGCGATGTGCATATCATCTTTGAGCCGTCCGGCGATATGGAGACTCCGTGCGTATTTGAGGAGAAGATCTTTGGAGGCTCCGTTCCCAAGAATTATTTCCCGGCTGTTGAAAAGGGACTTCAGGAGTGTGTTCAGGAAGGAGTCCTAGCCGGTTACCCCATGGTCGGAGTCAAGGCGACTCTGGTAGATGGTTCCTACCATCCGGTTGATTCTTCTGAAATGGCCTTCAAAATGGCGACTTCCATCGCCTTCAAAACCGGTATCCCACAGGCTAAGCCTGTAATTCTGGAGCCTGTATCCTCGGTCAAGATTACAGTGGATGAGGCCTATATGGGAGACGTTATCGGAGACATGAATAAGCGCCGCGGCCGCGTATTGGGAATGACACATCAGGGCAAGAAGCAGATCATCGAAGCCGAGGTTCCCACCGCGGAGATGTTCACCTACGCGACGGATCTGAGATCCATGACGCAGGCCAGAGGAAGCTTTACGATGTCCTTCCTGCGGTATGAAGAGGTTCCCAGAGATGTACAGGAGAAGATTATTGCCGCCAGCAAAAAGGAATAAAGGAGCGTCCGGAATCCTCCGGAACTGAATACGCGTTTCCTTTGATAGTGAGAAAGCCGGGCTTTGTCCCGGCTTTCTCCGTTTTTATTACAGTGAGCGCAGGAGCCATTCTGCCTGTGCCCGTTCCTTGGGATCCAGAAGATCTAGGAGGCAGTCCTTCATCAGCGCAGATTCTCTGGCATTCAGCTGTAGTCCTTCATTATCCATGCGCATCCGATAGGCCAGAAAGATCTGGATGCATTCCATTTGACTGCGTCCGGTCATCAGTTCTCCCATCTCCTCCAGAAGCTTTCTCTTTTGCACCGGCAAAGCACGAAAAGCAGGTTTACTGCGCAAGATCGCGGAAAAGTTATCCATTGCCAGCACCTGAACCGGATCCCTGGCTCATCTGTCCCCGCAGCATCCCGCTCATGGATTGAAATACAGCCTGCTGCTGCGGATTTAACATCGATTTCAGAGTATGCTCTAATGCGGTGTCCCGACGTACAGAAGTTTCCGGCCGTTTAAATGGGATGATGGGTTCTGACTCTGCCGGAGCTGGATTCGAAGTGGGGGAGGGCATATTCTGTATCATGGACTGCATGCGGAAGGTCTGCATCAGAGTATCCACATAGCCGGTGTGTTCCGGATCGCATGCGCCGCGGATCTCCTTTAGCATTTCCAGACGGTTCTGCGCAAGATCCGTAATTCCTTCCTCTTGACCTCCCCGTAAAAGTGCGCCGTCTCCCGAGGCAGGCAGCGGAGCTTGAAGCATATTCTGTAATTCCAGGCACTTTAACGCCAGTGAGAGCTGTCTCTGCATGGATGCGCCGAGATAGGGCAGAGCGCTTCTTAATATCCGCATCGGTTCTGGTGGAGCGATATTCAATGAATCGGGCATATGGTTCCTCCGTATGTATGGATTTGTTTAATACATATGCCAAAGCACAAAAAAATTGACAGAAATTCACAAGCGGTGTATAATAATTTTCACCATATAAATAATACAGGGGGATCACAATGGACGTTTTTCTGTACATACTGACACACAATATCTTGCCAATCATCTGCATCGTCTGTCTGGGCTTTTTGATGGGCAAAAAGTTCCCAATGGATGTTAAGACGCTGAGCAAACTGAATTTCTATGTCTTTGTTCCTGCGTTTACTTTTTACCAGATCTATACGACCGCGCTTCCTGATTCCATGCTTTGGGTCCTGATTTTCGCTCTGTCCCTATTGCTTTTGAATCATCTGCTGGCCCGCGGGATCGGCCGTGTCCGAAAATACGATACCGGTATGCGCAACGCGTTTATGAACGCTCTGATGTTTTATAACAGCGGCAACATTGGTGTTCCTCTCATTACATTAGTTTTCAGCGGCGTTCCTTTTATTATCGATGGAGAGACCCCGTATCTTGCGCCGGCGCTGGCCCTGCAGATCGTCGTTCTGATTGTTCAGAACCTGTCCGTCAATACGCTGGGATTCTACAATGCCAGCATGGGAAAAAAGATGGGTTGGAAAGATGCTCTGATCAGTGTCTTTACCATGCCGACAGTATACGCCATTCCACTGGCCTTCCTGTTAAAGTACTGCCTTCCCTATGATCTGACCCAGTTTCCGCTGTGGGCGGCGGTAGTGTATTTAAAAAACGGACTGGTGCCGATTGCTCTGTTTACATTGGGAGTACAGCTCTCGCGGACCAAGGTTGCCAAGCCTTCGCTAGATGTAAGCATGGCTGTTTTTCTGCGGCTGATTGGCGGACCGCTTCTCGCTATGCTTCTGATTCTGGTGTTTCGTTTCGACAACTTCACGGCGCAGGTTCTGATGATGTCTTCCGCTGTACCGACAGCTCTGAATACCGCTCTGATCGCAATGGAACGGGACAATTATCCGGACTTTGCAGCGCAGACGGTGTTGTATGCGACACTCCTCAGCCCCTTATCCCTGACCTGTGTTGTCTTTCTCTCCAGAACCATGTTCCCTATCTAATATTGGGTATGCCCTGTAAAATTTATCTGTATGCTGGACATTTTCCTGTTAATGTGTTATAATATAATCAAAGTTCAAGTAATCGATTCAAAAGGAGGAACAGAATATGGCAAGAGTTATCATTACTATCGGAAGAGAGTATGGCAGCGGCGGACGTGAGATTGGAGAAAAGCTGGCCAATCTGTTGAAGATTCCTTTTTATGATAAGGAACTTTTAACAAGAGCCTCGGAAGAGAGCGGGATTCAGTCCCATATCTTTGAGCGGGCTGATGAAAAGGCTAATCGCGGTTTGATGATGTCCATGGGATGGAGCGCTTCTGTATATCCCGGCAACTATATGTTCTACAATAACGACATGCTGACCAATGATTCTTTGTTTTCTATCCAGGCTGATGTCATCCGTAAGGTAGCTGCCGAGGGATCCTGCGTGATTGTCGGACGATGTGCCGATTATCTGTTGGATGGAACCCCCGGACTGTTGAAGGTATTTGTTCACGCGAGTCTGGAATTCCGTAAAGAACGTATCATGCGCCTGTACAATGTATCCGCCAAGGATGTGGAGGGCGTGATCCGCCGGACAGACCGTCAGCGTGCCAAGTACTATGATTTTTATACGGCGCAGGAATGGGGCCAGGCCAAGAACTACAATATCTGTCTGGATACGTCGTATTTTACGCCGGATGGGATTGTGCAGATTCTGGCAGCGTATGCCAAGGAAAAAATGGGCAAGTAAGAATATTTCATTCTCAAAAAACAAGCCAATTTATAAGATTGGCTTGTTTTTTATGTGGAATTTTGCTATAATGAGAATCAAACTGTCCATTGCAGTTTATTGAGCGTTATATTTGTGGGAGGTATGTGTTGTGAAGGCGTATGATCCGAAAGAGATCGAAAAGAAGTGGCAGGACATCTGGGAAGGCGAAGGTGCGTTCCATGCCTCTGATAACAAAGAAAAACCAAAGTATTATGCTTTGATCGAGTTCCCGTATCCGTCTGGACAGGGGCTTCATGTAGGACATCCCCGTCCGTATACGGCGCTGGATATTGTTGCGCGTAAGCGTAGGATGCAGGGATATAATGTTCTGTTCCCCATTGGCTGGGATGCGTTCGGACTGCCGACCGAGAATTATGCCATTAAGAATAAAATTCATCCTAAGATTGTAACCGCTCGCAATGTCGCAAGGTTTAAGAGCCAGCTGCAGTCTCTGGGACTTTCCTTTGACTGGAGCCGTGAGATCAACACCACCGATCCCTCATACTATAAATGGACCCAGTGGATCTTTTTGCAGCTCTTTAAGCACGGACTGGCCTATAAGAAGGAGATGGCCATCAACTGGTGTACCTCCTGTAAGGTTGGTCTGGCCAATGAGGAAGTGGTCGGCGGCGTATGTGAGCGGTGCGGCGGCAAAGTTGAGCGCCGGATGAAGACGCAGTGGATGCTTGCGATCACCAAGTATGCGCAGAGACTGATCGATGATCTGGACGGACTGGATTATATCGAGAGAGTCAAGACGCAGCAGAAGAACTGGATTGGCCGCAGCGAAGGCGCGGAAGTGGATTTTGAAGTAGCGGACCGCAAGATGCGGATCTATACTACGCGTCCGGATACGATGTTCGGTGTAACCTATATGGTTATGTCTCCGGAGCATCCCTTCCTGGATGAATGGAAAGATCGTATTTCCAACTGGGACGAAGTCAGCGCGTACAGGCAGCGCGCCATGGAGAAATCCGACTTTGAACGTACCGAATTAGCCAAGGAAAAAACCGGCGTTAAGCTGGAAGGCATCGAAGCTGTCAACCCGGTTAATGGTAAAAAGATCCCTGTATTCATCTCTGATTATGTATTGATGAGCTATGGCACGGGCGCGATTATGGCGGTACCCGGTCATGATACCCGTGACTGGGAATTCGCTAAAAAGTTCAACCTTCCAATCATTGAAGTCGTTGCCGGCGGCGATGTGGAGAAGGAAGCCTATACGGATATCGAGACGGGTGTGATGGTTCATTCCGGATTTTTGGACGGAATGCAGGTGGAAGATGCCAAGAAGGCAATTGTAGAATGGCTGACAGAAAAGGGCTTGGGTGAAAAGAAGGTCAATTTCAAACTCCGTGACTGGGTATTCTCTCGTCAGAGATACTGGGGCGAGCCGATTCCGATTGTTCATTGTCCCAAGTGCGGACCGGTAGCTTTGCCGGAGAGCGAGCTTCCGTTGCTCTTGCCGGAAGTTGAGAGCTATGAACCCGGACCGGACGGCGAGTCACCGCTGGCAACCATGACCGACTGGGTCAATACCACCTGCCCGCAGTGCGGAGGACCGGCGCAGCGTGAGACCGATACAATGCCCCAGTGGGCTGGATCTTCCTGGTATTTCCTGCGCTATATGGATCCGCATAACGATCAGGCGCTGGCCAGCAAGGAGAATCTAGAGTATTGGTCTCCGGTAGACTGGTATAACGGCGGTATGGAGCATACGACTCTGCATCTGCTGTATTCTCGTTTCTGGCATAAGTTTTTGTATGATATCGGAGTGGTGCCGACCAAAGAGCCTTATCAGAAGCGTACCTCTCACGGTATGATTCTGGGTTCCAACGG
>CABUPM010000031.1 GCA_902493345.1 uncultured Eubacteriales bacterium | reverse complement strand
TGTACGAAGAACTGAAAAACCGAATTCGAACTTTACGCGAGCAGTATGGCTATAGTCAAAAATACGCGGCAGAACAGCTATGCATTAGCCCTCAGGCATACTCCCATTATGAAACCGGCCGGCGTATTCCGGATATAGAATTGTTCTACAAGCTCGCCTGCCTTTATAATGTATCCATGGAGTATCTCCTGACCGGCAAGCCCTCCGCGGCTCCGGCTGTCCCGGAACCCTCTCCTCTCTGTTATGACGTACAGAATATGTCAGCCGAGGAGCTTCATGAAGTCCGTCTCTTTATGGAGTATCTGAAGTTCCGTAAAAAAGGAGACAAAGCCCTGTAAACACAATCGGGGCTTACAGCACAAAATATCGGCGGCTACCCTTGGGATAGCCGCCGTGTTATATTTCAGCCTTTCTTCTTTTTGCTTACAACAGCCGTACCGATGATCGCGCCACCGCTGACGAGAAGCAAGGAAAGCCACAGGGCAACATGGCTTGTATCGCCGGTCTGCGGGGATTTGGGATCGTCCTTTAACTTCTCCGTTATGGTATCGGCTTTTTTAATTTCTTTCGCGGCGTCCTTATCTCCGAAATACTTACCGCATCCGCTGCAATACCAATATTCAATATTTCCCTCGGCGTTCTTGGTCGCCGCTTTTGCCGGGAAATACTTGAGGTCGGAGTGATTTGCGGGATCGAGCGTACCGTATTCTTCTCCACAGATTTCACATACAGCTTTGTCCTTACAGGTCGCCTTACCGCCTGTGTGCTCATTTACGATTGTCACAGACTTCTCCGCATGGATTGCAAAGCCGTCCGCCGTCTTCGCTTCCACTATTACCTTAAAGCCTTCCGCATCGTAGTAGGAAGCCGTTGTAACCTCGGCGCTATACACACCTTCCGTTACAGTAGGCGTCAATCCTCCGTCGCCCAGCATCCCCATAACGTCATAGCCATAGGTTGGATTTTTGCATCCATCCGGTAGCGTAAAGGTAAACTTATAATTCTGTGTGCGGCAAACCTGATCCGCGCCGTTGATCGTGATCTCAGGGATCGCTTTCTTCACCGTTTCATAATCGCAGTTTTCACACTCCTGCCAGTACTGCCCATTCCCACTCCGCCACACAAGGGAATGCCCTAACGCGTCTATCGTGCTTCCGCACACTGTACAAATCGCGGAATCGGTACAGGTGGGCTTCGCCGTACTGCCGGAATGGTCACAACGCGTCCACCTCGCTGTCAATGTCAGATGGGCCGTCACCGGCAAGTCAAAATTGTACACTGTATCCCCGTTATGCCAACCGTCGAAGATATATCCCGCCTTCGTCGGATTCACGGGTATGACAACGGTCTTGCCGTAAATTACATTTTGAGGCTGTACCACGCTGCCGCCAACCGTATCGAAGGTTACGGTATAGACGGGCAGAAGCGCGGTATAGGTGTCTGTATCCTTCCACGTAAATGCGTCCTGACGATACGGTTCTGTCTCGGAAAGCCGCCATGCGTAGGCAGCGTAACCGCTCAGATCCGGCGCCGCGCCGAAGGCCTTGCCTTCGTCACTCTGCGCAGTAACAATACCACCATTGATCGTGATCAGTCCGGAAGTGCCGTTATAGCCGCAGCCAATACCCGCGCCGTCATCACGGCTGATCGCTGTGATCACACCGCCGTTAATCGTGATCGGTCCGGAATCTCCCCTGTATCCTCCGCCAATACCCGCGCCGTCCTCTCCGCTGACTGCTGTGATCACGCCGCCGTTAATCGTAATGCTGCCGGATTTTTCTCTTCTATTCCCTCCGATTCCTGCGCCATCCTCATCACTGTACGCATATAGGCTCCCCGTACTCTGCTCCGTAATGATCAGTTCCGCTCCATCCGGAACATTCAATCCGGCCGTATCATCGTCTTCCTCCGTATTCTGCAGTTCATTCTTACCCAATACTGTCAAACGGACCGATGCGCCGCTGCAAATCGTAAGGGGCGATTTGTATGTTCTGATCAAATACAGCTCAAAGATTGAAATGGAAATATCACCGCTCTCCACAATGACGCGGTAGTCATTGGATCTGCCTACCAGAAGGTAAGCGCCCGTATATGCGGTCTCACTGCCATCTTCACCACAGCGCCAGCCTGTTTCGGTAATATAGAGGTCCGACTGTGCCGCCGAGAGGTCAAACCGTCCCGTTGTCTCATCGGATGTATCCAATTTTAACAGCGCGGTTGCCATACGGATATCCGCCGCGAGCTGATCGATCTCCGTCTGCCGCGTGCCTGGCAGCTCCCAATTGGCTGCGTCCATTACCTTCTGCAAGGACTGTTGGTATGCCTGCACGCTCTCCACAGTATAACCGGACAGAACTGTCGGCATCTCATCCACCGCGGTGAAAACATCCGTATAATCTCCGGTATTCAGCTGCAGGAAAGGAACCCGCTGATCTACATCGGAGAAATTGTATTTGTCAAAAATCGGATCGTCCTGGTTAGCGCCTGTGATCGTCAGACTGATTTCTTCGTCGTGCTTCCCGCTCTTCCACCAGAAGGAATATCCTGCGTCCTCTGCATAGGGGATATATACGGTTTCCGTTTGGCCGTCTTCCAGCGTTATTGACTGCCAAAGCTGCCCATTCCGCCGGATCAGAAGCTGTGCTCCCTCCCAGCCGTCTCCCCAGCTGTCTTCCAATTTCAATGTCAACGACGACGAAGTATCATACACCTGCTTTTTATAGCCGCAATCCGAACAGATCAACAGCTCATACGCCGCGCCGGTGGCTGAAGTCTGGACTCCATGACTGACGAACCTGTGAGCTTCTACTTGATCCTTCTGGCACAGAGTACAGAAGCCCTTGTGGTTCTCCTCCCCCTCCGCAGACCATGCCTCAACCACATGCGGCAATGTGTGCGCCTGCAGTCCCGTGCTTACCCCGGCCAAATAATACGCGTCCTCGTGCAGCACCTTCACAAAAAATGTATACTGTGTAGAAGGCGTAAGGCCTGTGAAAACCGAACTGTCCTGCCAATTGGCCGGTTCGCTGCCGTCGATACTGTACCCATACTGCACATCAGTTCCGCTGACAGCCTGAATCGTCACGCTGTCATTGGTCCTACTGTCCAGTACCGGAACATATTGTGTAGGATCGTATTTTTCCAGCATACCGCCCTCGGCCACGCTCAGGTCTCCCTCAATCACAGCAAAGCCGGTTATTTTCAGCGTTCCGGTCACCGTCAGCTTCTTACCTGCCGGAATAGTTAAACTCGTACCGTCCGGGACTGTAAGACTCTCGACCGTTCTGTCCCTCGTCAATACGACATCTCCGAAAACCGCGCCGTTCAGGAAGGCATTGAGACTGGTATGGTCCAGCCAAGTGTTGGGCGCGTCGATCCAGGCGTCGCTGCTGCCGCTGAGAGTCCCGGGATCTGTGGATTTATATCCGCCGCCGATATCCGCCGCGTACTTACCGCCGCGCACCGTGACCGTACCGCCGTTTATAATAATGGTACCGCCATTTCCGCCGGCTACGCTTCCGGCGAGTCTCATTCCGCCGCCGCCGATTCCCGGCGCATAGTAGTCCGCTACCGCTTCAATGGTTCCGCTATTGATGATGATCGTACCGCAGTCCGTGGACGAATCGCCGCCGATTCCGGCGCCGGGTCTATCAAGGTAGTTTGTACCGGCGTTGTCATATCCCTTAGCGTATAAAGAGCCCTCTCCTTCAATGGTCAGTCTGGCGCCGGCCGGAACGCTGATTCCGGCCTTATCCCATCCGGCAATCAGCTTATTATCCCCTTTCAGCACCAAAGTGACGTCCGCAGCATCCGTATAATTCAAACAGATCGTACCGCAGCCACTGTTGCCGGAATCGATGTTCATTGTTCTTTTATCCATATAAAGATCCTGGATCGCGATTCTCAGCGGTATGTTTGTTTTAATCTGGACCTCATTGCCGGTGTTGGTCGTTGAACCGATGACAGTCATCTCCTGCCGCGGATCCACATTGTCAAGCATCTGTCCTTCTCCGTAAGTAATCTTGACCTTCCCCGTCTCGCTTCCGTCTTCAACGATAACACTGCCCTCTGAAATATCAAAGGTCAGATCGTCCGGGACGCTAGCTGCCAACACTGTCATAGGCATAAGATTCATGCAGAGCAGCAGGCCCAGCAGGATACTTAACAATCTTATTTTCATTCTATACCCTCCGTTTCTTATCCAGCCATGCCATAATTGGCATATATATTAATTATAGCATGTTCTATGTACCCCGTCAAGTTCATGCCACTTATTATTTTCGCTGAAATACAAAAGGAAGGAGGCGGCTTCTTCACGAAGCGTCTCCTTCCTGACACTCTTTATTTTCCCAACTTGGTCTGAAACTCTGCCAGCTTCAGAAGCTCTCTCGTCGAATAATTGCGATACACTTCTGTAACGGCCTGCTCATAGCCTTCCACCGTGAAGTCTGTTCTCTCCTGATCTGCCAGCACCAACTTCTTCATCTTCTCGGATGAAGCGGTATCCAGCCGCAGCAGGCGATGTTCCACCAGGCGGTTATCTGCGCAGTCTACCAGAAAAGCGTCGACCGCGTAGCCCTGTCCCGGCTTCAGATCCGGAAAACTCTTGCGGGACTGCGACAGGCACGCGCTGTATGGAGTATCCATCCAGGCGAGCGGCGCGAACCGCGTCAGAACAAACATCGTATTTCTGAGAACCGTCACGGCCATAGATGCCTCTCCCTCGGCAAAAGCCTGGATCTCCTCTGCTGACGGCCGACGGAAACGGTAAATCAACAGCATGGTATACGGCTCTACTGAGAATGTCACCCCTTCTTCCTGCCGCGGAGGAAGCGGGAACTCTGCCCCTTTTTCAAACTTCAGCATTCGGATGCCTCCTTATCCTGCAGCCACTGGTTGACCGGACCCCAGGACACGATCTTATTGCGTCCCATGCCCATCTCCAGAACCATAACCGGCGCTCCGGTCAGCTCCTCAATCCGATCCACATAGGCCTTAGCCTCCCGCGGCAGTTCTTCATAAGAATTGCATCCCTCCAGCTGTCCCCAGCCGGGCAAGGTCTCATAGACGGGCTCACACTCTGCCAGTACCTCCGCGCATGACGGAAATACCCGAATGATTTCGTCCCCATGCTTATAAGCGACACAGATCTTTACTTCCTTCAGATCCCTCATGGCGTTCATTTTGGTCAGGGCCAGTCCCTCCAGACCATTGACACGAACCGCGTACCGAGCCGCTACCGCGTCAAACCAACCGATACGCCGATAACTCCCGTTCGGCTCTACCTCATCGCCGCGATCCTTCAGATCATATCCTCCCCGGCCAAAGATCTCTGTCGGGAACGGCCCCCGTCCGTTTCTTGTCGTATAGGCTTTCATTACACCCAACGTATGCGTAATCTTGTTCATTCCGACTCCGCATCCTCCGGCAACGCCGCCGATCGTCGGGTGGGAGGACGTCACGTAGGGATATGTACCGTAATCCGGATCCAGCATGGTTGCCTGGGCACCCTCAAAGATGACACGCTTGCCCTCCTGCAGCATCTGGTCCAACAGATATCCGGTATCCGCAATATAAGGCTTCAGCTGCTCTCCGTAACGGAGATATTTTTCAATGGTCTCTTCGGCGTCGACCTGCTGTACGCCGCCGTATACTCTCGTGATCATACGGTTTTTGAGTGCCACATTGGCCCGCACCTTCTGCGCGAACACCTTGGGCTGGAGCAGATCGCATACACGAATGCCGATCCGCTCCAGCTTGTCCATATAACAGGGCCGAATCCCCCGGCGCGCTCCTGCGGGATCTCCATCGTCCTCATTTTCTCTCGCTTCGTCCATCAGTCCATCCAGAATGATATGATAGGGCATTACCAGATGCGCACGGATACTGATCTTAACCTGATCCACCGAAAGCCCCTGCGCTTTCAGCTGATCCAGCTCCTGTAAAAGCTCTTCCGGGTTGATCGCCGTACCGTTTCCTAGGATCCCCAGTACATTGGGATAAATGATCCCGCAGGGAATTGAAGAAAAGCGGTACTCCATACCATTGATCGCTACACTGTGTCCTGCCTTATTCCCACCCGATGTGCGAACGACAGCATCCGCATTTTTCGCAAGCAAATCTACAATCTTCGCCTTGCCCTCATCCCCCCATTGGGTTCCGATCACCGCGATACTTGGCATTTTCTCTCTCCTCCATTCTATACACTTATCAGTATACATCGAATATATTACAACATTTTCTATCAAAAATCAACCGTTACTTATCAGTCCAAAATGTATAAGTTCTTCTCCTGCGCGAAATTGGTCGCATTGAACAAGAACAATACATCCGTCACTCCGTTTTGCTCTGCGAACTCCCAGAGATCCTGCTGGTAGTATCTCGGATCCACCAGATACACCTTTTCAAAATCGGCAGCCGCAAGTGTCGCAAAACTATGCGCAAAGGAATCCTTGAAGATCAGCAGCGTCCGACCGTTCTTCTCTCCGCCGGTAATCTCCGTCACCGCCGTATTTCCATAGACATAGGCTGCATATTTGTCCTTCTCCGTGAGCTTCTCCATATTGTATAATCCCGTGATGGTCTGATCCTGCAGATCCAGCCGCAGCGTATAAGAAGAAGGATCCTGCTTGTCCAAAGCCAGCATGGTATCCGGCCGGATTCCCCAGCCCGGCGCCTTGGAATAGGTTGTCCCCAGGAATTCTTCGCTGAGAACGGTCTGCTCATAATCACTCAGCTGAACTTCTCCATAGCCCTTCTGCGCCATCCACTGCTGATACGCATAGAAGGCCCCCAGCATCGTCCAGTGATGATCCGTCCTATAGTACAGATACTCTCCCGGATGCTGCCGCAGCACTTCGCTTACATCCACCCATACGGACTCCGCCAGCCTCTCTTTGGCCCGCGCGATCAGCCCCTCCTGATCGTAGACCATCTGATCAGCGCCATAGGGCAGCTTGTCCTTCACCGCCAGCTCCGTCGTCGGCACCAACATAACCGCTGTATGCTCCGTCCCCAGCTTCTCGGAAAAATACGCCATAAACTTTTCCAAACGGTTCAGGTTCTTTTCCACAACGGAGGAATCCACGGCATCCGGCCGGTCCATCGCAACCATATACTCATCCTGCGCGAAGATAACGCCGTTCACATCCTTCTTTTGCAGGATGCGCTCTGCCTCAACATAGGCGCTCACCCAGGACTCCCGTACCGGGAACTGATCGGTCAGATACGCCTCAAACTTTTTCTGCCATTCTCCGCTGAAGAGCTTCTCCGTCGAAAACGAAGGAAAGGTCTGCAATTCCCGATTTTCATTATATGAAAAGGTACTCTGCGGGCTCAGAAAATTCCATATGGAAAAACCAAAGATCATCCCCAGGAATAGAATAATCGTAATCCATTTCTCTTTTTTCTGCATTGTCTTGTCCTCCTCTCCCCTTAAAAACGGAAATACAGGAACGGGTTGTACGCTCCGTTGACCAGATATACCACTGCCAGCAGAAATACCGCCACGATCGCGGCATTCTTCAATACCACCCGCACAAATGTATTTTTCTCCAAATACAGGGCAGCTCTCTTGGGTAGATCGGTCGACGCGAGGATCAGCACCACCAGCAGCAGCGCATTGGATCCCAGTAGATACCAGGTGGCGCCGTTGGCCCATCCCATACCATTGGCTCCGAACATCGCGCTCAGATACGCTCCTACTTGTCCCAGATCTGTCAGCGCAAACAGCACCCAGCCCACCGCTATCAAAAATATCGCATAGACATGCCGGAATACCCGCGGCCACTTCTCCATCCAGCGCAGCAAGAAGAGCTTTTCCAGAATCAAAATGATTCCATAATACACTCCCCAGAGCAGGAAGTTCCAGGAGGCGCCATGCCAGATTCCCGTCAGCATCCAGACGATCGCGAGGTTCAGAATCTGCCGCTTTATACCCTTACGGTTTCCGCCCAGCGGAATATAGACATATTCTCTGAACCAGGTGCCGAGAGAAATATGCCACCGTCTCCAGAATTCCGTAATGCTCTTGGACATATACGGATATTCAAAATTCTCCAGAAAATGAAAGCCAAACATCCGGCCCAGGCCGATGGCCATATCGGAATACCCGGAAAAATCAAAATAAATCTGAAAGCTGTACGCGGCGATTCCGATCCAGGCAGACAATACCGGCAGATTCTCCATTCCCAGGCCGCATACCTGTTCCCATACGACACCGATACTGTTGGCCAGCAGGACCTTTTTCCCCAGTCCTACCATAAACCGGCTGATTCCTCCGGCAAAATCGTCTATATTTTCCTTACGCCCCATCATCTCATCCGCAACGGTCTGATAGCGGACAATCGGACCGGCGATCAGCTGCGGAAACAGCGCCACATACGCGCCGAAGGCAATGATATTGTACTGGCGCTTGGCCTCTCCCCGATAGATATCGATGGTATAGGACATTGTCTGAAATGTATAGAATGAAATACCGATGGGCAGCGCCAGCTGCGGCAATGGCAGCTGCAGCCCTGTAAGGGTATTGATATTGCCGATGATAAAATCCGAGTATTTAAAGACACCCAACAGGCTTAAATTGATCACCGCCGAAGTGATCACCGCCTTTTTGGCCCCGCGCATGTCTCCTTTTTCTTTGCATTGATCCACTCTTGCGCCCAGCATATAATCCAACCAGGTAGAAAAGAGCATCAACACCACATAGACCGGTTCTCCCCAAGCATAAAAGATCAGACTGGCAAGGAAGAGCACCAGGTTGCGTCCGCGTCTGGGACATAGGAAATAAACAATAAGTACGATTGGGAAAAAGCAGAATAAGAATAATAAGCTGGAAAAAACCATCGCGTTTATCCTTTCCAAAATTAAGTCTTTACAAAAAAGTGTTTCTCTATTATAATACAAATCAATCCTTTTGTACCCCTATAGGCTTTTGAAAGGAGTGACCATAATGAAAGCCGAACGCATCAACCAAAACCAGATTCGTTTTACACTGGGCGCCGAGGATCTCAAAAATCGGGACATCAAGCTCTCCGAGCTTTCTTACGGTTCTGATAAGACCAAGGCCCTGTTTCAGGATATGATGAACACTGCTCAAAAAGAGTTTGGATTTGACTTTTCCGCTCAGCCGATCATGATTGAAGCGGTCCCGCTGCCCTCCGGCAGTATCCGCATTACAATCACCAAGGTGCATGCGCCGGAAAAAGGTGAGGACCTGATTCCTTCTATTACGACGCCGCTGGGCCTCGGAATTCCTTCCCTTGGCGGCTCTCCGGAGGAAGAGCCCCCCGCCGCCGCTGCTCCCAAGGCCGCGCCGCTTCCATACAACCTGTTTGGTTTTCCGGATTTTCATACGCTGCGGGAGACAGCATCCCTGATTCCAGAGGATCTGAATCTGCCGAACCGCCTGTATCTGGATCCGCAGACCAACCGCTATTATATCGAAATCAGCTCTGTCCGCGGCAACAACGTCAAGGTGCAATCCACGCTCCACACTCTCAGCGAATATTCTGACGAGCATCGGCACACGCCCCTGATGGCCGGATATATGCGGGAACATACCCGCTGCCTGATCCGTTCCCGGGCGCTGCAAAAACTAAAAGCTATGGTTTAAAAGACCGCTGCAAACTAGCGTACGGTTAGTTGCAGCGGTTTCTTTTATTTCTTAAGCGCCAGGTATTCATTGAGGCTGGCCGCAATCTCGTCCGCATCCAGTCCGTGTACGAAGCAGGCCTCCTCCAGAGACTCTCCTCTGGACGCCGGGCATCCCACGCAATGCATTCCGCTCTGCATCAGAATCATTACCAGATTGGGATCAATGCCAATAATATCTTCGATAATCATGTCCTTCGTTACCGTAGCCATGATTGTGTCCTCCTTATTCGTAGATGTCGCGGACATGCCGCGCTTTCTTATTATAATACAGAATTGCCCAAAATACAACTCCCTGACGCAGAAATCTGCGGCAGATCCGTGCTTCTTCGAAAAACAGCCTCATGGTCCATAACCATGAGGCTGAAGTCCATTGTCTGAATTACTTTTTCTCCGCATAATACAGATGCCGCGGCAAACCATCCACCATGATTGGTGAAAGCTCTGCCTGAATCAGCGGCCGGATATATCCCAAGAATTCCGGCATGACATACATCTTGTCCGTATCGATCCAATCCCGCGGAACCTTTTTCTCTACATTGGCAATCTGATGGATATCATATGTATCCGTCGCGCACTGATAGGGATCCTGAGAAAGTCTCTTCAGTACGATCATCTTCGCGGTCTCTCCTTCAAACGCTGCCTTGACCGCCGCTCCGCCGACCTGGAATGCCTCTGTGATATCCACTCGGGATACGATATGGGACGCGCAGCGCTGCAGAGTATTGAACTCAATGGCCCGCGTCTTGCAGCCATACCGCTTAGCCACCTGATCCGCCAGATATCTTGCCGTACCGGTCAGACTGCGGTGTCCGAACGCGTCTACAAAGGATACGGTATCCGTCAGCTCGCAGACATAACGTCCGTCCGCCAGCTTCATACCTTCAGAAACGGCGATAACGATGGATTTCTTCTCCTTTTGCAGCTTGCCGACACGCTCCAGGAAATCCTCTACATCCATAGGAATCTCCGGCAGATAGATCATATCCGGTCCTTCACAGTCCTCGCCGCGCGCCAAAGCCGCCGCGCCCGTCAGCCAACCGGCATTCCGTCCCATGATCTCGATAATTGTGACCATCTTGGCATCATATACCAGTCCGTCGCGAATGACTTCCTTAACGATCGATCCGATGTATTTGGCCGCGCTGCCGTAACCCGGCGTATGATCCGTAACCGCCAGATCATTGTCAATTGTCTTGGGGACTCCCATGAAGGCGATGTTGCTGCCAATCTGCTGCGCGTAATCGGACAGCTTGCGGATCGTATCCATGGAGTCATTACCTCCGATATAGAAGAAGCTCTTGACGCCCAGCTTATACAGAAGCTCAAAGATATGATTATATACTTCGTCGTTCTCCCCGATCTCCGGCAGCTTGTACCGGCAGGATCCCAGATATGCGGACGGTGTACGCTTCAGCAGCTCGATATCCAGATCGCTGCGGATATGCTCGTCCAGATCCACATATCTTCCTTCCAAAAGTCCCTGTATTCCATGCACCATACCATAAACCTTACTGGCTCCACGGTCTTTGGCTGTCTTATATACTCCTACCAAACTCGAATTGATTACAGCGGTTGGTCCGCCAGACTGTCCTACGATCACATTGCCTACCATTCGAATTCCTCCCCTTGTGCATTCCGCTGTCAAAATCATAGAATGCACATTTATTATTATGCAATAATGATAACACATTCTTGCCTATAACGCAAGATCCTTTTGTATTTTGTTCATTATTTTCATAATGTGACATTGGCCTCAATACAGATTCCGAACCTTAAACTCCTTCTCCGCTTCCCGGCGCTGATCCTTCTTGGCAATACTCTGACGCTTGTCATATAGTTTTTTACCCTTGGCCAACGCAATCTCTACCTTTGCGTAATTTCCCTTGAAATACACCTTGATCGGCACGATCGTATAACCATCCACCTTCACTCCGCCGATCAGCTTGTTGATCTCATTTTTATGCAGCAAAAGCTTTCGCGTGCGGACCGGGTCCCGGTTAAAGATATTGCCCATCTCATACGGACTGATGTGCATATTGAGAATATAGGCTTCTCCGTTAGAGATCCGGATAAAGCTCTCCTTGAGGCTGCACTTTCCCATCCGCAGCGATTTTACCTCTGTGCCCGCAAGCTCCAGTCCCGCCTCATAGATCTCTTCAAAAAAATACTCATGCGATGCCTTTTTATTCTGTGCGACCAGCTTAATGTGCTCTTTTGCCATGCTTGTACCTCCCTACCACCGCAGCTTCTGCCTGCGCGGCACTCTCTTGATCCGTGGCGTCAGCAAACGGAAATATACGGTTGCCGTATCCAGATCGACTCTGTCTACCTTGACATCGACCTCCTGTCCCATGCGGAATGTCCGCTTATGGTGCTTGCCGGTCAGTGTAAAGGTCTTTTTATCGTATACATAATAATCGTCTCCCAGACTCTCTATCGGAACCATGCCTTCCACCGTGTCCGGCAGCTCCACATAAAGTCCCTTCTCCGTCACTCCGGATATGATGCCGGAAAATGTCTTTTTGAGGCGGTCTGTCATGTACAGTGCCTTCATGTATTTCTCTACATCCCGCTCCGCAGCCTCTGCGCGCCTTTCCGTATAGGAACAATGCGCCGCGTATGTCTGCATCCGCGCGTTCATCTCCTGTCTATAGTCTTCGTCCATCGTCCCGCGCAGCACGGCACGGATCATACGATGCACCATAAGGTCCGGATATCGGCGGATCGGAGACGTAAAATGGCAGTAATAAGGCGCCGCCAGTCCGTAATGTCCTCCGTCCGGCTCCGCTTCATACTTGGCCTGCTTCATAGAGCGCAGTATCATGCGGCTGATCATTCCCTCCTCCGGATCCTCCTTCAGGCTCTGCAGGAGGTCTTGTACCGCTCGGGAATGCAGCTGTCCGTTTCCGGCGCCCTTTAACGGATGTCCCATCTGGCGCAGTACCAGCCCCAACTCCATTACCTTTTCTTCGTCGGGGTGCGGATGCACACGGTACATAAAGGGCATCTCCCGCCAATAATACTCTTCCGCTACCGTCTCATTGGCCGCCAGCATAAATTCCTCTATGAGCTCCGTCGCCTCTGTCCGCTCCCGCAGCCCTACCGCTACAGGATACCCATAGGCATCCGGCTGAATCTTACACTCCGGAAACTCAAATTCGATGGAGCCTCGCTCTCTCCGGATCCTGCGCCGCAGCGCGGCCACTTCCGCCATCATGCAAAAGGCCGGAACCCAGTCCGCATATCGCTCCATCGCTGCCGCCTGCTCCGGCGTCCGCTCCTCTTCCGGGATTCTGCTCCCTTCGAGAATATACTGAACATTGGTGTAGGTCATCCGGTGATCCACACGGATGATGCTCTCTACAATCCGGTGTTCCAGGATCTCGCCCTCCGGTGACAGCTGCATGATACAGCTTAGCGCGTACCGATCCTGTCCCTCATTCAGCGAACAGAGTCCATTGGAAAGCTTCTTCGGCAGCATGGGAATCACCCGGTCAGTCAAGTATACGCTGGTCCCGCGATTATATGCTTCCTGATCCAGTGCGGTTTCCTCTCGCACATACCAGGATACATCCGCGATATGAACTCCCAGTTCATATCCTCTCTCATTCTTCGTAAGCGATACCGCGTCATCCAGATCTCTCGCGTCTTCTCCGTCGATCGTCACCATCGGGACATCCCGCAGATCCTCCCGCAGCCCCTGTTCCTGCGCGCTGACTTCCAGTGTATCCGACAGGCTGTCCGTCTCTGCCAGCACCTCCTGCGGAAAATCCACCGGCAGTTCATGTACGCACAGAACAGCCCGGATCCGTGCCGTCGGTGCGTAAGCCTCTCCCAGGTCCTCTTCGATTACCGCCTGAAGTCCGCCCTCTTCCGGCCACCGAACGATCCGCGCAATGACCTTATGTCCAGCAGTGACATGGAGCGCCTCGCCTTCCTCCGGAGCTACCGCCTTCATAGGCTCATGGATCGCCGGATTATCCGGCACGATCCACCCGCCGTATTCCATATTGCCGGGGATCCGCGACAATCCGTGTTCCAGTACACGGATCACTTCCGCCGCTGCTTTGCGGTCCTTTCTCGCCTCTTCTGTGATTCTGCACTCCACCGTATCCCGCGGCAAAGCCCCATGCACGTTATTGGGCGGGATGAACAGTTCTTCATCCTCTGAGATTCTCACAAAGCCGAAGCCCTGCGCCGTCCCTTGAAATATTCCTCTCACGATCTTCTCCATCCCGCATCTCCTCTCAAACCGATTTATAAAAAAAGGATGTGTCCTCGCAGGCATCTATCCCGTGAATCCACATCCTTCCCTTTTGCCGCTGCGCCTGCAGTCTTAGCTTAAAGCACCGACAATCAGGTACAGTACAAACGCCAGCACAAAGAAAATCGCTGCCAGAATCTTGGTCCAGAACTCCAGCTTGCCCTCCATTGTCCGCGCCTTATTCTTGCCGAAATATGTCTCCGCAGCACCGCTGATCGCACCCGACAGACCAGCTGTCTTGCCCTGCTGCAGCAGTACAATTGCCGTCAGGCATAAGCAATCGATCGCAAAAAGAATAGATAGGATAATCATTAGCGTATGCATCTCAACACCTCCTCTTCTACAGACCATAGTCCGAACCATAGTCTGTTTTCCAGTATATCACGAGTTTATCCCGATTTCAACTGTTTTTTATTATTTTTCGTAAACAGAACGTTTCAACGACGCTACATACGGCAGATTCCGATAGTTCTCCGCATAGTCGATACCATAACCGATGATGAATTCATCTGGCATCGTAAAGCCAACATAAGCCACCTGCACTGCCTTTTCTCTGCGGCTCGGCTTATCCAGAAGCGTACAGATCTTTACCGACTTGGCGCCGCGGTTGCTCAGATAATCCCGCAGATACGCCAACGTAATTCCGGTATCGATGATATCCTCCACCAGGAGAATATGGCGGCCCGTTACATCCGCGTCCAGATCCTTGATGATCTTAACCACACCGCTGGAGGTTGCCTCTGTGCCATAGCTGGACACAGACATGAAGTCCATCTGCAAAGGCAGATCGATGCTTCTTGCCAGATCCGCAAAGAAGATCGAAGCGCCCTTCAGGATCCCGACGATCGTCAACGGCTCTCCCTGATACTCTTGCGTAATCTGACGGCCCATCTCCGCAATCCGCCGCTTTAATTCCTCTTCCGAAATCAATACTTTTTCAACGTCCTGTTCCAACATCTCTGAATCCTCCCGCCTGTATTTTATCAGAATTCCACATAGAGCATCCGCTCGCCATCCAAACTGTATACGCCAAAGCCCTGCGCATCCAGCAGGCCGAAGCTCGCCGGAAGCGTTCCCTTGGGCATGGATACGGATCCCGGATTGCAGCGGTAGATACCCTCCGCATCCTGCTCGGCCGTCGCCACATGCGTATGTCCGGACAGAACGACGCATCCCGGGCACAATCCCATCTGATACTCATTCAGATGGCCGTGCGTCATGATCACTCTGCGTCCCGTCTCCAGCTGCAGCGTCTGAAAATCCGCACGGATCGGGAACTCCAACACCATCTGATCCACTTCCGCGTCGCAGTTGCCACGGACTGCTGTAACCTCTGTCTTGATCCCGTTCAGGATCCTGGCGACCTCCATCGGGTCGTACGGTACCGGCAGCGCGTTGCGCGGACCGTGGTACAACATGTCTCCCAGCAGAAGAATACGCTCCGCCCCCAGCTGTTCCTTATAGGCAAGCGCTTTTTTCAGTGTGTCGCAATTGCCGTGTATATCCGATATCACAAGATATTTCATCATTTTCTCCTTATTTTACAACCTGCAGCGCAGGATCCTCCGGCCACGCGTCCAGGAAAAACAGCGCAATCGTTCCAGGACCGGTGTGGCAGGAAATGACACTGCCGATGTCTCCTACCATAAAGCGGGTGACTCCCAGCTGCTCTGTCAGCATCTGTTCGACCTCCTTGACGGTGTCCATACAGTCGCTGTTGGTAATGCCAATCACCTGATTTTTAATATCCGCGTCGGCTCCTCTTTCCTTAATGAGATCCACCAGCTTCTGCATTGCCTTTTTATGGCCGCGGCACTTAAAGATCGGAATCAGCTTACCAGCGTCAACATGCAATACCGGCTTGATGCTCAGCAGGCCGCCCAAAAATGCCGATGCGTTGCTTACGCGGCCGCCCCGGCGCAAATACTCCAGATCATCCACGCTGAACACATGCTGCTGATGCTTCGCATAGAACGCAACCGTCTTGATCAGTGTATCCTTATCCACCCCGCGGCGCACCAACTCTGCCGCACGCTCTACCACCATACCGAAGCCATAGGACGCGCACAGTGTATCGATTACTGTAATATCCGCTTCCGGATACTTTTCCTGCACCATCTGCACCGCAAGCCGCGCGGACTGTACGGTTCCTGACAGTTCGCTGGAAAAGCCTACATATACCACCGTCTCTCCGGCGGCCGCATATTTTTCAAACGCCTCCTGAAACCGCTCCAGCGTCACCTGAGAGGTCTTATACACCTTATTCGCCCGCATCGCGTCACACACCTGCAGCGGTGTAATCTCCGTTCCATCTGCCAGCTCTCTTCCGTCATCTGTCAGGACCACCAGCGGAATTACCTCAATCTCCGGATATTTCTCTCTGACCGCCTTAGGCAGATCCGACGCGGAATCTGTCACAATCCGAATTGCCATATTCAACACCCCTCATTTCTTAAAAATTCCTGGTAACATTTTATCATATTCCGCCACATTTCGCAAGTACAAAAAGGCGTTTCTCCCGGTTTGGGCCGGAAATAGAAAGGACCGCGGTCTGCAACCCACCGCGGCCCATATCGGTCATCTATCTTTTTCTGTTGTTTTATAGGGATTCAATTCTTCTTCCCCGCGATAAATTCTGCGGATCCTCTTCTCGACCTTTTCCCGGGGTAGCATCACTTCATGTCCGCAGCCTTCGCAGCGGATGCGGAAATCAATGCCCACCCGCAGCACTTGCCATGTCAGACTGCCGCAGGGATGCTGTTTTTTCAGTTTCAGTCGGTCGCCCACCTGAATATCCATGTCATCCCTCCTGCTTCAGAAGAATATAGTTTCCGCGGTTATCCCCGCAGATCGAGACAAAGCTCTCCTGGATTCCATCCAGGCTTCGGACAAGCTCTACTTTGTATGTACTGCCGTCAAACTCAAAGACATACTGTCCGTAAGTATCCAGGTATTCTATGTATCCTTCGACATCGACTCCCAAACGCTTGACCGCGGCCGCGTGAAGCTCGCCCACATACCGGAGCTGTGCCGTATTCTCATCCATACTCAGAACAAACCCGAACTCGGACGCGTGCTGCGCAAGCCATTCCCCAGTCTCTCCCCACTCGGACGCCTCCGGCGCCACACGGGCTGCCAGCCCTGTCTGATACGGATCCGATCCGGGCACACCGCAGTCATACTTGGCAAATGTCTCAGCCTTCGTGGAGTCGTATCCCTGCTCCTTATAATAAGCCGCTCTCTCCGTCACCGTCTGTTCCTGTTCCTTCCAGGAACGATATCCCTGCTCCAGTATCAGCTTTCCGGCTCCATCGATATTCATACTGCGCTGCATACTGAGGAAGGACTCTGCCGCCTCCGCAGAAAGCCTCTGTCCATTTCCCGCTTCTGTCAGATCTGCCGGTTCATATGTTCCGGGCAGACTGTGCTCCTGATTCACAATCCACAGAAAAGCAATATTTCCATTGTATGTTTTCGCCGCCGAGGATTCTTCCAGAACCACGGCATTCTCTGCCGTCCGGCCTTCCTGCAGCGCATCCGTCGCTACTCCGGCGGCGCCCGCCGCGGTACACCCTCCGAACAGCAGCATGGAAGCCACCATAGCCGCCGCTCCCCGACGCAGCAATCTATTATAAACCCTTACAGGCATACTCTCATCCTCAATCCATGCTTACAGCATTTCTTTTTTATTTCCTTTATTCAGGATGTTCCGATAATCGATATATTCGTAAATGCTCTCATCAAACGCGTCTGAAAAGCTCTTGAGATCCTCCAGCTTCAGGTCTTCAATGGCGCATCCCTCATCCTCGCACCGGATCACAATCTGACCCACGATCCCATGCGCGTCGCGGAAAGCAACCCCCTTGGATACCAGATAATCCGCCACTTCCGTAGCGTTCAGGAACCCCTGCTTGACGCTTGCTTCCATCTTTTCCTTCTGTACCCGCAGTGTAGAGATCACCCCGGTCATGATATCCAGACAAGCCATCACCGTATCATAGCTGTCGAAAAACGGCTGCTTGTCCTCCTGCATATCCTTGTTGTACGCAAGAACGATTCCCTTCATTGTTGTCAGCAGGCCCATCAGATGTCCAAAGACACGCCCGCTCTTGCCGCGGATCAGCTCGCAGGAATCTGGATTCTTCTTTTGGGGCATGATACTGGATCCCGTCGAGTAGGCATCATCCAACGCTACAAAACGGAACTCCTGGCTGCTCCACAGAATCAGCTCTTCACTCAGCCGGCTCAAATGCACCATGATGATCGACATATCCGCCGCAAGCTCCATCAGATAATCCCGATCGGATACACCGTCCAGGAAATTATCCACCGGCTTGTCAAAGCCAAGCTCCGATGCCGTCTGATTCCGATCAATATTATGTGTGGTTCCGGCCAGCGCCGCGCAGCCCAGCGGAGACTCATTCAAACGCTCCCGGCTGTCCTGTACCCGGCTGACATCCCGTCGGAACATCGACACATATGCTTCCATATAATACCGGAAGGTTACGGCCTGGGCCCTCTGCAAATGCGTATACCCCGGCATGATGCAGTTCTGCTCACGCCCTGTCTTACGCAGTGCCTCAATCAGGCCCTCCAGCTTTTTTTCCAGCTTCTGCGCCGCGCTTCTCGCATACAGGCGCATATCCAGTGCCACCTGATCGTTTCTGCTCCGGCCGGTATGCAGCTTTTTGCCCACATCCCCGATCCGCTCCGTCAGATTGGCCTCTACAAAGGTATGGATGTCCTCATAATCTCCGGCAAGCTCCAGCTTTCCGGATTCGATATCTGCCAGAATCCCTTCCAGGCCCTGACGGATCTGCTCGGATTCCGCCTCCGAAATGATCCCCTGATGTCCCAGCATTCTGGCATGAGCGATGCTGCCTGTAATGTCCTCGCGGTATAACCGCTGATCAAACGGGAAAGATGAGTTAAAATCTTCCATCATTTGATTTTCTTCTTTTCTGAATCTACCGCCCCAGAGCTTCATACAGGCACCTCCATTTGTCCTTTGCATCTATCTCATTATATACGATTCTTCTTCATTATGCAATCTTTTTGTAAAAATTTCTTAATCAAAATTCAAAGAGATTCAGGCCTATCTCCTGGGAATATTTTCTTCCGGCTGTCCCAGAAAACGCCTGAACCACAAGCTCCGCCGTGGCGCTGACCCAGGCTTCTACCAGATGTCCGCCCCGTGTCAGATTCTCCGCGTCCGCGATCACCGCGTGCAGATGCAGATAGACCTCTCCCTCCATTCTGGAGATATTTCCGTTCAGTGAAGCAATCTCGTAGGCTCCCTCATAGGTATGCCCGATAAACCGCTTTTCCGCCGTGTCAAAAAGCCCCAGCTCTACATGATCCGCCGCTCCCAGGCCGTAAACTCCGCCGCATTCAATCCCTTCTCTTTCACACAGGATCCGAAGACTCTGCGCGATCTTCTCGCCCTTATCCACTCTCAGCAGATATTTATTGCCGTATTTTTTATATTCCATTCTTCTGACTCCTTATGCCCTATGCAGCTCCATCAGTACAATCTCCGGAGCAATTCCTATTCTGGGGCCTCCCAAACCTCTGCCCACATACATATCCGTACCGTTTTCCCTATAGATTCCATGAACATATTTAGGAAACAGGCCCTGCCCCGGCGCCAGCAGCCCCCGCCGTATACAGGGGAGCGGAATCAGGCCGCCGTGAGCGTGCCCGCTGAAAATCAGATCCACCTGATACCTGCTGTAGCTATGCAGGTGTTCCGGTTTGTGCGCCATCAAAATCGTAAACAGTCCTTTCTGGTCCTCCGGATACATCCCGCGCAGAATCTCACGGATCTCCTCCGGCTCCTTGGTGTTTTTCCTGAGCTTGCTGTGCATCCCTGTCTCCAGTCCGGACAGACGGATCTTATCCGCACCGTGCGATAAGATCACAGACTCGTTGCGAAGCAAGCGGACCCCGCTGCTCCTTAAATCCGCCAGGATCTCCGGCAAATAGACAGAACGCGTCTCATGATTGCCCAGAATCGCATAGCTGGGCGCGATCTCCGTCATCCTACGATACAGTCCGCGCACAGCTGCCCGCTCCGGTCCTTCATAGACCTCGTCCATCATATCCCCGGTGATCAGGATCAGATCTGGCCTCAATTCCCGTACCTTTTGCGCCAGCAAGGACTGTTTTCGGCCAAAGGTCCGTCCATGCAGATCTGTGATCTGGACGATTCTGAGCCCTTCATATCCCGCCGGAAGCCTAGCGAACTTTTTCCGGCAGCATTCGACCCGAAGGCTTCTCCCTCGGGCCGTCCGATTCCAGAGCATAACGCCGCGCGTCAGCGTCCTACGAATCCAGCTGTGCCGAAATGTCTTTTCCTGCCTCATGCCAGCTGAATGTGCCAGAACGCGATGCTTTCCCGCTTCCAGGTATAAGTAATGTAGATGTCTTTTCCTCTTGCGATGACTGCCGGATATGAGAAGTTCGCCCAGCGTTCCTTCTTCTCACAGGGAACATGATCCAGATAATATTCCTTGCCCCAAGTCTTGCCGTTATCCTCGGAGATGGAGAATACAACCGGAGATCTCCGTCCCCAATTGCCGCTGATCGGATTATAGACCAGCACCAGTCTGCCGTCCTCCAGCCTCGTCAGATCGATTCCGCTGTTGTTATTCGGAAGCGCCGTCGGCAGCGCCTCTGACCAGCTTCTCCCGCCGTCCTCCGACTGACTGTGATAGATATATCCTTCCGTACTGCGGGTATACATATGCACAATTCCCTCGTCGTCCTGCCACAATGTCGGCTGGATGATCCCTTTATATTCCAGCTTGGAGCGGTCGATCGGCACATATTCGCTGCGCGTCCAGGTTCTCCCATTGTCCTCAGAGCGGTCTGTAAAGCAGTTCCACTCGGTCTCCGTCTCGATCGAAGCCGGAGCCAGAATCGCGCCGTCCTTCAGGCGGATACACTTATTTTTTACCGGGCCTCGGCCGCCGAAATCTCCCTCCACCAGTTCCTTGGCTTCGCTCCAGGTTTCTCCCTGATCAAAGGACTCCTTGTAATACGTCTGCCATACCGGAATCGGCTTTCCTGTCTTATAATAAAGCACTAGACGGTCTCCCGCATCGAACAGAACCGGATTCCAACAGGGCGCCTCCCCTGTCCCGGCTGCCTTTCTCTGCGGCTCCCACTTTCCGTCCCTATATCTGGAATACCAGATCCCTACGTCATCCTTACCTTCCTTGGATCCGCCGAACCAGGCCGCCACCAGCGTTCCGTCGCTCAAGCCTTCTATGGTTGACGCATGGCTCTCCAGGTACAATTCTTCCGGTTTAAAAATATGCTTGTGATCCACTACCCAATATTCCATCTTGTACAGCCCCCTGTAGTTTTCTTTTTATTTTATCAGTAAAACCGCATTTGCGCAAGTCCTTTATCCCGTGTATAGGAAATATACAGAAGGCCGCTGTGCCATGCGGCTTTTAGGAGCTTTCTCCACGTTTCTCCGGACAGCACATGAAGTCTGCGCAGATCCCTCCACCAGATACGACCGCCGGAAAGGCGCAGCCGCACATCACAATCCTTTTCCGGACCGCACCACATCTTCGCTCCCTTTCTCTCCTTCTGCCGCTCAGGGCCGCATATGACCTCCCAGCCCAGCCTTGTCCAGAACTCACACATGCAGCAAACATACACGCCGTCTCCCAGATGCCGCAAAATCCCGATTCGCTTCTCCATACGTTTCCTCCCTCCCCCGAAACAGTATGGACGGCTGTCGGTCAATTATGCATTAAAAAAAGGCCTTTCGGCCTCTTTGTCCATCCTACATTGTCAATCCACGGATCCATTCCTGAAGTTGTTCTCCCCATGCGCCGAACAAAAGTGTATAACCCGCATATGCCAGCAGCAGCGCAGCCGCCAAAAACACCGCGCATATCAGCAGATCCAGGAAAAACTTCCGTGCCTTCTCTTTCATCACTATCCCCCGCTCTTCTCATTTGCTACTCTTTATTTGCTTTTATTATAGCAGAGCGCTTCGAAAATAGCAACCAACCCCCAAGTTTTCTCCGTTTTCGCCAAATAGAAAAGGCACAGTTTGTATACTGTGCCTATATGGGTCATCAGGGGCTCGAACCCTGGACACCCTGATTAAGAGTCAGGTGCTCTGCCAACTGAGCTAATGACCCGAACAGATAAGATTATATCCTATTACCGAAAAAAAATCAAGAACTTTTTAGACAAATTCTGCACTAATTTTTGTTTTACACCCTGATGTATTTTATGCACCTTTTGTGTCTGGTTCTTAGACATAGAAAAAGGACAATCTTTTCTCAAAGATTGTCCTTTTCGGAAATGGGTCATCAGGGGCTCGAACCCTGGACACCCTGATTAAGAGTCAGGTGCTCTG
>CABUPM010000030.1 GCA_902493345.1 uncultured Eubacteriales bacterium | reverse complement strand
CGCACGCAGCTGACTCACTCCGGATCTTCCCCTCTGGCGATAATAGTATGCCCATACGATCTCCTGATTGTCCCAGAGTCTGGCTTTGGTGCCTGCCACATAGACCGTCCAGCGTTTTCCTACCCAAACCTTAGTCTTACCAATCTGCTGTCCCATGGAAAAGTCCATCTCAATCGCGGACATATCCAATTCCGGATGCTCCTGCAAGTACGTCTGGATCGGCTTAGAGAATCCATTGCCGCACAGCTTGACGATCTCAACAATCACAAGAATCAGCGCAAGCAGAGCGATTCCCATGCCCAGGTACAAATCAAAAGGCTCGACTCCTCCAATATGATCTGTATTGATCGTATAGAGCAGGAATATGTCATCCTCGTCCTCTTCCATCCCCAGGTCCTCTGTCAGTGTCTCCAGATAATACTGCTTCAGTTTTCCGTCCAGCTTCTCCCAAGTTCCCTGCACCGTAATCGGTTCCGGCTTGGCTACTGTCCCGGTCGTATCGTTCCAATACTCGATCGTATCGTCAATCAGCTGATAAAACGGATCCTGCTGGCCCTTCGGGACATACAGGCTATAGTAGTACCAATTGGATGTCATATGGATATAATCATCAACCGCATAGAAGCAGATAAAACTGTTTCCGTCCGTAGTACGGCTTGTACTGCCGTATTTCCGGGTCGTCTCCGTATAATGCTCCACATAGTCCGTCATAATATTATCCACATCCAGCTTGACCCATTTTCCCTCATATTGGGAAGGATCCGCGGTCAGATCGATGGTCTGCGGTCCCCGGATCAGATCGAAAACCGCGAATTTCGTGAAAACGAAACAGAGAACGATGGCAACGATTCCCGCCACAATCAGAAGGATATTGTTCCTTTTGGTATATTTCTTTAATGTATTCAGCATGAAAACTCTCCTGTAATCAGACGTTTTGCGTTTTTCTCCATTACGCACTCCAGCTCTCCGTCGGTCAGCTGTTCAAACAGCACCGCTTCTACATACATTCCGGGATTGCAGATGGGATAATCTGTCCCAAAGAGGAAGCGCTCCGCACCTACACGATCCAGGCCGGTTCTGAGCATTCCGTACCGGAAAAGGCCCGTGCCGGACAAGTCCAAAAAGACATTGTCATGCCTCTCCATACGGCACAGATTCTCCTCATAATCCGCCCCGTCTCTAGGATGCGCGACAATAATTGTAAGACGCGGATATTTGGACGCGAAAGCCTCCAGATCCTCGTTCGTTGTCGGATGAACATTCACCGTCATCCCCTTTTCCTGCGCCAGACTGAAGATCTCTTCCGCCTCCTTGCATGCATAGGAATTCCATCCCATCATATACGGAACCAGCTCTCCGATCAGATGAACTCCCTGTTGATCCATCCGCTCGATCTCCTCACAGGACTCCCGGACAAATCCTGGATGAATATGAAATCCCGGCGTATAGAAGCCGCCATAGTATTCCTTCAGATGGAGCGCCGTATCATTGAGCGTTCGAATCTCGTCCCAGGAACTTCCGTCCACCTTGCGGATCACAGAGCCGCAGCAATGAGAGATGCCGGCCCTTTCCAAATCTTCGCGAAATACGTCCTTATCCTTCACCTGCTGACTATAGCGTCCGCTTCGTTCTGCCGCTGTCTCAAACGGATGAATATGTGCATCGATAATAATCATAGCTTCCTCCTTATTGCAGCTGTGTGCAATATATGGTACAATAAATATGATATATTTTACAATAGAAAAGAGGTCTTATCCTTGTTTCGGAAACTCCCCCGCAAAAGTCTGATTCTGTCTCTGATCCTGGTCGCGATCGGAATCGTTCACATCCTCTATGGAATCTTTGGATCAGAATTCCACTGGGTCTGGATTCTTCTGTGCTTTGCAGGCGCTGTCGGCAATCTTCTGGCTGAGTGGTATCTCACCGGCCGCTCCGATTCCGACGAAGAATCGGATGCCCAATAATCAGTTCAAAACAATTCCCCGTTAGGCATACCGACGGGGAATTGTTATATCCTTTAGATTTAGCCTACCAGGGCCATTGTATCACGCGCGATCATCAGCTCTTCATTGGTCGGAACCAGCAGAGCAGCAACCTTGGAATCCTCCGTCGTGATCACCGTCTCCTGCCCGCGGGTATTGTTCTTGGCATCGTCAATCTTGACACCCAGGAACTCCAGATAAGAGCAGATCTCCTTACGAACCTTGGCATTGTTCTCTCCAAGTCCTGCGGTAAACGCGATCGCATCCACGCCATTCATCGCTGCCGCATATGCGCCGATGTACTTGGCTACACGATATACAAACGCGTTGTTGGCCCGAATCGCACCCTCATTACCGGACGCGCAGCCATCCTCGATCTCACGGAAATCGCTGGACACTTCGGATACTCCCAGAACACCGGACTGCTTATTCAGAACATTCAGCATCTGATCGATATCCAGATTGTCCTTATGCATAATGTACTGCAGGATCGCCGGATCCAGATCACCGCTGCGGGTTCCCATAATCAGGCCTTCCAACGGAGTCAGACCCATGGAAGTATCCACGGACTTGCCGCCGTTGACCGCGCATACGCTTGCGCCATTTCCCAGGTGGCAAACGATCACCTTCAGGTCTTCTGCCGGCTTGTTCAGGATCGCAGCGACACGCTCTGATACATAGCGATGGCTGGTTCCATGGAAGCCATAGCGGCGAACCTGATACTCCTTATAATACTTGTAAGGAATTCCATACAGATATGCCTTTTCCGGCATGGTCTGATGAAACGCGGTATCAAACACGGCAACCATCGGTGTGCCGGGCATAAGCTGCATGCACGCGTTAATACCAATCAGGTTGGCCGGATTGTGCAGCGGCGCCAGCTCAGAACACTCTTCCATGGTCTTGATTACATCCTCAGTAATCACAACAGAGCTTGCAAACTTCTCTCCGCCGTGTACGACACGATGTCCTACCGCGCTGATCTCGGACATATCGGCGATTACGCCGTGCTCCTTATCGGTCAGCGCTGCCAGAACCATCTCCACTGCCTTATTATGATCCGGCATGGGCGCTTCCTGAATCACTGCTTCTTTTCCTGCCGGCTGATGCTTCAACCGGGATCCGTCGATTCCGATACGCTCCGCCAGTCCCTTGGCTACAACAGTCTCGGTCTCCATATCAATCAGCTGATACTTCAGAGAAGAGCTGCCGCAATTGATAACCAATACTTTTTTCATCGTTCTGTCTCCTTAATATATGTTCTATTACTTCTTCAGAGCCTGTGCCTGTACTGCTGTGATCGCGACAACGCCTACGATATCCTCAGCGGAGCAGCCGCGGGACAGATCATTGATCGGAGCCGCGATACCCTGCGTGATAGGTCCGTAAGCTTCTGCCTTAGCCAGACGCTGCGCCAGCTTATATCCGATATTGCCCGCGTCCAGATCCGGGAATACCAGTACATTGGCCTTACCTGCAACATCGCTGCCCGGCGCCTTGGAGGCTCCTACAGAAGGAACGATAGCCGCATCCAGCTGCAGCTCGCCGTCCAGCTTGATCTCCGGATGCTCTTCCTTGGCAATCCGAGTTGCTTCCAGTACCTTGTCTACATCCGCATGCTTCGCGCTGCCCTTGGTAGAATGAGACAGCATCGCGACGATGGGCTCCTTGCCTACCAACAGATCAAAGGACTGCGCGGAGGAAGCGGCAATGGCTGCCAGCTCTTCCGGATTCGGGTTCTGCACCAGACCGGAATCCGCAAAGATGAAGGTGCCGTCCGCACCGTACTCGCAGTTCGGTACAACAATTACAAAGAAAGCGGATACCAACTTGGTTCCGGGTGCTGTCTTGATGATCTGCAGAGAAGGCTTCAGCGTATTGGCTGTAGAATGGCACGCACCGGATACTACGCCGTCCGCGTCGCCCATCTTAACCATCATGCAGGCAAAATACATATATTCATGCAGCAGAAGGTCCTTGGCCATCTCATAGGTCATGCCCTTCTTCTGACGCAGTTCTACCAGCTTATTGATATACGCTTCTGTTTTTTCATAGGTTGCGGGATCCACAAATACGGCTCCACTCACGTCCAGTCCCTGACTGTTCTTTGCAATCTCCTCCGGATTACCGATGATCACCAGGTTCGCGAGCCCTTCCTTCAAAACGGCTGCCGCCGCCTCAAAAGTACGTCTGTCCATTGACTCCGGCAGAACGATCGTCTTCTTGTCCTGCTTGGCTCTTTCTTTTACACTGTCCAAAAATGCGCTCATGGCTTAACTCCCTTTCTATACTCAAAACTCGTGCATTGACACGTCATTTTCATTATACTCCAAAAACGGATAAGAAACAAGAGGTTTTACTGTACAAATTACTTTTTTTCGATTATAATAGAGCTATCCTACAGCTGGAGGTAAAATAATGAAAGAAGAAATCTATACCATTCCTGTTATGGATGGTTTTCAATCGGACTGTGAGTGTCCCTTCTGCGCCATGTATCGTAAACTGGAATCCGACAGCATCGGCTTTGTCCTGAGCCCCTCTTACATGGAGGAAGATGTGCGCGGCTTGACCAATGAAAAGGGCTTTTGCAAGCTCCATATGAAGCAGCTCTATGACCGCGGCAATTCTCTGGGATTGGCCCTGATGCTGCATTCTCACCTAAAACACCGAACCGCGGAGCTGAATCAGACGCTGGAGCAGCTCTCTACCAGAAAATCCTCCAAGGGATGGTTTTCCAAAAAAGCCCCAGAGGGATCCGATCCTGTACGCACGCTGCAGCAAAAGTGGCAGAATTCCTGCTATATCTGCGACCGAATTGAGGATTCCTTCTCCCGGTTTCTTTCGACCTTTTTCCATATGTGGAAAAAGCAGCCGGACTTTCGACAGACTGTACAGTTGGCCCGCGGCTATTGTCTGGATCATTTTCTCATGCTCTACGCCTCTGCCGCAGATTATCTGAAAGGGGAGGAACTGGACGATTTCCGCAGCCAGCTAAAGAAGCAGGAACAGGATAACCTTGTCCGCGTTGCCGACGAGCTGGAGTGGTTTACCTTAAAATTTGACTACCGTTACCAGAATGAGCCATGGAAGAACAGCAAAGACGCTCTGCCCCGCACCATTCTCAAGGTAAACGGTCAATTTGTTGAAAAAGAAAAGAATTCCTGACAAAAAAGGCGGGGCCGCGGCCCCGCCTTTTTTACGCTCAGACATCCAGTCCTCGCTCCCTCAAAATATCTGATACCAAAACCACTGTATGGCTGTCCATCGAACGCTGCACAGCTTCCATCACTGCCAGCGTCCGGATCCCCTCATGAAGATCCGGCATGGGCGTCTTGCCCGCATCCAGACAATCCGCGAAGTAATTGATATAGTTCTGATACTCTCCCGCGTGATGGGTTCCATTGCCGAACCGGTCATAATACGGCTTCAGATCGCTGAAGTCCTCAATCTTGGTTCCCGAACCGCCGTCGGATTCAAACTTGGTGTAGTACTTCAGTTCTGAACCGCCGCGGCTTAGGCCCTTGGTTCCGCGCACCGTGCATGAAATCATGGAATCGATCGGACTGCGGAAGGTCGGGGACGCATAGCAACCCGTTACACTGGCCGTATGTCCTTCCGGATCCCTCAGCAGCACCTTGATACTATCCGGACAATGGATATCATATTCCAGAGAATTCTGGCTGACCACTCCGGCGGCATATACCTCTTCTGCCTTCGGCAGATACCAGACTGCCAGATCGAGCGCATGGATCAGGAAATTATACTGCCAGGAGAAACCTTTCTGATGGCTCCATGCCCTCTGCAAAAACCATCTGGAATCGCTGATATACTGTGCCTCCACCGTAATCAGGTCTCCGTGCTTTCCTGCTTCATAATCCCGGCGCTGCCGCATGGTTGCCTCATAGTAACGGGAACTCTGTCCTACCATAACGTATTTTCCGGCTGCGCGCTGTGCGTCCAGAAGCTCCTGTGCCTGATCCAGGGATACCATGAGCGGCTTGGTAATGATGACATGCTTGCCTGCGGCCAACGCCATCATAATGTGCTGCGCATGCAGCTGATCCGGCGTATAGATGCCGATTACATCGATATCCGGATCCTTCAGCATCTCCTCATAGGAAAGTGTGTACTTTGTAAGTCCGAACTCCTGCATTCTCTCATGGCACAGCGCCTCATTCAGGTCGCATATGTTCGCCAGCTCCCACTGATCACTGGCAAGCGCCGCCGATATGATGCTCCGGCCTTCGCCGAGTCCCAGAACGCCAAGTCTCCATTTTCTTCCCATTTTCATCATCCTTTCAGTAAATTATTCCCAGGCTTTTTCTTTTACCACAACGTTTTTCGTGATCATATTCTCAACCATACCTTCAGAGAATCCATTCTCCTGCGCCTCCACATTCAGATTCTCAAAAGTAAAATTGGTCAGGTGATACTGGCTGGTGTCCGGCTTCACATGAAAATACACCTTGCACTTACAATCGCAATCCTTCATCGTAATATGATCCGCGTAAGACAGCGGAATCTCCTTGCGGTCCTTCAGGTCGTAGAACTGTGTCCACGGATTGATATTGATAAAATGCGCGATATTGCCCTGGACCTGCTCTACAGTGATGTATTCGTAACGCTGGGGCGTATCGGGGCGCATCTTAAGCCACAAAAGATTGGAGCCAGTAAGCACCTTCAGACGGCGGACAATGATATTCCGGTTATGAACCGATTCCGAGCCGCATGTCAGGCACCCATAACAAAATCCGTAGGTGCAGTCTTCAATGATGATTCTTTCATTGGAGCCGTTTTCCGGCGCACTGTCCGCCCAGGGACCTTTTCCGCCCTTTAATACTACTGAATCGTCGTTGACCTCCAGATAGCAGTTCTTCACCAGGAAGTCCGAGCATACATCGATATCGATCGCGTCGGTGCTGGGCGCCTTCACCGGCTTGGCCGGAGAAAACACCGTACAATTCAAATACTTTACATGATGGCAGCGGTAAATATGGTTGGTCCAGAAATGCGCGTTCTGTAAATGCAGATCTGCCACCAGGACATGACTGCTGTTGGAGATATAGACCAGCCTTGGCCGCTGTTCGTCCTTATTGGTGCAGGACGGGTTCCAGCTGCGGCGCAGCCAGAATGCCTTCCAGGAGCGCAGGCCATTGCCATCGATCACACCATGTCCGCACATGGTAAAGCCATCCACTCCGTCCGCGTTGATAAGCGCTGCAAAATACTTGCAGGTCTCACCTTCGATTCTCGTCTCCAGCACCGGATAATCGGCAATATCGTCACTGCCCTTGAGCGTTCCGCCCTCCATCACGTACAGATGAACTCCCTGACGGAAAAAGAGTGCTCCAGTGTAATAGGTTCCGGCAGGTACAACGATTACGCCGCCGCCCTCGGCCGCTGCCTGATCGATCAACGCCTGAATCTGCTCCGTATGAATCCTGCCGTCATCCAATATTCCATATTGTGTCAGTACATATTGTTTTCCCAGTTCCTCCAGCTCCGGCACCCTTGTATCATAAAACCACGCGTCGATCGGTGTCCCGTCCGGAAAATACTCTTGTGTACTCATACCTGTTCCCTCCATGATCAATTTTATTTTGCTTCCGCCGTCTCCATATCATTCTTGGGCAGCTTACGGCTTACAATATAAAAACAGAGTATATGCACTGCCGATGTGATGACCCAAGATACCGGATAGGAGATATACAAGGTCTGCAGCGATCTCTCCCACTGAAAAATCGTAAAGATCCAGACCACTCTCAATCCGCACGCCCCGGCCAGAGATACCACCATGGGCAGCAGAGAATAGCCGATTCCGCGCATGGTTCCGACCATGACGTCCATCCATCCGCATGTAAAATACGTCAAACAGATAATCTGCATCCGCATAATTCCATATTGTATAACTTCCGGATCCGTAGAATACAGCCTTAACAGCACCGGCGCTCCCAAAAGCGCTCCTGCTCCCAAGAGCATTCCTACCACGGTTACCAGAAGCAGACACTGGATACGGATCTTTCGGATTCTCTTATACTGACCCGCACCATAATTCTGGCTCGTAAAGCTGAGGCACGCCTGGTAAACTGCATTCATACAGGTGTAAATAAATCCTTCAATGTTGGATCCCGCAGCGTTGCCTGCCATCGCCAGATCTCCGAAGGAGTTGACAGAGGACTGAATCAGGACATTGGAGATGCTGAATACCATTCCCTGCAGTCCCGCCGGAAGTCCTACCCGGATCATGGCCAGCAGCTGTTCTTTATGAATCCGCAGCTTTTTCAGGTGCAGCTGAATCGGAGTCGTGGACCGGATGAGACACAGCATAACCAATGCGGCTGAAACACATTGAGAGATTACCGTTGCCAGCGCCACTCCTGCGACCCCCAACTTGAACACGATGACAAAGATCAGATTCAGGATGACATTGATGACACCGGCAATCACCAAGAAATACATCGGCCGCTTGGTATCCCCGACCGCTCTCAGGATCGCGCTTCCGAAGTTGTACAGCATAATCACCGGAAGGCCCGCAAAATATATACGCATGTACAGCGCTGCCTGTCCGAGCACTGTGTCCGGGGTCCCCATCAATGTGAGGAGCGGCTCTGCCAGAACGATGCCTACTACGACCATCACCAGACTGCACACCAGACTTAAGAGAGTCGCTGTATGAACGGCCTGGGAAACCTTTTCTTCCTCTTTGGCTCCATAGAAACGGGCTACCACAACATTGGCTCCCACGGACAACCCGATCAGCAGATTGATCAGCAGGTTGATCAGCGAACCGGTAGAACCTACCGCGGCCAGCGCTGTGCTTCCTACATACTGTCCGACAACAATGACATCCGCCGCGTTGAACAGCAGCTGCAGGACGCCGGACAGCATCAGGGGAAGTGAAAAAACAAGCAGTTTGGACATAATCGGTCCGTGACACATGTCCATTTCATAGGACTTACTCTGTTTCATTCGACTTCCCCCTTAATTCCCATCCGCATGCGATAACTGATCTGCGCCGTAAACGTACCTGTACCCAAAATTGCCTCCGCCTCCTGCAGGAATTCGCGCATCAGCGGCTTCGCTTCCTGCGGATGATGGCGTAAAATATACTGTGTACTGCTTCTGGACATGGCCATATCCAGAAGTCTCTTGGCCGAACACTCTTCTTCACTCGCAAAGAACAACTCTCTGGTATATACAAAATGTCCATATTCTCGGATATGCTTCAGATGATCCTTTTTGCTCCAGCGCACGATTCCCTGTTTGGGGCCTTCTGGATCGATCGCTGCCATCTTGCGGCCAAATTCCGCAAAAGCCAGCTCTGCCTTCCAACCGCTGGAAGGCGGCCATTCATAGTCAATCGTAGAAAAAACGCCCCCGGGCACCAGGATTCGATTGATTTCCGTCAGCGTGGATTCCGGCTCCATCCAGTGAAAGGCCTGTGAGCTTACCACAATATCCGCACACGCATCTTCCAGTCCCGTATCATTGCCGTAGGCCCTGCAAAAGCGCATTCCCTCGCCCGCCTTCTGCTGCGCTACACGCACCATGTCCGCATTGGGTTCAATTCCGATCGCTTCATCGCATTTTCCCTGCCACACCATCGTTGAGATTCCAGGACCGCAGCCCAAATCCACCACACGCCGCGGCCTTCTGCCTAAATATTGGCTGAGAATCCGCACCGGATACTTCGGTACATGAGGTCTGGCTTCATTATATAAATCCGCCAGTCCATCAAACCGGCTTCCGTTTCCTGTTTTGTCTTCCATATCGATTGCCTTCCTCCTCTGCAAACTATCCATTACTCCTATTATATTAGCACAATCCTTTTTCAAAAACAAGTAGATCATCCGATTTCATAGCTCTCTCCATGCCCCTCCATATTTCGGCGCATCTTCTCCAAAGCCTTTTTTTCAATACGGCTGATATATGAACGGCTATAGCCCAGAGCCGCGGCCGTCTCCCGCTGCGTACGCGCCTCTCCTCCATCCAATCCGTAGCGCATCCGAATGACTCTCGCTTCCCTTGCGTCCAGTGCCTCTTCCATGCAGCGCATAATCCTGCGGCGGTCCGCACTCTGATCCAGCCTTTCGTTCACATCCTCTCCTTCATATTCCAGAATATCCATCAGAGTCAGCGTATTTCCTTCCGAATCCTGTCCGATCGAATCCTGGAGTGAGACCTCATTACGCGTTTTTTTATCGCTCCTCAGGAGCATCCGTATCTCATTTTCAATACACCTCGCAAGGTATGTAGAGAGCCTTGTATTCTTATCCTCCCGATAGGTGGAGATTCCTTTCATCAACCCGATCGATCCCACAGAAATCAGATCGTCCGTCTCCCATGAGCTGCTGATCCCGGAATATTTTCGTACAATATGCGCAACCAAACGCATATTGTGTTCGATCAGTATCTCTCTGGCCGTCTCATCTCCCTGACGCATCCGCCTCAGACACTCTTTTTCCTCTTCCGGAGACAGTGGTTTTGGAAACGCGACACTGCCCGCAACATAGCCGATCAGAAATAAAAACTGCAATGCCAGAACAAGCCACATAAAAAGCACCTCTTTGCCTATCTGGTGCCATCTATATGCATCTGATATCAAAAAAGTGCTTTTCCATCCTTATTTCTGCCTTATCTTACAAGCGTTTCATGAGGATTGTCCCTTCCGGGATCCTATAATCCGGCGCCATAAGCTGCAGCTGTTCCTGGGCATGCGGCGCGCTCTCCCGCAGCTCTCCGTCCATGCTGCGGATCTCCTGTACCGGGTACAATCTCGGCGCTCCCTCCGGCAGCAAAACATACAGACTGTCCCCCACCGAAAACTTATTGCGCTGCTCCACCAAAAGGTTTCCGTCTTTGCTTCCAATCACCTTGGCCGCGAAATTCATCTGTTTTATATATTCGCTGCTGTCGTACACCTGGCTATTCTGATCCGGATGGCCAAAATAGAACCCGGTATTATATCCCCGATGACTGACCTGGGACAACAATTCGAGGTAATAGGGCTTTTTCGATTCGTACAGCTCCGGATCCTGACAGTAATCGTCAATGGCCTCCCTGTATGCTTTGGTCACCATAGCTACATACAGCGGCGTCTTCATCCTTCCTTCGATCTTAAAGCTGGATATCCCAGCTCCGATCAGCTCCGGAATATGTTCGATCATACATAGATCCTTGGAATTAAAGATATAAGTTCCTTCCTCGCCTTCCGTCACTGGATAATATTCGCCTGGCCGCGTCTCTTCTACCAGGCGGTATTTCCATCGGCAAGGATGTACGCAGGCTCCCAGATTGGCATCCTTGGCCGCCATATAATTGCTCAGAAGGCACCGTCCCGAAATCGAAATACACATCGCGCCGTGTACAAAGGTCTCGATCTCCAGATCCGGATCCCCTTTTTCTTTTAATTGGCGGATCTCCTCCAGCGACAGCTCTCTGGCCGCCACAACCCGCTTGGCTCCCTGACGATGCCAAAAATTGACCGTTCGGTAGTTGGTAGCCGATGCCTGTGTGCTTAGATGCAGCTCCATCTCCGGTATGGTCTCTCTGGCAATCTGAAAAATTCCGGCATCCGCCACAATCAGAGCATCCACTCCATCCTCCTGCAGCTGCCTTAAATATTCCTCCAGATGCTCCAGATGTTCATTATGAGCAATAATATTGACCGTTACGTGCACTCGGACTCCATGCGCATGCGCATAGGCAATACTCTCCCGCATCTGTTCCCGGTCGAAATTCCGCGCCTTGGCTCGCAGCCCGTATCGGTCTCCTCCCAAATACACCGCGTCCGCGCCGTAGAGTACTGCCGTCCGCAATGCCTCCGGCCCTCCCGCGGGCGCCAGCAGCTCAGGTTTATTCATCGTTCTTCTCTCCCTTTTTTACTGATAATAAAACACCGTCTCCAATCGGAAGAAGGCTGGACCGGTAGGCTGGATCCTCCATCACCGTCTTCAGATATTCCCGCAGCCGGGTATGGATGGTCCGCTGCCGCCTGGGTACTTCCAACCGTTCCATGGCGACCATTCCGCCGTGCAGGACATTATCCGCCAGAATCCAGGCCTGCGGTGACAATAACGGCTGTATTTCCTGCCAGAAAACCCCATACTGTCCCATGGACGCATCCATCAGCACCATATCATAAGGGCCTGTCAACTGCTGCAATACTTCCTGGGCGTGCCCTTCATGCAGATAGATCTTCCGATCCAGCAATCCGGAGGCTCCCAGCAGTTCTTTGGCCTGGCGAATCATCACCGGATTGCGTTCAATCGTATCGATGCATCCATCTTCCGGCAAAAACTGACTCATATACAATGCTGAAAAACCATAGGCGGTTCCAATCTCCAGGATTCTGCGCGGATGCTTCAGCTCCAGCAAAAAACCCAGAAGCGACTTGGTCTCCTCAGAAAGAATGGGGACGTTATCCGCCCGGCAGCGTTCTTCTGCCGGAGTAGATACGTCCTCCTGATATGGGGTAATTCCCCTTATAAAATTCAAAATATATCTTTCTCCCACATAACGTGGAAGATCGTTCGGATCAATCATCGTTTACTCCTGCTGTGCACTCAGATAATTGTCATGCTCCGTCTCTGTCTCTGAAAAATGTCTTGCGCCATTCTGATTGGTCAGATCAATCTCATAATACAGATAATTGGTCTCGGCCGGATACAGTACAGCACGTATCGCATCAATGGATGGATTGCATATGGGACTCGGCGGAAATCCCTGATTCAAATAGGTATTATAAGGGGATGTATATCCCTTATCCGCTTCTGTTACCGCCGTGATTGCGTCATCATAGCGCATCTGCGCATATAACACGGTCGAGGGCATGGACCAGTATGCCAGCGACTCCTTCCGGCTGCGAATCCGATTGAGCAGCATAGATGCAAATGTTTCATAATCGCTCTGTACCGCGCATTCAGACTCTACCACCGATGCCAGCGTCAGCACCTGCTCCAGCGTATATCCGCTCTCCCCCACCTTCTGCTGCAGAGAAGCGCTGTATTCACTGATAAACCGGTCCAAGAAAGCCTTGACAACATTGCTCGCGTCAGAATCCTTGATGATCTGATACGTTCCCGGCATCATATACCCTTCCAGCGCATACCGGCTGTCCGGGTTCACTTCCATATTGCGGATCATATCCACACTATAGGAAGTCATATTCGCCGCTCTCTTAAAAGAGTTGGCAGTACAGATCCCGTTCTCTTCCAGCTGTTCTGCGATCTCGTCGATGGTTGCTCCCGCCACAATGTGAATCGGTACTACATCCGACTGGTCTCCTGCCTTGAGGATCGCAATGATCTCTTCTACAGAAGCTCCTTCCTGAATGTAATATATGCCGAATTTGAACTCGTCGTCCGCGCCGCTCAGCTTAGATTTGACCTTGAATTCCCAGGTATCCTCAATCAGCCCTCTGTTTTGCAGGATATTGGCAATGTCATCGAATGTCGCTTCTTTGGGAATCTCCACCGTTACGGTCCGAGCGTTCTCATCCTTGACCGCATAGGAATCCGACCGCATAAAGTGATATCCCTGACTGTACGCGGTAGTAAAGATCAGCGCCATAATTACAACCAGCCCGACCATTCCTATGATCCGCTTGATATTACGGGCAACCCAGGCTAAAAACCGGTTAAACCATTGTATCATCTTATATCTCCATCCCCTTTTATGCGGTATTTACCGCACTTCTGTAATGATCGGCAGAATCATGGGACTCCGCTTGGTCTCCCTCCACAGATATTCACGGAGTGCGTCGCGAATCTCCGTTTTGATGCTGCCCCAGTCATTGATGCTGCGCTGCTTGCAGGAGTCAAATACTTCCATGACCACCTTACGGCATCCCTCCATCAGCGTCTCTGACTCTCTTACATATACAAAACCTCTCGATACGATATCCGGGCCTGCCTCAATCAGCCCTGTGCCCCGACGCAGCGTAAGCACGATAATCAAAAGGCCGTTCTCTGCCAGAAGCTTACGATCCCGCAGTACGATATTGCCGACATCGCCGACACCCAGGCCATCCACCAGGATGTCCTCCATCTCCATATGATCGACAATCTCGCCGTGCACTTTATCCAGCTCCAATACATCGCCGACATTCATCAGGAAAATATCCTCCGACGGATGTCCCATCTCCTGAATCAGGTTCTTATGCGCCTGCAGATGCTTATATTCCCCGTGTACCGGAATGAAGAACTTGGGCTTTAGGAGCGCATACACCATCTTCAGTTCTTCCTGAGACGCGTGTCCGGAAACATGCGCGTTCTCATATACTACTTCCGCCCCCTTCTTCATCAACTCATTGATGACACGGGTGACGGTCTTCTCATTGCCAGGAACCGGCTTGGAACTGAATATTACCTTATCTCCAGCCTTGATGGTCACATTTCTGTGTTCGCCGGACGCCATACGCGCCAGCGCGGACAGTGGCTCACCCTGAGAACCGGTCGTGATAATCACAATCTCATTGTCGGGATAGTCATTGACATCTCCCATCTCGATCAGAATGTCATCCGGCACTTCCAGATATCCGATCTCCATCGCCGTATTGACAACATTGATCATACTGCGCCCCATCACGACTACTTTCCGTCCATGATCCCGTGCCGCGTTAAAAATCTGCTGCACACGATCCACATTAGACGCGAAGGTCGCGACGATAATCCGGCTGTCTCCGGAGCGATCAAATATATCCAGCAACGTCTTACCGACGGTTCTCTCCGACATCGTATAGCCCGGCCGTTCCGCATTGGTACTGTCTGACATCATTGCCAATACTTCCTTACGTCCCAACTCCGCAAACCTCGGCAGATCAATCATACTGCCATGAATCGGCGTATAATCCACCTTGAAGTCGCCGGTATGCACGATCGTGCCAACCGGCGTACCGATCGCCAATGCCGCCGCGTCGCCGATGCTGTGGTTGGTCCGGATAAACTCTACCTTAAAACACCCCAGTGTTACCACATCGCCCGGCTTAACCACAGTTAAGCTGTACTTTTTGACATTGCTTTCCTGCATCTTGTTCTCTACCAGCGCCAAGGTCAGCGCCGTACCGTATACCGGCACCTGGAACTCCCGCAGAAAATACGGAAGGGCTCCGATATGATCCTCATGCCCGTGCGTCAGCACCACGCCGACCACTTTTTCACGATTCTCCCGCAGATAATCAAAATTCGGAATGATCAGATCAATTCCCAGCATATCGCTGCCCGGGAACGCAACTCCGCAGTCCACCACAAGAATCTGGTCTTCACACTCGATCAGCGTCATATTCTGTCCGATCCGATCCAATCCGCCGACCGGAATGATCCGTACCTTTTTCCGTTTTCTTCCTCTCTCTGCCAAAGTTACACCTCTTCTTCCATTTCCAGGTCAAAATCGTCTGACTGCATAAAGACTTCAGCCACACGATCATATTCTTCATCGCTCATCATACTGGTAATATACTGTTCTTCCTCACCGTCAATCGCGATAAACTCCGCTTCTTCCTTGCCGCACAGTCTGAAAAGGTATGCCGCGCTCTCGTCCTCTTCTTCGTCATCCAGTTCCTCAAAGCCCGGAACCTCATCCTCCGGCAGCTCCGCAACCATCCAATAGGTCTTACCATCGAGCTCGCAGCTTCCTGCCAGCTCAAATTCTCTCTGGGTATCGGTCTCCTCATCATACAGTGTGATGATCTTGATCTCGTCCATACCCCTTGCCTCCTTTACTTTTTATTTTTGTCCGTGTATCCACGGTTTAGTCCTCATTCTCAGGCCGGTGGGCATCCAGATATCCCTGCAGAATATATGCCGCGGCCATCTTGTCAATATATTGTTTTCTCTTTTCGCGGTTCATCCCCATCTCCATCAAAGGATGCTCCGCGCCGATCGTACTCAGGCGCTCATCCCACAGGACGATCTCCACCTGATACAGATCCCTTTCCAGCCTCTTTTTAAAATTCAGCGTCGCTTCCGCGCGCGGTCCCAGAGTATTGTTCATATTCTTGGGAAATCCCAGCACAATCGTATGAACATCATTCTCCTGCGCCAGCTGACGTATTCTGCGGACCGTCTGCTTCAGATTGACCTCTTCTTCGCGAAAAACTGTCTCCACCGGCGTCGCAATCCTGCCGCTGATATCGCTCATGGCAATCCCTGTTGTTTTACTTCCAAAATCCAGTCCTATGACTCTCACTGTCTGTCTCCTGCGGAGCTTAATCCATTCGCATGAATAAATGTCTTAACCAGTTCCTCCAGGATCTCGTCCCGGGTCAGCCTCACAATGCGGCTCCTCGCATTGTTGTAGCTTGTGATATACGTCGGATCATCAGACATGATATATCCCACAATCTGATTGACCGGATTATACCCTTTTTCCTGCAGCGCACGGTAAACGTCAATCAACGCGTCGCGCACAGGATTTTCTTCTGATATTACATCAAAGAATCTTGTATTCTGATCCATCTGCAATCACCCCTGTTAAGTAAATTTCTCCATCTTTTCTTACTGTCTTCTTCATCTGAACCTTCACAATCCGGTTCTCATGAATCCTCGGGTCATTCTCCACCAGGGTGCGGATATAATGGTTGGTGTATCCGACCCAGCCGTCCTCACAGCGTTCCTCAATCAGAACCTCTCGTGCAGTTCCGACATACTGCTCAGCAAAACGCTCCGACAGCTCCGTTGCCAGAGCAATCGCCCGCTCGCTGCGCTCATGCTTCACTTCTTCACTCACCTGCTCAGTACCGGCACGCTTGGAATACTTAAACACATGTACCTGTGAAAAGCCGACCTTTTTCAAGAACTCCAAAGACTCCTGGAAGTCTTCTTCTGTCTCTCCCGGAAATCCAACGATAAGGTCTGTCGTCACCGCCGTATCCGGCCATTGTCCGCGTAAAAGCTCCACCGCGGCCAGATATTCCTCCGGCGTATAGTGCCGGTTCATAGACTTCAATGTTCTGGCGCAGCCGCTCTGCAGGGACAAATGATAATGCGGGCACAGCTTATCCGCCTGCCGTACCTCATCCAGATATGCCTCCGTAATCAGTCCCGGCTCCAGAGATCCCAGTCGGATTCGATCGATCCCATCAATCTGATTCAAGCTACAGATCAGACTCCCCAGCGTCTCGCTGCGTTCCGGATCCTTCAGCGTCCCCTTACGCCCATAAGAACTCAGGTGAATCCCTGTCAGAACAATCTCCCGGTATTCTTCCTGCGCCATCCTCAGCGCTTCGCTGACGACCTCTTCCGGCTCCTTGCTGACCAAAGGGCCTCGTACATAAGGAATGATACAGTAGGAACAGAATTGCCGACAGCCGTCCTGCACCTTAAGGAAAGCTCTTGTATGTCCGCTGCCGGACTCCTCCTCGCTCTGTTCCGTCTCTAAAAGAGTCCGTCCGAGCGCGGCTTCTTCAACAATCTCTACAAGCCGTTCCTTATCCTGGTTGCCGATCATCAGATCCACGCCCTCCGGCGCCTCCCCCGCGCAGCCGTCAACATAACATCCGGTTGCGACAATCAGAGCGTCCGGTGTAAGACGTCTGGCCCGATGAAGTATCTGGCGGGATTTTTTAGCCGCCATCTGAGTCACCGTACAAGTATTGACTACATATACATCGGCCGGCTCTGTAAAAGGAACGATTTGCGCTCCTTTTTTCACAAAAGCTTCTCGAATCCTGTCCGTCTCATAGCTGTTCACCTTACAGCCCAATGTATACAGCGCAACTCTCATAACGATTTCTCCTCTATTAACATATTATAGCTGATTATTTTCTTTTTTACAATAATTTTTCCTCAAAAAATTATTGACATTTTGCAAAAAAAAAATTAAGATAATATATACCCGTTTGTGAAATGGGTATGATTAAAAAAGAAGGAGGCGTCCCAATGAAATCCGTATATATTTTACTGAATTCCATCGACAAAGTGAAAGATTTCTCCAACACAGCGCTCCATATCCATGGCGATCTGGATCTTGTATATGACCGCTATGTAGTAGACGCGAAATCCATCCTGGGCATTTTCAGCCTGAATCTCAGCCAGCCTTTGCGTCTGGATATCCATGATGAATCTCATCTGGATGAGACTCTGAATCAGCTCAAGCCCTATCTCCTCGATGACCAGCCAAACACCTGATCCTTGTTTTTCGGAAAGAGGCGCATTTACATGCGCCTCTTTTTTATTGCTTTTACTCCATTTTCAGTCCCAATTCCTCAAGCTGTTTCGGGTCCACCTCAGACGGTGCTTCGCTCATCAGGCAGGACGCGTCCTTTACCTTCGGGAACGCGATCACCTCTCGGATACTGTCCGCTCCGCTCATCAGCATGATCATACGATCCAGGCCGAAGGCCAGTCCTCCGTGCGGAGGCGCTCCATAGGAAAACGCCTCAATAAAGAAGCCGAATTTCTCTCTTGCCTCTTCCATCGTAAAGCCAAGCGCCTTGAAAATCTGCTTCTGCACATCTCCGCGATGGATACGAATGCTGCCGCCGCCCATCTCGCAGCCGTCCAGCACCATATCATATGCCTTGGCGCGAACCCGTGCCGGATCCGAAAACAGATACGGTAGGTCCTCCTCATAGGGCATCGTAAACGGATGGTGCATGGCCATAAACCGTCCCTCTTCCTCGCTGTACTCGAACATCGGGAATTCTGTCACCCACAGGAATTCATGCCGCGACGGGTCGATCAGATTCAGAGAATGTCCCAGGCTCAGTCTTACATTTCCCAGCGCGTCGCAGACGATCTTCTTACGATCCGCACAGAACAGGATCAGATCTCCTTGCTGTGCGCCGGATGCCTGAATCAAAGCCTGCAGCTTTTCTTCCGTCATGAATTTAGCAATCGGAGACTTTACCGTACCGTCCGGCAGCAATCCTATCCATGCCAGTCCCTTTGCGCGGTACAGCTTGGCCACTTCTCCCAGCGCGTCAATCTTTTTGCGGGGCATCTCTGCCTGGCCGGGCGCAACTACACAGCGGACCACTCCGCCCTGCGCTACCGCGTTTTCAAATACGCCGAAGCCGCATTCCGCCGCTGCTTGGGTCACATCCTGAATCTCCAGTCCAAACCGGAGATCCGGCTTATCGGAACCATAACGATCCATCGCCTCTCCCCATGTCATGCGGCGCATCGGAAGCGGAATCTCCCAGCCCAGAACATTCCCAAAGACCTTGGAAATCATCCGTTCGTTCACATCCATCACATCGTCTTCTTCTACAAAAGACAATTCCATATCGACCTGTGTAAACTCCGGCTGACGGTCCGCACGAAGATCCTCATCTCGGAAGCACCTCGCGATCTGATAATAACGGTCCATTCCAGAAATCATCAGAAGCTGCTTATACATCTGCGGCGACTGCGGAAGCGCGTAAAAATGTCCCGGATGCACCCGGCTCGGCACCAGATAATCCCGTGCGCCCTCCGGAGTACTCTTGATCAGCATGGGCGTCTCGATCTCAAGGAAATTCTCATGATTCAGGAAATCTCTTATGGCTGCCACTACTTTGTGGCGCAGAATCAGATTCTGCTGCATCTTGGGCCTTCTAAGATCCAGATATCGATATTTGAGGCGCAGATCTTCCCGCGTATCCACTTCATCCAGAATCTGAAACGGCGTCGTCTGTGCTGTCGATAAAATCCGCAGCTCCTCTGCCCGAATCTCCACTTCTCCAGTCGGCAGCTTTTCATTTACCGCGCCCTCTCGGCGCTGTACGGTTCCCTTTAACGCAATCACAAATTCGGTACGCAGGGAGGCTGCCTTTTCAAAGAGCTCCGCATCCGATGTCTCCTGTGACAATACAGCCTGCACCAAGCCGCTGCGATCCCGGATATCGATAAAAATCAGACTGCCCTTATTACGCGCTTTTTGTACCCATCCCATCACAGTGATCCGACTGCCTACATGCTCCGGTCTCACCTCTCCGCAGTACAGACTGCGCTTCCATCCATTCAATGATTCTTCTATCATTCCAGAATCCTGCCTTTCCAGCTTTCAATCTCGGCAAAGGCCACCTTCTCGCTCTCACCGGTCTCCATATTTTTCAGTGCCGCCTGTCCTTCTGCCAGCTCATCCTCTCCCAGAATCATCGTATAGCGCGCTCCGATCTTATTCGCATACTTCATCTGAGCCTTGACGCTCCGTCCCGCAAGATCCGCCTCCGCGCGAACGCCCGCCTGACGCAGCCGATAAACCAGAACCGCCGCCTGTACGGCCGCCGCTTCTCCGCGGCTTCCTACATACAGGTCCATTTTCTTCTCCGGCACCAGTTCTCCATGAGAAGCTTCCATAGCCATCAGCATCCGGCCGATTCCGGCGCCGAAACCTACCGCCGGTGTCGGATCTCCGCCCAATTCCGCAATCAGATTATCATATCTTCCTCCGGCGCACACGGTTCCCTGTGCTCCGATCTCCTCGCAGACAAATTCAAAAACGGTTCTTGTGTAATAATCCAGGCCGCGGACAATTCCCGGATCCACAACATAAGGGATCCCCAGTGCTGTCAGAATCCGCTGTACTTCAGCGAAATGCGCCTTGCAGTCGTCATCCAGGCTATCCAGTACGGAAGGCGCGCCCTCTACAATCTTATGGCACTCCGGGCTCTTACAATCCAGGATTCTCAGAGGATTGCGCTCCAGTCTTCCCTGACAGGTTTCGCAGAGACAGTCTTTATAAGAGGCAAAATACTCTTTGAGCTTCTGATTGTATTTGGGTCGGCACTCCTGGCAGCCGAGGGAGTTGATATGCAGCGTCACATTGGTAATTCCCAGGCGGCGCAGAAGCTCATACGCCAGCGAAATCACTTCCGCGTCGGCCATCGGGGACTCGCTCCCGTACAGTTCTACTCCGAACTGCGTAAATTGACGATCCCGGCCAGCCTGCGGCTTTTCATAACGGAAACAGGGCGTGATGTAGAACAGCTTGGTCGGCTGCGGATCCGCGAACATCTTATGCTCCAGATAGGCTCTGGCCGCTCCCGACGTTCCTTCCGGCTTCAGGGTGATACTGCGCTTTCCCTTATCCTCAAAGGTATACATTTCCTTTTGAACGATGTCCGTCGTATCGCCGACACCTCTCTGAAACAGCTCGGTATGCTCAAAGATCGGAGTCCGGATCTCACTATAGCAGAACTCCTTCATCAGACGATAGATCTCTTCCTCAATCATTCTCCATTTTGCCGCTTGCACTCCATACAAATCGTATGTACCTCTGGGCGCCTGTGTAATCATGGCATATCCTCCTTGTGGGAATTTTTCCCATTAAAAATTTCTTTACAAATGCTACAATCTACGCTACAATATTATTAATTGCTGGATTTTGATCCGGGTTTCATCAAAGGCAGGTGCTTATATATGTCGGTTGTCCAATCAGATTTTACGCTGAACAAGCTGATCCTTCTGTATATCCTTCGTGAAAAAGGATGTATCGCGCGTTCCGAGTTATCGGATTTTGTCCTGTACCACAAGTACATGGACTATTTTGCGTTGGATCAATATCTGATGGAACTGGAGGACTCCGGACTGATCACCTCTTCTGATGAAAATCACAGAATCACCTACAGCATTACCCGCAGCGGTTATGAAACTCTGAACCTGTTTCAGCTGCGGATTCCTCATAGTCTGCGCCGTGAAATTCTGGAGTACGCAGAATTGGACGCGCTGGAACGTCCCTCCACCATGGGACTGGACGTATCGCTTCAGCAGGACACAGACGGCCGGTATACGGTAACCTGTTATGTCCGCGACTATGATACTCATCTTTTTGAACTGGTATTTCACGCAAGCACACAGGAGGAAGCCGCTCACATCCGCAGCTGCTGGCTGCAGCGAGGTCTCCTGCTCTACCGCAATCTGATCCGTGACCTGAACGCCGAGGAGCCTTAAGCTTTCTCGGCTTCTATTATATTCCAGATCTCTTCCTTTCCCTGCTTTGACAACGCAGAAAAAGCGATGACCGGAGCATTTCCGATACCGAGTGTCCGACGGATCACAGCGGTCTGCTTGATCTGCTGGTTTCGGCTCAGCTTGTCCGCCTTGGTCGCAATCACGATCGGCTCATATCCGTAATGCTGCATCCATTGCGCCATGGCGATATCATTCTGTCCCGGCTCATGCCGGATATCCACCAGCAAAAACACATACTGTATATTCTCTCGTTTGGTCAAATAATGGTCGATGACTGCCGAAAACCGCTCCTGCTCTGCACGAGCGGTTTTCGCATATCCGTACCCCGGCAGGTCCACAAACATCCATTGTTCCTGCACAGAATAAAAATTAATGGTCCTTGTTTTGCCAGGCTGCGAGCTGGTTCTGGCCAGCGCCTTCCGGTTCACCAGAACATTGATCAGCGAAGACTTCCCCACGTTGGACTTTCCGGCAAACACGATCTCCGGCAATGTCTGTGCAGGGATCTGCCCTATCGTCGCGGCTACCGCAGCCAGCCCGGCTCTGCTCACTTCCATCTGACTCTTCCTCTCTCTTTCCGTGTTACTCCTGAATGGCCTCCCGGAATACTTCATCAATATGGGTGATATAGAGAATCTTCATTCCGTCCGTAATCGCTTTGCCCAGCTTTTCGACATCCATCCGGTTAGCCTCAGGCACCAGTACTT
>CABUPM010000029.1 GCA_902493345.1 uncultured Eubacteriales bacterium | reverse complement strand
TAGAGATACCATGCTCGGAAAGATAGTTGACCGCCGCCGCTATGGTTTTCAGTTCGTCGGCTGCGTGTTGGTGCTGCCAACTCTGCGAATACTTCCGGCTCTTTTCTCTCTGAACGCTCAAATACTTCATCAGAAGATTTGCAAGGTTCGGAGATTTTGGCGGTTGTTGTTTTCTTGGGGAAGTTTCCCACGCCGCAAGCAGTCCGGCAATCCATTCTTTGAGGTTGCCGATCTGCGCCCGGATTTCCTTTATCAGTCTGTTTGATTTGCGGATAGCCCGGTTCAGTTCGCCTTTCTCGGTGGCTATGCCTTTCTTCTCCATTTGACAGGCGGCTACGCCCATGTGGACAGTAGGTATCTCGTCAATTCCTCTCTCGGCGTTGCTGCGGTGGTCGATACGCTCTGTGCTTCCGGCGTGTTCAAGATAGCTGTTTGAAATATCAGCCCACGCCTTGCGCCATAAGAGGGTGTTGCCTTGTAATTTACGGTGGTTATCGGAGACGGTAGCCGCCGTAATCTTGTAATGAAATCGGGAGAATTGCTGTACTCACCTATTGAAAATTCATACGGACTGTGCTATGATAAGCTCTTGCGTGCGACTCTAAGTTGCATCCGCAAGTACATGGTATTTGATTTTCGGAGGGTATCCATATGTCCAAACAATCTTCCAAGGTCAGGAGAGCATCGGGTGAAATCCAGATGACAGACGGCTCTCTGTGGAAAAATATGTTCCTTTTCAGCGTCCCGCTTATGCTGTCCCAGCTTTTGCAGGTGCTCTTCAATATGGCGGACGTGGCGGTCGTCGGTAAATTCTCAAGCGCAGAGGCTTTGGGAGCGGTCGGGTCCACGACCATCCTTGTGTCATTGTTCACCGGATTTCTCATTGGAATGGGAAGCGCCGTCAATGTCCGGGTCGCGCAGCATCTCGGCGCGCAGCATAAGGTACGCACCGCCTCTTCCATCCGTACCGCGTTTGTCATCTGTCTTGCGACCGGCTGCATCATTACAGTGCTGTGCCTCCTGTCCGCAAGATTCATGCTGGAGCTTCTCGGCACCAAGGACGATCTTATTGATGGCGCCGTGCTCTATTTCCGAGTCTATGCGCTTGGCATGCCCGCACTCGGGATTTTCAACTTCGGCAACGGTGTACTCAGTGCCAATGGCGATACCAAGCGGCCTCTGGTGTATCTTATGATTGCCGGCATCATGAATGTACTTTTCAATCTGTTCTTTGTCATTGTCTGTGGTATGGCGGAGGAAGGCGTCGCGCTTGCCAGTATTATCACGCAGTATGTGTCCGCGACGCTCATTCTGATACATATGGCAAAGCAGGAGGACGATTGTACCTTCCGCCTGCGCGATCTGAAAAAAGGGCTGGATCCGCAGGAGAAGAAACGTCTTCTTGGGTTGGGCATTCCGGCAGGGCTGCAGAGCGCTGTTTTCGCGGTCGCGAACCTCTTTATACAGGGAGCCGTCAATTCCTTTGATTCGGTCATGGTCGAGGGCAATTCCGCCGCGGCCAATTCCGACGCCATCATCTATAACGTCATGGCGGCGTTTTATACGGCGTGTTCGACCTTCATGGGGCAGAACCTGGGAGCCGGTAAATGGGACCGTGTGCTGAAAAGCTACTTTATCAGCATTGCGTACTCTTTTGTGGCGGGTGCGTTGCTCGGCGGCGCGTTGTTCCTGTTCGGAAGAGAGTTTTTATCCCTGTTTGCCAACGATGAAGCGGTCATTGCGGCAGGCCTCCAGCGTACGCAGATCATGAGCTTTTCCTATGCTGTCAGCGCTTTCATGGATTGCACCATTGCAGCCAGCCGCGGTATCGGCAAGAGCTTTGTGCCTACCGTCATTGTGATCATGGGTTCCTGCGTATTCCGCGTGGTATGGATCTATACAGTATTCGCTTATTTCCATACGATTCCGTCCCTGTACCTGCTGTACATTTTCTCATGGACGATTACAGCAATCGCGGAGATTGTGTACTTTATCATCAATTACAAAAAGACTGCCGCAAAGCAGAACGCCTGCGTGTCGATTTGACACAGTCAAGTAACGCCGGTCTGAGGTCATACTTCAGGCCGGTGTTTTTTCAAAAAAGACTTGACAGGATCGTAGATGATCTATATAATTAACACGTTAACTATTAAAACGTTTATTATTAGGAGAGGATGAGATGAAAGCAAGAGATCTGGATCGAAGTATTCGGGAGGTGCACCGATGGCACCGGAAAGCGATGGAGCAAAAGCTCAACCGTACCGGGATTCATCGGGCGCAGCATCAGATTCTGATGTATCTGTCCGATCATCCGCAGAGCTCTCAGAAGCAGATAGCGGAGGATTTTCAGATCTCACAGCCTGCGGTTGGAGTTTCGCTGAAAAAGCTGGAACAGGGAGGCTATATACAGCGGGTTGTGGATTCGGAGGATAATCGTTACCATCAGGTGACGTTGACAGAGCAGGGCAGGCAGATCGTCTGCGAGAGTCATAAGATTTTTGGAGAAGTGACAGAGGCAATGTATCAGGGACTCAGTCAGGAGGACAAGGAGTATTATTATGGCGTCAACCAGCGGATTCAGGAAAATCTTCAGCGGCTCTGCGAAGAAGAAGGAGAGGGAGAATGAGCTTTTATTTTAAGTATATCAAGCCCTATTTGCTGTATTTTATCGTAGGGCCGATTCTGATGATTACAGAGGTTGTGGGCGAGGTGCTGATGCCGCGTTTGATGGCCAATATCATCAATATAGGTGTCCCGGCAGACAATATCGGATATATTGTACAGATGGGACTTTTAATGGTGGGCGTTGCTCTCATGATGATGGGCGGCGGTGTAGGCGGCAACTATTTCGCGGCCAAAGCTTCGGTCAGCTTCGCGGCGGATTTGCGGGAAGATCTCTATAAAAAGGTGCAGACCTTCTCTTTTGCCAATCTGGACCATTTCCAGACCGGTTCTCTGGTGACAAGACTGACCAACGATGTGACGCAGCTGCAGAATATTACCCGTATGTCGCTGATTATGATGCTGCGCGCGCCAGGTATGCTGATCGGCGCGGTCATTATGGCGACGCAGATTAACGCCAGCCTCGCAATGATTATCGGGGTTATCGCGCCGATTTTGATTGTCGTGATCACGATTCTGATGAAGATCGCCTTCCCGCGGTTTATGACGATGCAGAAAAAGATCGATGCGCTGAATACAGGCATTCAGGAGAACCTGACCAATGTCCGTGTCATCAAATCTTTCGTACGGGAAGATTACGAGAAGAAGCGTTTTGAGGATAAGACAGAAGACCTGAAGAGCCGTTCTCTGGAAGCGCTGCGGATGGTCATGCTGACCATGCCGATCATGACGCTTGCTATGAATATTACGACACTGACCGTTGTCTGGTTTGGCGGACAGCAGGTCATTGTCGGCGACATGCTGATCGGAGACCTGACGTCCTTTACCACATATGTGGTGCAGATCCTCTCTTCTCTGATGATGGTGGCTATGATCATTCTGCAAAGCTCCCGTGCCATGGCTTCTTCCAAACGGATTAAAGAGGTTATGATGGAGCCGGTGGATCTGACCGATGAGAAGCCTTCCCATAAGGATCTGAAGGTGCAGAAGGGACATGTGGAGTTTAAGGATGTGTGCTTCCGCTACTATAAGGATCATGAGGAGTGGGTGCTGGATCATCTGAATTTTGATGTGCAGCCCGGAGAGGTGCTGGGTATTATCGGCTCGACCGGCAGCGGTAAGACGACATTGGTCCAGCTGATTCCGCGGCTTTACGATGCCGATGAGGGCGAGGTGTTGGTAGACGGCGTTGATGTCCGGGACTACTCGTTGGAAAACCTGCGCGAAGGCGTGGGTATGGTTCTGCAGAAAAATGTTCTGTTTTCCGGAACCATTGAGGAGAATCTGCTCTGGGGCGACGAGGAGGCGACGGATGAGGAAGTACGCGGCGCGGCGCAGGCAGCGCAGGCACATGACTTTGTCAGCGGCTTTACGGATGGATACAATACGGAGCTGGGACAGGGCGGTGTCAATGTTTCTGGTGGGCAAAAGCAGCGTTTGTGTATCGCGAGAGCTCTTTTGAAGCGGCCGAAGATCCTGATTCTGGACGACTCGACCAGCGCTGTGGATACGGCGACAGAGGCCCGAATCCGTGAATCCTTTAAGGGAACGCTGAAGGACACGACCAAGATTATCATTGCGCAGCGGATCAGTTCTGTAATCGATGCCGATCGGATTCTGGTGATCGATGAAGGCCGGATCGTAGGACAGGGAACACATGCGGAACTTCTGGCACAGAACAAAGAGTACCAGGAGATTTACTATTCGCAGCAGGATCGGAAGGAGGCGGAGGCATAATGGCGCGTCGGATAAGAACAGCGGAAGAGCTGGCAAAGAAGTATCAAAGCTCCGGAGTGTCGTCAGGCAAGGGGCCGGGTGGTCCGGGACGCGGCAAGATAGCCCCAGGTAAGCCCAAGGATACCAAGGCATCCATCGCCAGACTGCTGAAGTATTTAAGCAAATATAAGTTTTTTGTCGTATTGGCGTTTGTTTGTGTGCTGCTCTCCACGGGAGCGAACCTCCTGGGTTCCTATATGCTGCGGCCGATCATCAATGGATTGGTGGACGGCGCGGATCTTGGCAAATTGGCCCTTTCACTGCTGATCATGGCAGCGATCTATCTGACCGGCATCATCGCCTCTTACGCGCAGCAGCGGATCATGATCTGGGTATCACAGAGCGTATTGAAAAATATCCGTGATGAACTCTTTCAGAAGCTGCAGAAGCTGCCGGTACGCTATTATGATACACACAGCAACGGCGAGCTGATGAGCCGCTTTATGAATGATGTGGACGCGATCGGTGAGATGATGAACAATTCCGTGATTCAGCTCTTTTCTGGAGCGATCACCTTGATCGGTACGTTGGCGCTGATGATCAGCATGAATCTGTGGCTGACACTGATTACTATCGTTTTTGTACCGCTTGTCGCCAAGGTCGGCGAGATGATCGCCGGTAAGAGCCGCCGCTTTTACCGGGCGCAGCAGGCAGCGCTGGGAGCTGTAAACGGATATGTAGAGGAGTCTGTCAGCGGACAGAAGGTTGTTAAGGTGTTCTGCCATGAAGAAGTGTGCGAAGAGGAGTTTGGACTGCTGAACCGTGACCTGAGGGAAAAGCAGATCCGGGCGCAGTTCTTCGGCGGACTGATGGGGCCGGTACTGGGGAATCTGAGCCAGGTTACGTATGCGATCACAGCCTGCGTCGGCGGTATCCTCTGCGTGGTACAGGGCTTCGACCTGGGCGGCTTCTCGGTATTTGTCAATTATTCCAGACAGTTCAGCCGTCCGATCAACGAGGTCTCCATGCAGGTCAACACAATCTTTTCAGCATTGGCCGGCGCGGAGCGTGTATTCGCGGTTATGGATGAGCAGCCGGAGCCGGAGGATCTTCCGGATGCTGTTAGCGCGGATCAGATGAAGGGCTATGTTCAGCTGAAAAATGTGTATTTTGGGTATAACCCGGACACAGTGATCCTTAAGGACATCAGTCTGTATGCCAAGCCGGGACAGAAGATCGCTTTTGTAGGATCGACCGGCGCGGGTAAGACGACGGTGACCAACCTGCTCAGCCGTTTCTATGATATTCAGCAGGGAGAGATCACCATTGACGGCATCAACCTGTATGATTATAAGAGAAAGGATCTGCGCAGCCACATCGCGATGGTTCTGCAGGATACGCACCTCTTTACGGGGACGGTTATGGAAAATATCCGATATGGCCGTCTGGACGCGACGGATGAGGAGATCATTGAGGCGGCCAAGTCGGTCAGTGCCCATAACTTCATTGTCCGACTATCCGATGGATATCAGATGATGATTGAAGGCGACGGAGCAAACCTCAGTCAGGGCCAGCGGCAGCTGCTGAATATCGCGCGGGCCGCCGTGTCCAAGGCGCCGATCCTTGTACTGGACGAGGCGACAAGCTCGGTCGATACCAGGACGGAGAAGCACATTGAACAGGGAATGGATGCGCTGATGGCTTCCCGTACGACTTTTGTCATTGCCCATCGATTGTCTACAGTCCGCAATGCGGATGCGATTATGGTATTGGAGCATGGCGTCATCATCGAGAGAGGTACCCATGAGGAGCTGCTGGCACAGAAAGGACGTTATTACGAACTTTATACCGGCAAGGCCGAATTGGATTAAGAGAAAGTCCTTCATCCCATGGATGGATCATCTATGGGAGAAGGACTTTTTTACAGCCATTTTCGCATTTCCTTCAGAGCCGCCTTTTCAATGCGGGAGACCTGAGCCTGACTGATGTGAATCTCCTCCGAGACCTCCATCTGTGTTTTGCCCTTAAAGAAGCGCAGCTGCAGAATCTTTTGCTCGCGTTCATCCAGCTGCTCCATGGCCTCGCCCAGAGCGATGTGCTGCAGCCAGTCCTCATGGGTGTTTTTTTCATCCCGAATCTGGTCCATCACATAGAGTGCGTCTCCGTCGTCATGGAACACAGGCTCATAGAGGGAGATCGGATCCTGAATGGCGTCCAGCGCAAAGACGACATCCTCTTTGGGCAGCTCCAGTTCTTTGGCGATCTCCTCAATCGTCGGTTCCTGGCCGCGCTGCCTTGTCAGAGCCTCTCGGACCTGCAGCGCGCGGTAAGCGGTATCCCGCAGGGAGCGGCTCACACGCATGGGGCTGTTGTCGCGCAGATAGCGCCGTACTTCTCCGATGATCATCGGCACGGCATAGGTACTGAATTGTACGCCCAGGCTGACATCAAAATTGTCGATGGATTTGATCAGTCCGATACAGCCGACCTGAAAAAGATCGTCCGCGTTTTCGCCGCGGTTGTAAAAGCGCTGGATAACCCGAAGCACCAGTCGGAGATTGCCGCGGATAAATTCCTCTCGGGCAGATTCGTCGCCCTGTTCCATTCGCGCGAAGAGCGCTTTCTTTTCCTCGGATGTAAGTGTCGGAAGCTTCGCGGTATTGACTCCGCAGATTTCAACCTTGTTCATCATGAATCCCTACCTCCTGATCCTTACAAAAGACAGCATGGCCGGTTTTCAAAGAAAATATTATGAACAAATTGTAAATTTCTGAAACAGACTGCTACATTTCTCCGTCTCCAAACGTTATATAAACGGAAAGTTCAGAAAGACTTTTTGAGACTGCGAGAGAGGAGGGAAGACTGTGATGGTCGAGTATAGGGTGCTGCAGACCGAGGAACAGAATGAAGAGGTGAGCTACACAGCTTATGGAATTCAAGGCTTTGTGAACGGTCAACCTGTAGAGAGGATTCCGGATATCACAACGAATAGAGCGTCCGCGGAAAAGCTGGTGGCGATGTGTAATAAGGCAGAAGTAGCACTATGTCATATCAGAGATATCGTTGAAGATTGGTTAGCAGAATAAATGAAAAATCAAAATAGGCGGCAGCGAAAACGCTCTCCGGGAAGAAGCGTTGTTGAGGGAGCGTTTGAGTGTTGTCGGCGGAGTGGTTTTGCAGCAGAAAATAAAAAATTACCGGATAAGTATTGACGGATCAATACTTATATGGTATAATACCATTCGTTGCTGAGTTCAGCACATGCGGATATGGCGGAATTGGCAGACGCGCATGGTTCAGGTCCATGTGAGGGCGACTTCATGCAGGTTCGACTCCTGTTATCCGCATTTAGATCCACCGTAATCTTAATGAGATTGCGGTGGATTTTTAATTTGTGCCGAAGAGAAAATTAGAAAAAATTTATGCCGGATATTGACAAAGATTAAAAACAGTTATATAATACCTTAAAGCCTATAGGAAAGGTTGGCATTGAAATGAGACTTCATCGGGAACTTCGATATTGACGCTGTGAATAAGCCAGTGCGCACACATCATGATATCAGACAAAAACAAGGATCATTGAGGAGGAATGAATGATGAGTAAGATCTATACATCCGCGGATCAGCTGATTGGAAAGACACCGTTGTTGGAACTGGTTCATATTGAAGAGATCGAAGGCCTGGAAGCCAAAGTTTTGGGCAAACTGGAGTATTTCAATCCAGCCGGCAGTGTAAAGGACCGTATCGCCAAGGCTATGATCGATGACGCCGAACAGAAGGAACTGCTGAAGCCTGGTTCGGTCATTATCGAGCCGACCTCCGGCAATACCGGTATCGGATTGGCTTCGGTGGCTGCGGCCCGCGGCTATCGTATTATTATTGTCATGCCGGAGACGATGAGCGTGGAGCGCCGCCAGATAATGAAGGCGTATGGCGCGGAACTGGTGCTTACAGAAGGCATCAAGGGCATGAAGGGGGCGATCGCCAAGGCGGATGAATTGGCCAAGGAGATCCCGGACAGCTTTATCCCCGGTCAGTTTGTCAACCCGGCCAATCCTGCTGTTCACAGAGCGACGACAGGCCCGGAGATCTGGGAAGATACTGACGGCAAAGTAGATATCTTTGTAGCCGGTGTTGGCACCGGCGGTACGATTACTGGTGTCGGTGAGTACCTGAAGAGTCAGAATCCGAAGGTACAGGTCGTGGCGGTGGAGCCCGCCTCTTCACCGGTGCTGAGCAAGGGTACGGCAGGCAGCCATAAGATTCAGGGCATTGGAGCCGGATTTGTTCCTGATGTACTGGACACAAAGGTCTATGATGAGGTCATCGCCGTTAAGAACGAAGACGCGTTTGCGGCGGGTAAGCAGATCGGTAAAAAGGAAGGGGTTCTGGTAGGGATCTCGTCCGGCGCGGCAGTGTGGGCGGCGATACAGCTGGCAAAGCGGCCGGAGAACAAGGGTAAGACCATAGTCGCGCTGCTGCCGGATACAGGAGATCGTTATCTCTCGACGCCGTTGTTTGCGGACTGAGTGATCTTGAAAAAGAGTGAAGGAGAGGTAGGGATGATTCCAACACCGGAAGAAGCGTGGAAACTGCTCTGTGAGTACAATCAGGGCGAATTTCATAGAAAACATGGACGTATCGTCGGAGATGTGCTGCGATGGTATGCAATCCAGCTGGGCTATGAGTCAGAAGCGGATTTTTGGGAGGCTGTCGGCATCCTACATGATTTGGATTTTGAACAATGGCCGGAGCAGCATTGTGTCAAGGAGTCGGAACTCTTACGGCAGAGAGGCGTTGATGAGCGTCTGATTCATGCCGTGGCCAGTCACGGATACATGCTGACCGTAGATGTTGAGCCGGAGCATGAGATGGAAAAAGTCCTTTATGCGACGGACGAATTGACCGGCTTGATCGGCGCCGCGGCGCTTATGCGGCCGTCGAAGAGCGTCCAGGACATGGAAGTAAAGTCTGTAAAGAAAAAATATAAAGATAAAAAATTCGCAGCAGGCTGTTCCAGAGAAGTAATTGAACGCGGCGCTGCCATGCTGGGATGGGATTTGGATACGCTGATCAGTCAAACGATCCAGGCAATGCGCACGAGCAGTGCGGTAGAGTAAGTAGGAGAAGAGGTATTTCATAGAATCGCAGCGGAGAGCTTTTGGGCTCTCCGTTGTTTTTAATTGAAGCGAATTCCGCTGGCCGTAATTCTAAGATAATCAATAATAATGCTGAGTTATATATTTTGCACAATACACATCAAATAAAACATGTAATAATTATAAAAAATATGACATTCGATGCAGAAAGAAATACAAATAAATATATAATATGACAAAAACGAAATTAGAAATGGAAAATCTATGTTGACAAAGTGCTTAATATATATTATAATCAAGAACGATAACCGTAATATAAAAGTCAGACAAAAGAATAGGGGGAATCATCAAAGTGAAAAAATGGAAGAAGAATCTGATATATAATTGGGATCTGTATATTTTTCTGCTGCCGACATTGATTTATTATGCGATTTTTCATTACGCGCCGATGTATGGGCTGCAGATCGCGTTTAAGTCGTTTAAGGCGACCAAGGGAATCTGGGGCAGCCCCTGGGTGGGTCTGGATAATTTCGCGAGATTCTTTCGCTCAGCGCAGTTCTGGGATATTCTGTCCAATACGGTCGTTCTGAGTCTGGAATCCCTGGTTCTGGGATTTTTCCCGCCGATCATTCTGGCGTTGATGCTGAATCAGGTTGAGAATGAAAAGTTCAAGAAGTTTGTACAGGGCGTGACCTATGCGCCGCACTTCATATCGACCGTGGTTATGGTCAGCCTGCTCTTTTGTCTGTTGTCTACAAGGAACGGAATCATCAACCGGGCCATCATGTTTTTTGGAGGCGAAGCGGTACCGTTTATGCGGGATGCCGAATACTTCCGAGGGACGTATATCGTGTCCGGAATCTGGCAGTCGATGGGCTTTTCGGCGATCATTTACTAGCGGCTCTGGCCGGAATCAGCTCAGAACTGCATGAGGCGGCGATCATAGACGGAGCGAGCAAATGGCAGCGGGTGCTGCATATCGATATCCCCGGAATTCTGCCGACGATCACGATTCTCTTGATTATGCGGTCGGGCAGTATCATGAGTGTAGGCTTTGAAAAGGTATTCCTGATGCAAACCTCTCTGAATCTGAAACGGTCGCAGGTGATCTCGACCTATGTTTATCAGGTGGGACTGGTAGACGCCAATTTCAGTTTCTCGGCGGCAGTCGGTTTCTTCAATTCTATCGTCAATTTCATCATGATCATGTTGGTCAACTTTATTTCCAGCAAGATCAGTGAGACAAGTCTGTGGTAAGGAGGGGCGGTTATGGCAATCGGAAAAACCAGAGGCGATCGTATTTTTGATGTGATCAATACCATACTTTTATCATTGCTGGCGCTGTCCTTTATCTATGTGCTGATCTTTGTACTCAGTGCCTCTCTCAGTTCTCCAACGGCTGTATACAGCGGCAAGGTCATCCTTTGGCCGGTAGACTGGACGCTGGAAGGCTACGAGAGAGTATTCCGCGAGAGCAAGGTCTGGGTCGGATACCGCAACACAGCCATATATACCGTGATTGGTACGCTCATTAGTGTAGCGCTTACGACAACGGCGGCATATGCGCTTTCCAGAAAAGACCTGCCCGGAAGAGGAATCATCACGGGTCTTCTGGTATTTACCATGTTCTTTGGAGGCGGACTGATTCCGACCTACCTGATTGTTAAGGATTTGGGACTTCTGGATAGCATGTGGGCAGTAATCCTACCGGGATGTGTCAGTATGAGCAATATAATCATCGCTAAGACGTTCTTTTCAAGTTCTATACCGATAGAATTGCTGGAGGCGGCGCAGCTGGATGGATGCAGCAACCGGAAATACTTTTTCAACATTGTCATTCCCTTGTCGCAGGCAATCATCGCGGTATTGTGTCTGTACTATGCGGTAGGGTATTGGAACCAGTATTTTAGCGCGATGATCTATTTGAAGGATAGAGAGAAGTACACCTTGCAGCTGATTCTGAGAGAGATCCTGATCGAAGCACAGGCCAGCGAGGCGATGACAGACGATCTGGAAGCGGCCCAGCTGCAGGAAGTGTCAGAGGTGCTGAAGTACGCCCTGATTATTGTGGCCAGCGTACCGATGCTGATTCTGTATCCTTTTATACAGAAGTATTTTGTCAAGGGCGTTATGATCGGATCTCTAAAGGGTTAATTCACGCGCGAGAGCGACGGAATTATAAAAACGTAAAGGAGGAAGCAGTATGTGGAAGAAAGTGACGGCACTTCTGCTGGCAGTTTTAATGCTGGCAGGCTGTACAGGGCGAGGAGGCAACAGTTCTGCGAACAACAGTAAGGCGGATAGTTCCAGCGCCGCAGCCAACTCGCAGAGTTCTAAGGAGGAAGAATCATTACCGGAGAATCTGGCGGTTCTCAATGAGGACGCGGCGTATCCGGTAGTCAATACACCGATTACTCTTACGCTCATGGGAGCACGTAAAGGTTCTCAGGGTGAATGGAAGGACCTGAAGTTCTTCAAGAAGTGGCAGGAGGTTACCGGTATCACTCTGGATATCGACGCGGTCCTGTCGGACAACTGGGACACGCAGAAGAACCTGGCGTTTGCCAGCCAGAACCTGCCGGATGTCTTCTATGCCGGAAGCTTTAAGACTTCTGAAGAACTGGACTATGGCGATGATCAGAAGATGCTGCTGGATATCTCTGCACTGATCGATCAGTATTGCCCGAATCTGATGGGCGTACTGGAGCAGAAACCGGAAGTACGCAGCAGTATTACGACTCCCAGCGGAGCCATCTATTGCCTGCCGTACATCAATGACATGGATCGAGATCTGACAACAAAGTACTGGATCAACCAGAAGTGGATCGAGGCCCTTGGCAAGCAGGTACCGACAACCGCTGATGAGCTGTATAATATCCTGCTGGGATTCCGTGATAATGACATGAACGGAAATGGGGACACGACCGATGAGATCCCGCTGTCCTGGCCTAAGGGAATCGAGACCTTCTATAAGACGACGGCTTGGTTTGGCGCGGCGTTTGATACCTCAACGATGCTGGGCTACGATGATGACGGCAATGTGTACTATGGTCCGTTTACAGATTCCTTTAAGCAGATGGTGCAGTGGTACATCAATGCATGGAATGACGGATTGCTGGACAATGAGATCTTTGAGCAGGACAGCAGCCAGTTTAAGGCAAAGGGTCAGAACGATACTCTGATTCTGGGCGCGTTTATGTCCGCTGGTCCTTATGTTACCGTTCCGAAGGAATATAATGAGGACTATATTGCGATTCCCGCACTGAAGGCATCCAATGGCAAGCAGGAATGGTTCTCCAGCAGCGGTCTGAAGCGCGGAACCTTCGCGATCACCAATGTCTGCAAATATCCGGAAGCCGCGCTGCGTATGGTAGACTGGGTATACGGCAAAGAAGGCGCGCTGTATCAGATGCGCGGAGAGGCCGGCGTAGATTTTGTCTACCAGGATGCGGAAGAGAAGACTTGTGTAGTTCAGTGGCCGGAAGGCTATGATAACTTCGAGACCTATCGTGCCAAGGAGATTACCCCCAATGCTGGTTCTTCTACACCGGGAATCGGCGGAGGAACCCTGCCGCAGGTTGTGAATCCTCTGAACGACTGGATCAATCTGCAGGTAGAGACACAGCTGAAGCCCTACTGGAAGCTCGCCTTCCCCGACGTTTATCTGACGCCGGAAAATACAGAAAAGGCTGCATCGATTCAGGCTGACCTCAAGAGCTATCTGGAGATCGCTGTTGGTGAATTGATCACAGGCAAGCGTGACCTGGAGAGCAGTTGGGACGGAATAATCGCTGAGCTGGAAAAGATGGGAGCGCAGGAGTATATCGATATTTATCAGGAAGCATTCGACGCCTGGGCAAATAAGTAATACAATTCGGAGGGACCCGCAAGGGTCCCTCTATTTCACGGATTTTCCGAGAAAAAGCTATTGACTTTTCTTATGGTTTATGCTATTCTATTATTTGTCTTAAGACAAGATGCAGTTATGGCGGAATTGGTATACGCGCTAGACTAAGGATCTAGTGTCCATTACAGCGACTTGTGGGTTCGAGTCCCACTAACTGCACTTCCTGAGGAACCGCATAAGTATGCGGTTCTTTTGTTATATGAACTTAAGAAATAAAAGGAGCGTTTTATTATGAATATTACGGTTTATCTTGGCGCAAATGAAGGCAATGCCCCGGCATTACACAGGGCGGTTCAGGAGCTTGGCACATGGATCGGAACAAGCGGCAACGCGCTGGTTTACGGCGGATCGAAAAACGGCCTGATGGGCGAGATCGCCAAAAGTGTTCTGGATGCCGGCGGAAATGTAACCGGTGTGGAAACACAGTTCTTTATGGATGCGGGCTTCCAATATGACGGACTGACAGAATGAATCGTTACAAAGGATATGTCGGAGCGTAAGAATAAGATGATCGAGTTGGGAGACGCCTTTATCGCCTTTCCTGGCGGTACAGGGACGCTGGAAGAGATAGCAGAGGTCATGTCCAAGGCATCTTTGAACCAACTGGACGCTCCCTGCATCCTTTACAATCTGAACGGCTTCTATCAGGATCTGAAGGCGCTATTGAACCGTATGATAGAAATGGGCTTGTCCTCCAAGGAGCGGCAGGAAGGAATCTATTTTGCGGAGAGCCTTGAACAGATTCAGCGTATTTTATCAAAAGTAGATTAACACAGAATAAGGACTGGGGATTCTTCTCCAAATAAAACAGCACCGGAAAGTTCTAACGAACTTCCGGTGCTTGCTGTTATTTTACTGCGTCCTGCAGAGACTGTATGGTGCTCTCGGTATCGGATAATACGGAGGGCCCATCGCCAGCATCGATTCGTTCAAAATCTACGGAATACACGGTTTCATAGGAGTCGAGCCGTTCTCTGAAAGCGGAATTTTCCATGGACTCGCCGTTCCAGGTGTTGACGCCGTATTGTATATAATCTGTCTGGACAAATTCACCGTCTGTCATGCCGTAATACATGTCCTGAGCGCCGTCCTTGACTTTAATATAATACAGGCCGTCTTTTTCCAGAAGGGTTGTCAGAGGACTACAGTAATTACTGAAACCGGTTTGAAATGTAAGCAGCAGCTGAGCGCCGTCTTCTGTATACGTGTAAACACGCTGTTCGGCGTAATGCTTCGAATCCATATAAGCACAGAACAGCTCCGGTTGAGAGTCCTGGTCGAAATCAACCAGTTTGACAATCACGAGACCGGTGTAGGCGGTGTCGACTGCTCCGGCACCGTATTGCTCCGTGAGATCATTGATAATATCAAGGTAGGCGCCTTCCCAAGAAGAGGAAACATCCTGCGCCTGAGAAGAAGATTCTTCCACAGAGGAGCTTTCTTCCGGCTGTGAGCTTTCCACCGGATCCGGGGAACTGATCGGCTGTGAAACCTCTTGACGGGAATTCTCCGGAGAGGACGGATCTGGTTCTTTTGCACTGTTGCAGCCTAAGAGACAGGTTACAAGGATAAGACATAAGAATAAACTGATCTTTTTCATAGCAGAGCCTCCTTATTAGATTGTAAGCGTGAATCTATGCTTCTATTATAAGTGATTTCAGGAGGAAAAGCAATAACAAAAGTATTAAATCATATCCCAGCCAATCTCCCTCTCTTTTACTTTCATTTTACATGAGTAATCTTCGTTTTTTACAATCCGGCAGTATACTTTGCTCGTAATCAAAAATAAAAGCTTATGGAGGAATAAGTGATGAAAAAGTGGTTAGCACTTGCAATGACAGTGATTATGGCAGCGGCTTCGCTGGTAGGATGTGCGCAGGGAAGCGCAAACGGAAATTCCGGCAGCGCGATAAATAGCAACGGCACAAAGTTAGGAAAAATCTCTGTACTGTCCCGTGAAGATGGTTCCGGTACCAGAGGAGCGTTTATTGAACTGATGGGAATTGAGCAGAAGGACGCAGACGGCAAGAAGGTTGACCGGACTGTGGATACAGCGGAGATCACAAACAGTACTTCCGTTATGATGACAACGGTTGCCGGAAATGCGTCGGCGATTGGATACATATCTCTGGGTTCCTTGGATAAGTCGGTTAAGGCACTGAAAGTCGACGGAACGGCTCCTTCGGTTGAGGCTGTGAAGGATGGCAGCTATAAGGTATCCCGTCCCTTCAACATCGCGACCAAGGCAGAGATCAGTGATCTGGCACAGGACTTTATCAACTTTATCCTGAGCGCACAGGGTCAGGCAGTGGTAGAGGATCATGGATATATCAGCCAGGGCAACAACGGTGACTTCACCAGCAATGGCGCGACCGGTAAGATCGTTGTCGGCGGTTCCTCTTCTGTAACTCCGGTTATGGAGAAGCTGAAGGAAGCGTACACAGCAATCAATGCCAACGCTGTAATCGAGGGTCAGCAGAGCGACTCTACGACAGGAATGAATGACGCGATCGAAGGAATCTGCGACATCGGCATGGCATCCCGTGAGCTGAAGGACAGTGAGCTGGAAGCAGGGCTTAAGAACACCGTCATCGCACTGGACGGAATCGCGGTCATCGTCAACAATGACAATCCTCTGGAGGGTGTGACCAGCAAGCAGGTTATGAAGATCTACACAGGTGAGATTACCGAATGGTCCGAACTGCAGTGAGCGGACGATCATGAAAAAACTTGGTGAAAAAGTGATGTATGCGGTCTTCCTGATGACCGCATGCATCTCTATTATATCGGTAGTTCTGATCTGCTTGTTCTTATTTGCCAACGGAGTTCCGGCGATCCAGGAGATCGGATGGCTGAACTTTCTGTGCGGCACACAATGGAAGCCGGGACAGGATCTGTATGGGATCTTTCCTATGATTCTGGGCAGTATCTATGTGACGGCCGGGGCGCTGGTGGTAGGAGTGCCGATCGGCCTTTTGTGCGCTGTTTTCATGGCGCGCTTTTGCCCGAAGAAGCTTCACAAGATCCTGAAGCCGGTGATAGACCTGCTGGCAGGGATTCCGTCGATTGTATACGGCTTCTTTGGCTTGGTAGTGATTGTACCGTGGATGCAGCGGATGACAGGAGCGCCCAGCGGTAAGAATATACTGACGGCATCGATCATGCTGGGCATCATGATCCTGCCTACGATTATCAGCGTGTCCGAGGCAGCGCTGCGGGCAGTGGACAACAGCTTCTATGAAGGAGCGCTGGCGCTGGGGGCAACCCATGAGCGCAGTGTATTTAAGGTGGTTCTGCCGGCGGCCAACTCCGGCGTAATCGCGGGCGTTGTTCTGGGAATCGGCCGTGCGATCGGAGAAGCGATGGCGGTCAGTATGGTAGCCGGAAATCAGCCAATTCTGCCGGGCAGCGTACTGTCCGGAGTCCGGACATTGACAGCCAATATCGTATTGGAGATGGGGTATGCCGCCGATCTGCACAGAGAAGCGCTGATTGCGACAGCTGTTGTTCTCTTTGTCTTCATTCTGATCATCAATCTGTCCCTCTCCGCATTTAAAAGGAGGAAGCAGTTATGAGTACTCCGCAGAATATAAATTGTCTGACCATACGGGATAAACTGCGTTTTTACAAGAAGCATCCAATGTCGTTTGCGGCGTTTTTGCTGGTATGCATATCGGCCATCGTGACAGTAGGCATCCTGGTGCTGCTTGTCGGCTATATTCTGGTCAAAGGAATCCCGTATCTGAAGCCGGAGCTGTTTGCGTGGGAATATAATTCCGAGAATGTCTCTATGATGCCGGCCATCATCAATACCTTTACCATGACGGGATTGACGCTTTTGATCGCGGTTCCCATTGGCATAGGGGCAGCGATTTATCTGGTAGAATATGCGGGGCGCGGCAATAAGCTGGTCGGTCTGGTAAGGATGACCACAGAAACGCTTGCCGGAATCCCATCAATTGTATACGGCCTGTTTGGCTACCTGATCTTTGTAATCGCGTTGCATTTCGGACGTTCGATGCTGTCCGGCGCGCTGACGCTTGCCATTATGATTCTGCCCACCATCATGCGGACGACGGAGGAGGCGCTCAAAGCGGTTCCAGATACGTACCGGGAGGGCAGCTTCGGCCTGGGAGCGGGAAGACTGCGGACTGTATTCCGTGTGGTTCTACCTTCCGCGGTTCCTGGAATTCTCTCCGGTATAATCCTTGCGATCGGAAGGATTGTCGGTGAGACAGCGGCTCTGATCTATACTTCCGGTACGGTTCCGGGAGTTCCGACGAGTTTGATGCAGGCGGGCCGTACATTGTCGGTTCATATGTACGCGCTGCTGTCGGAGGGACTTTATACCGATCAGGCATATGCGACAGCGGTTGTTCTACTGGTATTGGTGCTGCTGATCAACGCATTGGCCGGTTGGGTTGCGAAAAGAATACAGGCGGATAAGGGGTGAGTAGAATGGATAAATTTACAATACGGAATCTGGAACTGTGGTACAACGATTTTAAGGCGCTGAAAGGGATCGACATGAAGATTCCGGAGAAGGAGATCACCGCTTTTATCGGGCCCTCCGGTTGCGGTAAGTCTACATTGTTAAAGACATTGAATCGGATGAACGATCTGGTGGAAGGGTGCCGGATCAGCGGAGAGGTTCTGCTGGATCAGGACAATATCTACAAGGGAATGGATCCCAGCCTGCTGAGAAAGCGTGTGGGTATGGTATTTCAAAAGCCCAATCCCTTCCCGATGAGTATCTATGACAATATCGCGTTTGGCCCGCGGACACATGGGATCCGTTCTCGCAGAGAACTGGATCAGATCGTGGAAGAATCCCTGCGCGGAGCCGCCATCTGGGATGAGGTCAAGGATCGGCTGAAAAAGAGCGCGTTGGGACTCTCCGGAGGACAGCAGCAGCGTCTGTGCATTGCCAGAGCACTGGCGGTCAAGCCGGAGGTGCTGCTTATGGATGAGCCGACTTCAGCGCTGGATCCGATCTCGACGTCCAGAATAGAGGACCTGGCGGTAGAATTGAAGAAGAATTATACCATTGTCATGGTAACACACAATATGCAGCAGGCGGCACGTATTTCTGACAAGACGGCGTTCTTTCTGCTGGGGGAAGTGGTGGAATTCGGAGAGACCGAACAGATCTTCAGCCTGCCGAAGGATCCGCGGACAGAAGAATACATTACAGGGAGGTTTGGCTGATGCGCAATCAGTATAACGAACAGTTAAAAGAGCTGCATGAACAGATGATCCATATGGGAAATCTGTGTGAGGAAGCCATCTCGGCGGCCGCGGTCTCTATCATGGGACGGACACCCGGCGGTCGGGAGAGAGCATATCATGCGGATGAGCAGATCGATAAGATGGAACGCCAGATCGAGGATCTGTGTCTTCACCTGCTTTTACAGCAGCAGCCGGTGGCCGGAGATCTGCGTAGGATCTCGGCGGCGCTTAAGATGATCTCTGACATGGAGCGTATCGGAGACCAGGCAGCGGATATAGCGGAACTGTCGGCATATCTCGCTAACAGCGGGTTGGCGGAGAAGTCCGTATTGAACGATATGGCCAAGGCGGCGGTACAGATGGTCAATGAGAGCATTGAAGCCTTTGTAAATGCCGATTTGGAGCTGGCGCACAAGGTAATCACGGATGACGATACGGTGGATACCCTGTTTGAGCAGCTTCGGACCGACCTCCCGCAGGTCATGGTCCACGGTGAGATGGAGGCGCGGGTCGGCCTGGACCTTCTGATGGCCGGTAAATATCTGGAGAGAATCGGCGACCACGCGGTGAATATCGCCGAATGGGTAGAATTCTCCATTACAGGCAAGCACAAGAACCACGAGCATCAGCTGTGGGAGCATTGACAGCCCAAAAGAATAGGGGCCTGTCGTACATTAGTGCGGCAGGCCCCTGTCTTTTAATCCAGCTGATATATCTTTGAGAACTTCTGTGTCAGATAATCCGTATAATACTTCGGGTCAAATTCGGCTTCGCAGCAGCGACGGAACAGCTCTGCCGGCGGATAGAAGCGTCCGTATTGATGGATATGCTCATCCAGCCAGGCATTGATCTTAGAGAAATCTCCTTCAGCGACAGCTTCATATATCGGAAAATCCTGCTGCATCCGGTGTACAAACTGTGCGGCATACGCGCTGCCAAGCGCGTAGGTTGGGAAGTATCCGATCGCGCCGCCGCTCCAATGGGAGTCCTGCAATACGCCCTCACGGTCGGAAGGAACGTCGATCCCCAGGTATTCCTGCATCTTCTGTGCCCAGAGAGCTGGCAGATCCTGTACCGTTACGGTTCCCGCGATCATCTGTTTTTCGATCTCATAGCGCACCATGATGTGCAGGCAGTAGGTCAGTTCGTCGGCCTCGGTGCGGATCAGGGACGGCTCCACCTTGTTGACGGCCCGGTAGAAATCATGGGCGCTGACGCCGGAAAGCTGGCTCGGGAAAAGCTCCAGCAGTTTGGGATAGATGCGGTTGATAAATCCTTCACTGCGGCCGAACATGTTTTCAAAGAGGCGGGATTGGCTCTCATGGATCCCCATGGAGACACCGCCCGCGAGAGCGGTATGGTCGTAGGTCTCGCTGACGCCCAGCTCATAGAGAGCGTGGCCGGATTCATGGATGACGGAATACATGGAGCTTGCGACATCATGCAGATAATAATGCGTCGTAATACGGACATCGTTGCGGTCAAAATTGCTTGTAAAGGCATGCTCTGTCTCCGCGATGCTGCAGTGAGCGCGGTCGATTCCCAGAACCTCCATCAGATAGTCGGACAGCTGGCGCTGCTGTTCAATCGGGTACTCCTGATACAGAAAGCTGTCGTCGATCGGAGTGCCTTCGGTCTGAATGCGGTGGAGCAGGGGGACGATCACGGAACGCAGTTGATCAAAGAAGGCATCGAGCTGCTGTGTGGTCAGTCCGCGCTCATAGCTGTCCAGAAGCACCTCATAAGCAGGACGGGAAGCATCCATGTAGGAAGCGATCCGGCGGTTGGCGTCGATGATCTTCTCCAGGTAAGGAGCAAACGCGGCGTAATCATTGGCGGCCTTGGCCTTATGCCAAACGCTCTGTGCCTCGCCGAGAAGCACCTGATAGGCGACATACTCTTCCTGCGGCATCTGATGCGTCTCATCATAGGAACGCTTCATCTCTTCTACAATGCGCGCGTCCCGCTCAGAGAGTTCGGCCTTGTGTGCGGTCAGATAGGATAAGAGCTCTCCGGTTTCCGTACCGTAAGCCAGAGGGTACAGATAAGAGCTCAGAACACCCTGAGCCAATCCGCGGCCTTCCGCGGTATCCGGCGGAGCGGCCGTAACCGCGTCCAGGTTGATGGCAGAGAGGGCGTAATTCAATGCAAAAAGCTTTTGCTGCAGCTCTTCCAGCTGCTGTAATGCCTGTGTTGTATCCATGGGGATCACTCCTTTGTCAATTTGAGGCTATTATAGCATAGAAAGCCCTTTTCCGCAAGATTCCGTAAAAAACAGTTGACAAACGGGCGCTCCGTGCTATAATAGGAATATCCGAATACAGCAAATGCTGTGAAAGCGGTCAGTAGAGGTGCATTCCTTCTTAGCAGAGAGAAGAGGTCTATGGGCTGAGAGCCTTTTCAAGAAGCGCATTGTCGAACTTTCCCGCTGGAGCATTTCCCCCGAATCCAGTAAGGGGAAACGCGGAGCCCGGCGTTAGAGGGCAGAGAGTCGGTCCGTGTATGGCGCGGATCGGATTCAGGGTGGTACCGCGGAGCTGCAGCCTCGTCCCTATAGGGATGGGGCTTTTTTTATGGATCAAAGGAGGAATGGCTATGAAGGAAAAGTTGGAGCAGATACGCGAGCAGGCGCAGCAGGTGATCGATACGGTCAAGGATCTGAAGGGCCTGGAAGAGATTCGTGTAGCGTATCTTGGAAAGAAGGGTGAGCTGACAGGCGTACTGCGCGGCATGAAGGAGCTAAGCGCGGAGGAGCGGCCGGTCATCGGTCAGGTGGCCAATGAAGTGCGTTCTCAGATCGAGGCGCGGCTGGAGGAGCGTCGTAAGATGTTGGGCTCGATTGCCATGGAGGCAAAGCTGGAGAGAGAGAAGCTGGATGTAACCATGCCGGGCAAGCATCCTCGCCTCGGACATAAGCATCCGTTGTATAAGACACTGGAAGAAGTCCAGAATATCTTTATCGGTATGGGATACAACGTGGTAGATGGCCCGGAAGTAGAGTCCCAGTATTATGATTTTGAAGCGCTGAATATTCCGGAAGGACATCCGGCCCGGGATGAACAGGATACCTTTTATATTAAGGGCGCCAGAGAGCTGCTGCTGAGAACGCAGACCTCCCCGGTACAGATCCGTACCATGGAGCGGATGAAGCCTCCGATCAAGGTAATCGCGCCGGGACGGGTATACCGCAGTGATGAAGTGGACGCTACGCATTCCCCGGTATTCCATCAGATCGAAGGACTGGTCGTCGATAAGGGCATTACGATGGCCGACCTTAAGGGAACCATGATTACCTTCCTGAGAAAGCTGTACAATAACGATAACCTGGAGGTTCGTTTCCGTCCCCATCACTTCCCGTTTACGGAGCCCAGCGCGGAGGTGGACTGCTCCTGCTTCGCGTGCGGCGGCAAGGGCTGCCGGGTGTGCAAGGGAAGCGGCTGGATTGAGGTCCTGGGCTGCGGTATGGTGCATCCCAAGGTGTTGGAGATGGGCGGTGTGGATTCGTCCGTATACAGCGGCTTTGCCTTTGGTGTAGGACTGGATCGTATCACCATGCAGAAGTATTCGATTGAGGATCTGCGGCTTCTGTTTGAGAATGACCAGCGGTTCTTAGAGCAGTTCTGAGGAAGGGAGAATAGACAGATATGAATATGCCAATGTCGTGGCTGAAGGACTATATGGAGATCGATACGTCCAAGGTCGCAGAATACAGTGAAGCGATGACGATGAGCGGTACCATCGTAGAGGGTACGGAAGCGCTCGGAACCGATATTGATAAGGTGGTCGTGGGTAAGCTCTTATCCGTAGAAAAGCATCCGGATTCGGATCATCTGGTAATCTGCCAGGTAGATGTCGGTCAGGAAGCGCCGCTGCAGATCGTAACCGGAGCGCCCAATGTCGAAGCGGGTCAGTATGTGCCGGTGGCACTGTCCGGCTCCAGCCTGCCGGGCGGCGTTAAGATCAAGAAGGGCAAGCTGCGCGGCGTAGAGTCCGACGGTATGCTCTGCTCTGTAGAAGAGCTGGGATTTGACCGCAACGATTATCCGGACGCGCCCGAGAGCGGAATCTATGTGTTCCCGGAGCCGATGACTCCCGGATCGGATATCAAGCCGTATTTCGGACTGAATGATACCGTAGTGGAATATGAGCTGA
>CABUPM010000028.1 GCA_902493345.1 uncultured Eubacteriales bacterium | reverse complement strand
TTTTTTGCGCTTTTTTAGCAATTGATATTTGCATTTTAAAAAACTTATGTTATAATAAACACATGATTCGCAAAGGAGAAAATCCGCATGAAATTATTAGAGAATAGAATCCGCAAGGACGGAGTGGTTAAAGAAGGAAACGTGCTGAAGGTGGACAGTTTCCTGAATCATCAAATGGATATTGAGCTTTTCAATGAGATGGGCAAGGAGTTTCGGCGCCTGTTTCAGGGAAAGCATGTGGATAAGATCCTGACCATTGAGGCTTCGGGAATCGGTATTGCCTGCATAGCGGCTCAGTATTTCGGCGTACCCGTAGTATTTGCCAAAAAGAGCAGCAGCATCAATATCGATGGGGACGTATATGCGACCCGGGTAGAGTCATTTACACATAAGCGGGTATATAACGTCATCGTTTCCCAAAAGTATTTGGGAACGGAAGATCATGTGTTGATTATCGATGATTTTATGGCCAATGGATGTGCTGCGCTGGGCTTGATTGAGTTGGTGCAGAGCGCGGGCGGCACGGTAGAAGGTGTCGGTATTGCGGTAGAGAAGGGATTTCAAGAGGGCGGACAAAAGATCCGCGATATGGGAATCCAAGTCGAATCTCTTGCGATTGTGGAGAGTATGAATGCGGAGACGGGAGAGATTGAGTTCCGCACACAATAAAAAGAGTAAAGGGGATGGGCAGCATGAAAAAGGACAGGACCTACAATAAGCTGGTGAGAGATCATGTCCCGGAGATTCTGGAACGGCAGGGTATGAAGCCATTGATCCGCCATTTGGAGGATCAGGAGTATGTGTATGCGCTGCATGAGAAGCTGAAGGAGGAGATGCGCGAGTATATGGCCGGCCGCAATATTGAGGAGCTGGCGGATATCGTTGAGGTAATCAACGCGATCCTGAATGCGCGCGGCATCACGATGGAGGAGCTGGATCATCTGCGGAAGATGAAGGCGCAGACCAATGGAACCTTCAGAGACAGAGTATTTCTGGAGAGAGTCCTGACGCCGGAAGAGGCAGAGATGCTGAAAAAGGCGGAGGACGATCCGGTATTTCATGTTCAGCTATAAAAATTTCAAAAATCCTTGCATATTCGCGGAATATAAAGTATAATAAGCACTGCATTGTATTTCGCTTGCAGCGACCGTTTTCGGCGTTGACATGAAAGCAATAGCAGGAGGAATTGAATATGCAGAAGAATGTTTCGGCAAAGACAGGCAAGATGGTACAGTTGGCTATACTTGCGGCGATCGTTGTGTTGATGGCATTTACTCCTTTGGGGTATTTGCAGATCGGTGTTGTTAAGATTACTTTTTTGATGATTCCGGTCGTGATTGGCGCGATCATTTTGGGGCCGGGAGCCGGTGCGGTATTGGGTGCGGTCTTCGGACTGACCAGTTTTGTACAGTGCTTCGGACTGGATTGGTTTGGTACGACCCTGATGGGAATTCAACCGGTATTCACCTTTATTATGTGTATGTTCCCCAGAATCCTGATGGGGACTCTGTGCGGAGTGATCTTTAAGGGCTTGGTTCGGGTGGATAAGACGCGTCATAAGGTGATTGCGTATCCGGTTACGGGCTTGTGCGGTGCGCTGCTCAATACGGTTTTCTTTGTAGGCCTTCTGATGCTGTTCTTCGGCGGAAGCGATTACATCATGGGAATGAGAGGCGATTTGGATTGGTTCGCTTTTGTAGTAGCTTTTGTCGGTCTGAACGGAGTGATTGAAGCGGTAGTATGCGTAGTCGTAGCCGCTGCGGTCAGTAAGGCACTGGATGTCGTGATGAAGCGGCAGTTAATGGCTGAATAATGTGATTTTTGAGGCGGCGGAATCTTCCGCCGCCTTTTATAAAAAGGAGAAGACTATGATATTTGCAATTGATGTCGGCAATACGCATCTGGTAGCAGGATGTCTGGACGAGGCGGGAGCACACTTTGTCGGACGGTTTGAAACCGATCGGCAGGCAACGGCGGAGGAGTATGCCATTAAGTTCAAAACGTGGCTGGATATCAATGGCGTAGAGGCAAGACAGATTGAGGGGGGCATCATCTCGACAGTGGTTCCGCCGCTGATCTCGCCTCTGACCCGTGCGGTCCGGTATCTGACTGGCAAGACGCCTCTGGTGGTAGGACCGGGTGTTCGTTCCGGACTGAATATTAAGATCGATAATCCGGCACAGCTGGGTGCGGACATGGTGGCGGGCGCGGTGGCTTCCCTGGCCAAATATCCGACGCCGCAGATCGTGTTTGACTTGGGGACGGCAACGACGGCTTCAGTCATTGACCGCAAGGGGGATTTTCGTGGCGTTGTGATTCTGCCGGGAGTCAGAACGGCATTGGCGGCCCTTTCGGATCATACTTCACAGCTACCGCATATTGACCTGACAGCGCCGCGGCATGTAATCGGAACCAATAGTGTGGACAGTATGCGTTCCGGGAGCGTTTTGGGAGCGGCAGTCATGATGGATGGGATAGCGGAGAGAATAGAAGAAGAACTGGGTGAAAAAGCGACATTGATCGCGACCGGTGGACTGGCATCCTCCATTATTCCGTATTGCAGACGGCAATTCATTCAGGATGATAATCTGCTGTTGGATGGGCTGTGGCTGATCTACCAGAAAAATCAGGCATAAAGAGATCGAAAGCGTACAAGGCATTCCTGTTTTGTACGCTTTTGTTTTTGTCAGTTTTAATAAAATCTTCAGAAATACTCCCTTGTGTTTCAGCACAATATCTGCTATACTGAAAAATGGGTATAAACTTTTTTAAAGGGGGATGTAAAAAATGAAAAGAAAACGGGGACGCTGGATTGCAGCCGCATTAGCGCTGCTGATGCTGGCTGGCTGCGGGGAGAACGCGGCACAGTCAGGAGACGCGGTATATGTGGACAGTGTAGGACATCTTGCTGGGATCAACGGTTTTGCAGGGGTACAGAACCGTTTTTCAGGGATGATTGAACCGCAGAAGACACTGAAGATCAATCCGGAGCAGGGACGTACGGTCAAGACGGTCTTTGTGGAAGAAGGACAGACAGTAAAGCAGGGGGACGCGCTGTTTGTATATGATACGGATGATATTGAGCTGTCCATAGAACAGGCGCAGCTTGAGATCGAAAAGCTGAACAATTCGATCGATACGTATTACAGCGAGATTGCGACATTGCAGGCGGAGAAGGAAAAGGCTTCCGAAGACAATCAGCTGGAGTATACGGTGGAGATTCAGAGCCGTTACCAGTCGATCAAGCAGGCGGAGTATGATAAAAAGGTAAAGCAGTCCGAGATCGATAAGCTCAACAGCCAGAAGGAGAATACTACGGTCTACAGTGAGATGGACGGCATCGTACAGAGTATGGATGAGACCGTGCTGGACGGCAACACCGGCGATGTGTACGGACAGCAGAAGACCTTTATCACGCTGATGGCTATGGGAGAATACCGTGTGAAGGCTAAGATCAACGAGCAGAACATCCGGGAGATTTCGGTAGGCGATCGGGTTCTGATCCGCTCCCGTGTAGATGAGAATGAGACCTGGACAGGTACGATTCAGGAGATTGACACGGCGCCGAAAGAGGACAATAATATGAGCGACATGTATTATGCCTCACAGGACAGTTCCGTGACGTCTTCCAAGTATCCGTTTTATGTAGTACTGGATTCCTATGAGAATCTGATTCTGGGACAACATGTTTTTGTAGAGCTGATCAGCGCTTCGCAGAGGGAAGACGGGACGCAGATACTGGCTCTGCCTTCGGCATATATTGTACAGAACGAGGGAAGCCCCTATGTCTGGGCAGAGGAAAACGGCAAGATCACGAAGCGGATCGTAACCCTGGGAACATATTATGAGGTAGAGGATACCTATGAGATTCTGGATGGGTTGACCGCGGAGGATTATATTGCTTTTCCGCAGGAAGGCATGAAGGAAGGACGCGCGGCAACCAGAAACAAGAGCTCGGATATAGCGCAGGAGCCTGGGCTGGGGGATATGGTGCAATGATTCTGGAATTAAAGCATATTTATAAAAATTATATGCAGGGAAAAATTGAAGTGCCGGTTCTGAAGGATGTTTCGCTCCAGGTAGAAAAAGGGGATTTTCTATCCATTATGGGGCCGTCCGGTTCCGGTAAATCGACGCTGATGAATATCATCGGCTGTCTGGATCTTCCAACTTCCGGTCAGTATATCCTGAATGGAGAGGATATATTGACGAAAAACGACAAGGAACTGGCCAAACTGAGAAATGAATGCATTGGTTTTGTGTTTCAGACATTCAATCTGCTGCCGAGACAGAGCGCGTTGGAAAACGTGGAGCTGCCTCTGATCTATGCTGGAGTAAAATCGGCAAGACGCCGTGAGATCGCGGCTGAGATGCTGAAAAAGGTTGGCTTGGAGGAGCGGATGAACTTCCGGCCCAATCAGCTTTCCGGCGGACAGCAGCAGAGGGTGGCGATTGCCCGGGCGATGGCGAACAGTCCGAGTGTTCTTTTGGCGGATGAGCCTACAGGAGCTTTGGACACCAAGTCGGGAGAGCAGATCATGGAGCTGTTTCATGTGTTGAATGACGAAGGGGTTACGATCATTATGATCACACATGAGCCTGAGATCGCGGAACACGCCGGACGCAGAATGATGATCCGGGACGGAGAGCTGCGGAACAGGGATGAGAGGGATGAAAAATGACAAAAAAAGCGAAGAAGATTCTGATACCTGTGATCAGCGTCATCATTGTGGCGGCGATTGTAGTAGGCAGTATCAGTTATTTTGCAGCCAATAAAAACAAGAATCTGACCATTCAGGTGCAGCCGGTGATGGATATGGCAACCGACTACTGGGAGAACGATACGAGCTATGGAATCGTGCAATCCGGCTATTCTCAGAGGATCTACGCGGATGGCAAGAATCTGGTGCAGGAGTTCTATGTGCAGGAAGGCGACAAGGTTCAGATCGGGGATCCGATCCTGAGCTATGACCCGACGACGATCGAGCTGGAAGCGGAGCGCCAGCAGCTCAATATCAATGCGATGGATGTCCGCTATGACCGTTTGATTAAGGAATTGAACCGGCTAAAAAATACGACGCCTTCGGATGCGTCTTCACTGAGTGTAAGGATTACGCAGAATGAGGAGAGCGCTTCCGTGGAGATCTCTACGGGAGAATCTTCTGTAGAGGACAGCAAAGAGGAAGAGTCGTCACAGGACGAAAGTTCTGTAGAAGATTCCAGGGAGGATTCTAAGGAAGACTCAAGGGAAGAGTCCAAGGAGGATTCCAAGGAGAATTCCAGGGATGAATCCCTGGAAGATTCTTCTAAGGAAGAGACATCTATGGAGGAGTCTTCCGCAGAGAACAGCTCGTCAGAGGATTCTTCCGGAACTGACGAACCGGATATGACGCCGATCGATGTACTGACCGATCAGAGCAAGCCCTATGCGGGCACCGGAACCATCAAGGACCCGTATCGCTATGTGATTACGCAGAATACCAAGCTGATGCAGAGCTTTTATGAGAGATGGATCGGATTGGATCCGGTCTACTGTGTATTTGAAAAATACAAGCTGGACGATCCTGCGGAAGGACTTCGCTATGCATGGTACATGACGACAGAGAACCTGACGCCGCCGCAGAAGATGGAGATCTGGGATCTGGGAGTATATCTGACCAAACTGGATGAGAACTCCATGATTCTGGTAGTAGCACAGGAAAAGCTCCCGAAGGAGATGGTCCTGTCGATGAATCTTGTCTTTTATGTTAATCAGAATGCTACGGTGACCGTAGTCGGCGCCAATCTTCTTACAGAAGAGGCCATTCAGGATGGCTATCTGAATCTTGAATTGGGAGAGGGCGGCCTGTATAACCTCTATATTAAGCAGAACGATACGCCGGGAGAAGATTCCAGCGGAGAAGACTCCAGCGATGAGGAGCCTATACCGGATCCCGATCCGATTCCTGACCCTGACCCGGATCCGACGCCTGTCGGCCCGACCAAAGAAGAGCTACAGAGACAGATTAAGGAAAAGGAAATGGAGATCCGAGATCTGGAGATCAGCAAAAAGATGGCGGAGCTGGAGCTGGATAAGACCCAGAAGAAGCTGAAAGATACGGTGGTCCGCAGCAAGGTGAACGGCAAGGTCACTTCGGTGCAGCCGGACGGCGCTATGATCGGCGAACCGCTGGCGGTGGTCACGGGAGATGAAGGATTCTATGTGACCGGTGTTATGAGTGAGTTCAATCTGGCGAAGATTACACTGGGACAAAAGGTGACCGGCAGTTCGTGGATGACCGGCGAGAGCTTTGAGGGGACCATCACGGAGATCGGTCAGTTCCCGACTTCAGCGCAGAGCAGGAGCAGCAGCGACAATCTCAATGTTTCCTATTATCCGTTTACAGTCTATTTTGATGATTATAGCGCTTTGGAGGAGGGACAGTATATCGATCTGTCGCTGTCAGCACAGACGGATACAGATACATTCTGCATTCCCAAAATGTATATCCGGGAAGAGAATGGTCAGAGTTATGTATACGCGGACAACAACGGCGTGCTGGAAAAACGGTATATTACAGTGGGACGCTCCCTGTCCGACGGGTATTATATGGAGATCCTGGACGGTTTGACACTGGACGATCTGATTGCTTTCCCATATGGTAAAGCGGCGCAGGAGGGTGTCAAGACTGTGCAGCGGGACGACGGATTGGTATAAGGGGGGAGCGCAATGCTGGAAAATATTAAATTATCATTTCAGGGAATCTGGTCCCACAAGATGCGTTCCATTCTGACAATGCTGGGAATCATTATTGGTATCGCGGCCATTATCACGATTGTGTCTACGATCAAGGGAACCAATGAGCAGATCAAACAGCAGATTATCGGTTCCGGAAACAACGCAGTCGTGGTGCGGCTGTATCAGGGCAGCGATGCTCTGAATCCTAACTGGGCGACGATTCCGGAGAACTTTGTACCGATTACATCGGATGTGCTGGAACAGATCCAGGAGATTCCGGAAGTAGATAAGGCATCTCTGGTACTGGAACGAAGTGTTTACGAAGGGATATTTCATCTGGACACCTCGTTGAGTAATGGCTATGTGACAGGTATCGACTCCAATTATTTTGATGTATATGGATATCAGCCGGTAACGGGACGGATGTTCTCTGAGAAAGAGTATAGCGGTACAAGAAAAGTAGCGATTCTGGACAGTTCCGCGGCAGATACGCTGTTCCCGGGAGAGGACGCGCTGGGCAAGACCATCGAAATGGATGGAGATCCTTTTGTCATTATCGGGATAGTGCAGCAGTCAGATGCCTTTATGCCGGAGATCAATTCGGAAGAGGATTATTATACATACTATTATCAGGGCGGCAACGGCCGAGTCTTTATCCCGGCGGCAGCTTGGCCCATTGTATACCGGTATGATGAGCCGCAGATGGTAGCCATCAAGGCAACAAGCACGGAAGCCATGACACAGGCTGGCAAAAAGACGGCGGATCTTTTGAACGCGCGGGCCGGAATCGAGGAGACGGATACGACGCAGACCATTCTCTATAAGAGCCCGGACCTGCTTCAGCAGGCCAAGAATCTGCAGGATTTGTCGGCGGCGACCAATCAGCAGCTGATCTGGATTGCCAGCATCTCCCTCCTGGTAGGCGGTATCGGCGTAATGAATATTATGTTGGTATCGGTATCGGAGCGTACCCGGGAGATCGGTCTTAAGAAGGCATTGGGAGCCAGAAAGTATAAGATCATGGGACAGTTCCTGACAGAGGCGTCTGTATTGACGAGTCTGGGAGGCATTTTGGGAGTGGTTCTGGGAATCGCGTTGGCACAGGTTGTATCGAAAGTATCGGACGCACCGGTTGCGATCAGTATCCCGGCGATCGTTCTGTCCGTTTTATTTTCGATGGCGGTAGGAATTATCTTTGGATTACTGCCTTCGATCAAGGCGGCGAACCTGAATCCGATTGAAGCATTAAGGAGAGAATAAACAAGAGAGGCGCTGATGCTATGGATGAAGAAGTAAGGGCGGCAGACAGTAAGGAAACAGAGGCGGCAACGGATCCTGTGACATCGGAGTATGGCAAGGAGATGCTGCGGTCATATGCCTTACGGGAAAGTGCGCGCTATTTTCAGGGCAAAAGCGCAGAAAAGGTAGAACTTTCGCCGGTGCTCTATCTTGAGCCGGAAGGAGCATTGGTGGAGTTTCGGATTGGAATCACGACCAAATATATTCTCAAGGATATTCCTGAGTTTGTACAGCAGTTTCATCGTCATGCCCGTGTGAGCTATGGCAAAAAATTAGAGTTTCTTCATGACCGTAGCGCGTTCAGTCATGACAGCCTCGCCATGTTGGATTTTTGCGTGCATATGGTGGAGGAGCTGGAACGGCTGAAAAGCCCGGTGCTGGAGATGCCGGAAAACCGAAGAAAGCTCCCGTTGACTCCCCGTTTTTTACAGGAGTTAGCGGGGCTTTGTGTTGGCAAAACGATTTTGATCCAGATGGGGCGCCCCAGAGAATTTAAGGTGGTGCGGGAGGACCCGCGCCTGGAGGTTTATATCAGTAAAAGTGACGGAGGGGTTCTGGTCCAGACGGAGTTCTTTTTGCTGGAAGAAGGAACAGAAGGCCTGATTGTGCAGGTGGGAGATACATTGTACCTGTGCGGAGAGGAGTACAGCGCGGACTGCGGAGCCTTTCTGCGTCAGTGTGCTAGAGCGGAAGAGCAGGAGCTCTTTATTGCGGAAAAGGATTTGGCTGTTCTGGGAGTATCGGTTTTGCCGATCCTGCAAAATTACTGCGATGTACGCATGCCGGAGGGACTCCTGACGGAGTTTATACCGGAGGAGGCGCATGTCCGAATTTATATCGAGCAGGGTAGAAACGATATGCTTCTGTGCCGTTTGGAGACAGAGTATGGCGATAGGGTCTATAATATCTTTGAGCCGGTACGCTTGGGCGACACCTATCGGGATGTCGCGAGGGAATCCGCCGCTATGCAGGCGGTTCGACGCTTTTTCCCAAAGATATACCGCAAAGAAAGATATTTTGCGTTGGACATCGACGAGGAATTCTTTGAATTCTTGGAGGAAGGCAATGCGGTACTGTCCCAGGTCGGAGAGGTCTGGATGTCAGAGGATCTGAGAAAGCTTAAGATCAGCCGGCCGCCGAGGGTGAGCGCGGGAATCTCGATCAAGAGCGATCTTCTGAGTTTACAGATTACTTCAGACGAGCTGCCGTACGAGGAGTTGGGAAGACTTCTGGAGAGCTACCGTCTGAAGAAGCGATTCTTTCGTCTGGAAAACGGACAGTTTATCCGGCTGGAGGATAATTCGCTGTCTACTATATCCGAGCTTCTGGATGGTCTGCACCTGACAGGAAAGGATCTGAAAGCGGAAGAGATTTTGCTGCCACGGTATCGGGCGGCGTATCTGGACGCGGTTCTGCGCGGAAGCGGAGAGGGTGTTCAGATGACCCGGGATCAGGGATTCCGAGCGCTGGTGCGGCGGATCAAATCGGTAGAGGATGGAGAGTACGAGATTCCGCAGGGAATGCAGGAAACGCTGCGGGATTACCAAAAAGTAGGGTACCAATGGATGCGTACGCTGGATTCTATGGGATTCGGAGGGATCCTGGCGGATGATATGGGACTTGGAAAAACTTTGCAGGTGATCACGCTGCTGCAGGCTTATCGTTTGGAAGAGGCAGAAAAGACAGAACCGGTGCTGGTGGTGTGCCCGGCGTCATTGATCTATAACTGGCAGAGCGAGCTGGATCGTTTCGCGCCGGAACTGGATAAGGAAGTGATTGCCGGCAGCGCGGCAGAGCGGAGTGAACAGCTGCGGCGCGTCTGGCAGAGGCCCGGATGCATTCTGATTACGTCCTACGATCTGTTAAAGAGAGATCTGGCGCTGTATCAGGAGCATGTGTTCCGATATCAGATTCTGGATGAAGCGCAGATGATTAAAAATCATCTGACGCAGGCCGCGCGTTCGGTCAAGAAGATTCAGGCAGTCAGCCGGTTTGCTCTGACAGGAACACCGATCGAGAACCGTTTAAGTGAGCTTTGGAGTATTTTTGATTACCTGATGCCGGGAATGCTTTACAGCTATCCGAAGTTCCAGAAGGAATTTGAAGGACCGATCGTTAAGAATGCCGATGATCGGATCGCGGAGCGGCTTCGTCGTATGATCCGTCCCTTTATTTTGCGTCGGCTTAAGAATGACGTTCTCAAAGAGCTGCCGGATAAGAATGAGATTACGGTCTATGCCGGAATGCAGGAGGAACAGCGGAAGCTGTATGATGCGGGAGTATATCAGCTGAGAGAATCGTTGAATGCAGAAGGGGATACGCCCAGTAAGCTGCAGATTCTGGCGCAGCTTATGAGGCTCCGGCAGGTATGCTGCGATCCGGGATTGATTTACGAGAATTACGGCGGCGGATCCGCCAAGCTGGAAGCTTGCATGCAGCTGGTAGGAGAGGCTGTCGGCGGAGGACATAAGGTATTGATCTTCTCCCAGTTTACTTCCATGCTGGAGATCCTGGCCGAGCAGCTGCAAAAACAGGGAATTACCTATTATATGCTCACTGGTTCCGTACAGAAAGAAAAGCGGGCGGAAATGGTTCGAGACTTTCATGTGGATGACACGCAGATCTTTCTCATCTCTCTTAAGGCGGGCGGAACGGGTCTGAACCTTACAGCTGCCGATATCGTAATTCATTATGATCCGTGGTGGAATCTGGCGGCGCAGAATCAGGCAACCGACCGAGCCTACAGGATCGGCCAGAAGCACAAGGTGACAGTTTTTCGGCTGATCGCAAAAAATACGATTGAAGAACGCATTCTGGAGATGCAGGAGAGCAAGCAGCAGCTATCCAAACAGATCATTTCGGAGGAGCAATTCTCCATGGAGTACCTGTCTCCAAAGATGTTGGAAGAGATATTACAGTAGAACAAATTATATTATAAAGAATTTGCAGGAAAACAACAATGTACTGCAAATTCTTTTTTAGAGGAGAAGCTTGGGCTGATTTATGGCGAAATTTTGGCAAAAAATGAATTTTTAGTATTGACAAAATGCAGAAGAATGATATAATAAATCTAACCTATTGTTCCCGTGGGGCAGAGGTAACCGCATAAAATATATAGATGCGGAGAATGGGTCCGGCTTCAGCCGGATACTAAAAAGGAGGAAAAAGAAGAATGAAGAAAATGTTAGCATTTCTTCTCGTAGCAGCAATGCTCGCTTCCAGCATTCTGGCAGGATGCAGCAGCACCCCGGCCAACAGCAGTGCAGCTACGGACAGCAGCACTGCAGCTGAGTCCAGTACTTCGGCCGATAGCACATCGGACGACAGCATGGACGAAGGCCTGACAGGCGAAGCTGGCGTTTACACCTATACAGATGCTGTAAGCCAGCTGGCTACAAACTGGAACCCTCATACGTATCAGACAACGGATGATGCATATCCGAGCGATACCGGCGGTATTCGCGTAGGTCTGTACGGATTTGTATTTAACGATGAACTGCATGCGGTTGAGGGCAAGGAAGCCTACAGCGGCTACAAGATCATCCCGGAGATGGCTGCAAGTGAGCCGGTAGATGTTACCGAGCAGGTAAAGGCAGAGCATCCGGAGTTCAACATTCCTGAGTCTGCGACTGCAGGATATGCGTACACGATTGACCTGAACCCCAAGGCTGTTTGGGAAGACGGTACCCCGATCAATGCTGATACTTATGTATATTCCATGAAGCGCCTGCTGGATCCGGATCTGATCAACTATCGCGCATCTGACTACTACAGCGGCGATATGGTTATCGCAGGCGCAGAGAACTATGCAAACCAGGGCAACACTACACCGGTTAGCGTAGCTGCCATGATGGAGCGTGAAGGCATTGCCACAATCGAAGAGTTCTTGGAAAAGTACGGTGATACTCCTGCGTACATCAACTGGAGTTACTCTTTTGGCGCAGCTTATGACTTCGAGAACAATCCGTTCGACGGATCCACTGTCAATTCTGAGGCCCTTTCTCTGGACGCAGCAGATGAGACTGTAGAAACTCCTCTGACACTGAACGAGATGTGGACATTCTATCCGCTGTGCTATGGCGACGATGCAGACAGCATCGCGACTGGCCAGAGCTATTTCCCGGATGAAGTATACTATGGCTTCGCATATCCGGATGGTGTTGATTTCAGCACCGTTGGTTGCTACAAGACAGGTGACTATCAGATCACTCTGGTATTCGGCAAGTCTCTGGCAGGTTTTGATCTGCTGTATTCTCTGAGCAGCAACTGGATCGTAAACGAAGATCTGTATGAGAGCTGCCTGAAGCAGAACGGCGATGTATGGACTTCCACTTACAACACCAGTGTTGAGACGACTCTGAGCTATGGTCCTTACAAGATGACCGAGTATCAGAGTGGCAAGTCTATGCGCTTCGAGCGTAACGAGACTTGGTATGGCTATACCGATGGACAGCATCAGTACGTTGATCCTACCGATGGTAAGACCTATGATATGTACATGACCGATGTAATCGATACTCAGGTTGTAGCAGAGTCTTCTACTCAGAAGATGATGTTCCTGAAGGGTGAGCTGATGACCTATGCTCTGGGCTCTGATGATTTCGCAACCTACAGAAACAGCGAATACGCTCATTCTGTTGAAGCTGAGACAATCTACTTCCTGATCCTGAACGGTTATAAGTCCGCTCTGGACAGCCGTGAGAAGAGCGATGGTTTCGATACAACTACGACCGATATTCAGGCTCTGTCTCTGAAGACCTTCCGTCAGGCGGTTGCCGTTACCTATGATAAGGAGCAGTTTGCTGCAACCGTTTCTCCGGCTCGCTCCGGTGCATACGGCCTGATTGGTAATCTGTACATTTACGATCCGGATACAGGTGCTCGCTACCGCAGTACGGATGCAGCTAAGGAAGTTCTGTGTGATTTCTACTCTGTAGATACCGCTTCCTTCGCTAATCTGGATGAAGCTGTTTCTTCTATCACCGGTTATGATCCGCAGGTTGCCAAGGAACTGTACAAGCAGGCATTTGACGAAGCAATCGCAGCTGGTTACATTACCGATGCAGATGGTGACGGCATCTCTGATCAGACTGTTACGATTGAGTATGCTCTGGCTGCGGACAGTGATTTCATGACGCAGACCATCGATTACCTGAATGAGAAGATGAGCGAAGTTACCGTTGGTACTCCGTTCGAAGGCAAGATTAAGTTTGTTAAGTCTGCTCCTTACGGTAATGATTGGTCCAACAAGATCCGTCAGGGCCTGGCAGATACCGTACTGGCAGGATGGCAGGGATCTCGTATGAATCCGTTCAGCTTGACAGATCTGTACACCAATCCTTCCAAGCAGTATGACGCAAACTGGTTCGACGCAACCGCTACCGATCTGACCATCAATGTAAACGGTACGGATGTAACCCTGAACCTGAAGCAGTGGTCTGACGCTCTGAATGGTACGACCGTAACTTCTAATGGCGTTGAGTACAACTTTGGTAATGGTGTTGCTGATCAGGAACTGAGACTGAATATTCTGGCTGCAATCGAAGGTTCTATTCTGCAGACCTACGACTACATTCCGATGCTTCAGAACGCTTCTGTACAGCTGCTGAGCCAGAAGGCATACTATGTTGTAGATGAGTTCAATCCGGTACTGAGCTTTGGCGGTATTGAATATCTGAAGTACAACTATGATGACGCTGAGTGGGCAGCTTATGTTGCGAGCCAGGGCGGCGAGCTGACCTATTAATTCACAAGTAACGGACTTACAACGGAGCGGTCCCCTTAGGGGACCGTTCCGTATAATCAAGGTATAACAGCAAAATATTGCAGTATATCGCTCCGGCAATATTTTGCTGTTATAAGAACAAATATTTGTGCCTGAGAACTGTCGTTGGCTGAGCGCATGAATAGGTTGGAGGAAACTATGGTTAAGTATACGATAAAAAGACTTTTGCTGATGTTGATGACGCTTTTTATCATCACATTGATGTGCTTTGTTCTGATCCGAATGTTGCCGCCGGCGCAGCTGCCGCCGGGTGATCCGAAGGCTGCGATTGTTGAAGCACGCCGTGAAGCGGCTGGCTATAATCTGCCCTATCTGGTGCAGTTCGGTATCTTCTTGCGAGACGTTTTTACCAAGGGCGACTGGGGCGTCAGCGATGTACTGTTCTTTGGACAGGATGTTGCGGGAATCTTTATTCAGAAGCTTCCGGCAACGATGGTGGTAAATCTGTATTCGATCCTTTTTAGTATTCCGATCGGAATTCTTTTGGGAATTTGGGCGGCGCTTAAGAAGAATACATGGATAGATCACACAATTTCGACCTTGACGATGGTGTTGATTTCAGTGCCTTCTTTTGTATATGCCTTTTTGATACAGTATTTTCTGTCCTATAAGCTTGGGTGGCTGCCATTCCTGATGAAGTCGGGAACGGACTGGTTTTCATGGCCCATGTTTGTGAGTATGATTCCGCCGGTATTGTCTCTGTCCCTGGGTGTAATCGCGGGATTTACCAGAACGACTCGTGCGGAGTTGACAGAGGTTCTGACCAGTGAGTTTATGCTTTTGGCAAGAACCAAGGGATTGACCCGTGCGCAGGCGACAGTGCGCCATGCGCTTAAAAACTGTATGGTAGTCGTACTGCCGTCCATCTTCGGACAATTTATCGGTATCATGAGCGGTTCGCTGATTATTGAGAAGATCTTCTCCGTACCGGGTGTCGGCGGACTGTATCTGAACTCCATTGTAGGACTGGATTACCCGCTGTTTATGCTGATTACTGTATTCTATACCGTTATCGGACTTTTGGCGGCGATCATAGTGGATATTAGTTACGGATTCATTGATCCGCGAATCAGAATGGGGTCGAAGAAATGAGCATACAGAATCAGAACAATATGGAATACGAGCATATTCCTCAGGAAAAATTTGCTTTTGCACAGTTGGATGCCAAGCTTCATGATACAAAGCTGGAGACCAAGACACGCAGCTTTTTTGCAGACGCACTGCTGCGGTTTAAGAAGAACAAGTCTTCTGTTATTGCTGCCTATATTTTGGCGTTTCTGGTATTATTTACAATTGTTGCGCCGATCATCTCTCCATATGATATGACGGATAAGGATCAGGTATATACCAATGCGCCCCCGTTTGTCCGTTCCATTGCGGATATGAATCTGGGAATTTTTGATGGCGCGGTTACCAGGTCCAGCCAGAATGAAGTTCAGATGAATTACTGGAAGGGAATCGCGACGGAGACAGGAATGGATCCTGTTATTAAGGTTGTAGGTACGGTTGCGACAACGGCGAAATACCGCGGTCAGGACAGAACCACGTATTCCTATACACTGGAAACCAATAAGTATTATGAGACAGGTATTGTATACCGAGTATTTTCTTATTCGGAGTTTGAGAAGATCCAGCAATTCCAGAACGAGACAGGTATTCAGGTAATTTATCCGTACGTAGAGCCCAGCGCGATCTCCGATATTACGGATAACCCAAATATCTGGTATCAGGTAGATTCCAAGGGTGCTGCTGTACTGGATGAAAACGGCGATTTTGTTCCGGTATATTCTACCAACAGCGGTATTGAGGGTGCTCCTTATAACAGCATCCGAATCGAGGGTGATGACGGCAGCTACATTTACAGCGCAAGAAAATCCGGCTCTGTACAGTGCCGTGTCTGCTACTATAACTATTATATCTACATGAACGGAAATGAGCCGTTCTATATCTTCGGCACCAATACATTGGGACAGGATCTTTTTGCCGGTATCGGCATCGGATCCAGATTCTCCCTGATTTTCGCGATTCTGGTATCGGCGATCAACCTGACGATCGGCGCGATCTACGGTGCGATCCAGGGATATTACGGCGGCCGGATCGATATGGTAATGGACCGAATCTGCGATATTCTGTCCGGAGTACCTTTTATCGTAGTGGCAACCTTGTTCCAACTGCATCTGGCACAGAAGGTAGGTGTTGTTCCGTCCTTCCTCTTCGCGTTTGTACTGACCGGATGGATCAATATGGCGGCCCTGACCCGTAAACAGTTCTACCGTTTCAAAAATCAGGAATTTGTACATGCGGCCAGGACTCTGGGAGCATCGGATAAGCGTCTGATGTTCAAGCATATTTTCCCGAACTCCTTGGGAACGATTATTACGAGTTGCGCGCTGATTATTCCCAGCGTTATCAGTTCCGAGACCAACCTGACCTATCTGGGCATCATCAACCTTCAGGAGCTGGCAGGCACCAGTATCGGTACGTTGATGAGCCAGGGACAGACAGCCATGACGACATCTCCGCACGCGATGTTCTTCCCGGCAATTTATTTCGCTCTGCTGCTGATTTCGTTTAATCTGTTCGGCAACGGACTGCGCGATGCATTTAACCCGTCAACGAGAGGAGTGGAGGACTAAGCTATGGAGAACAAATTACAAGTTCGAGATCTTACGATTTCCTTCCGAACCTCTAATGGTAAGGTACAGGCAGTCCGCGGCATCAATTTTGATCTGGCGACCGGAGAGACGCTGGCGATTGTAGGCGAGTCCGGTTCCGGTAAATCCGTCACTTCTAAGGCGATTCTGGGAATTCTGGCCGGTAACTCCATCATTGAAGGCGGAGAGATCATCTATGACGGTCAGGATCTTTTGAAGATATCTGAGGATGAGTTTCATAAGATCCGCGGTGACAAAATCGCGATGATTTTCCAGGACCCGATGTCCAGTCTGAACCCGATCGTTAAGATCGGCCGGCAGCTGACAGAGGCCATGCTGCTGAAGGGCAAGGCAAGACAGCGGGAGAGCCGTGCGGCATTTAATACGTATTTGAAGCATTTGAATGAGAGCATGATCGCGGCTTCCTCCGGGAACAACGCCGATGTGCTGACAGCCAAGTGTAAGAATTTTGATAAGTTTGAGTATAAGCATCTGGATCTTGAGGGTGCGTATAATGTCGCGCATGAGGCAGCATTAGAGGCGATTGAGGATATCGATGTGCTGGCTTTTGAGATGGAAAAGAAGGCTGCTAAGGATGTTCCGTATCGTGTCAATGAGATTTGCGCTCATTCCAAGGCAGCGATTCAGGAGTACGTAGTCCGTGAGAAGGCAAGTGAGCTTGAGAACCTGATCGGACAGCTGAAGCAGGAGAAGGCGAACATTAAAAAGGAAGAATATGCCAAGGCAATTGAACTTCTGGGTTCGATTCGAGAGATCTTGGAAGAGGCAGTGGTGCTTCCTATGCCGAACTTTTTTGCCATGGGTTATCACAAGACCTTTGGTAATGAGCCATTGCCGGAGCTGCCGGTGGAAGAGCTGAACAAGTACATGCGCAAGTATCTGGACGACAATTTCATGCTCGATTTTATTGCTGATGCCAAGAAGGCGATGATTTACGCCGCTGAGAATTCCTATAAGCAGAAGCAGGAAGCAATTGAGATCCTGCGTAAGAACCTGCCGATATTTGAGAAGGAACAGCTGAATGAGGCAGAGTGCAACGCGGCGCACAAGGAGATGACAGAAAAGGTCAACTCCACCATCAATAACCTGGAGATTATCAAGGACAGTCTGTCCTATACTTTCGGCTACGGCTTAAAGGGAGAGATTGTCAAATACTTCACTTCCATTCAGAAGAACAAGAAAGCGCAGGCCGGATATGAGAAGAGCAAGGCCAAATATGATCGTCTGGTAGCACGGGGCAAGCAGCCGGATTGGACGCTTGCGGCGGCTCAGATTACCGATCTGGAGCTGGTGCGTCAGAATATGGTCCGTATGATCGAGCGTCTGATCGAGCACTATGAAGAGTCCCTGGCACAGAAGGATCAGCGGGACTATGATGCGGAGACGGTTGCCGCAATTGATTATCTGAAGATGAATGCTTCCGGTGTTGTCAACAAGGTAACCAAGCGCATCGCTAAGTCCAAGGCGATCAAGCTGATGCAGGAGGTAGGCATCTCTGAGCCCAGAAAACGGTACAATCAGTATCCGTTCGAGTTCTCCGGCGGTATGCGTCAGCGTATCGTAATCGCAATCGCTCTGGCAGCCAATCCGGATATTCTGATTTGCGATGAGCCGACAACGGCGTTGGATGTTACCATTCAGTCCCAGATTCTGGAGCTGATCAACAAGTTGAAGGAAGAGCGGCATCTGTCCATTATCTTCATCACGCATGACTTGGGTGTCGTAGCGAATATGGCAGACAGAATTGCCGTTATGTATGCCGGTAAGATTGTGGAATATGGTACGGCGGAGGATGTATTCTATGAGTCCGCGCATCCTTATACCTGGGCGCTTTTGTCCTCTATGCCGGATCTGGATACCAACGAACGTCTGGAAGCTATTCCTGGAACGCCTCCGAATATGATTTACCCGCCGGTTGGCGATGCTTTCGCGGCACGAAATAAATACGCGATGAAGATCGACTTCGAGAAGCAGCCGCCGATGTTTAAGATCAGTGATACACATTACGCGGCAACATGGCTGCTGCATCCGGACGCTCCCAAGGTAGAATGTCCCAGAGTGATCACCGAACGAATTGCCAGAATGAGACAGAAAGGAAGTGCACAGCATGCAGAATAATCAAGAGACTTTACTCAAGGTTGAACATCTGTGCCAGTACTTTGGCGATGTTAAGGCGGTAGACGATGTAAGCTTTGATATTAAGAAGGGTGAGGTATTCGGTCTGGTTGGAGAGTCCGGCTGCGGAAAAACGACAACCGGACGTTCCATCATCAAGCTGTACGACATTACTGGTGGAAATGTGTATTTTAAGGGAATCCGCATCGCGGCCGGTATCAGTCAATATAAGCAGGCGATTGAGGACGCCAAGCTGGAGTATAAGGAAAAGGCGGCCGATGCCACTGAGACAGAGAAGAAGCAGCTGAAGGAAGAGCTGGATAAGGTTGTCGCGGAGAACCGTAAAGCAATTCAGCAGGCACGGTATGACCAGAAGCATTGTGACAAAGAATATGCCGAGGAACGGGTTGCGGCCGTAAAGGCAGAGTATCTTCCTAAGCTGGAGAAGCTTCAGGGTGAGGAAAAGAATAAGCTTGCGCAGGAGTATAAGAATGAGATGCGCAAGGCGAAGAATACACGTCTTGTGACACAGATTCAGATGATTTTCCAGGACCCGATCGCGTCGCTGGATCCGCGTATGACGGTTCACGATATTATTGCTGAAGGCCTTGTGATTCAGGGTGAGCGGAATAAGAAAGTCATTGATGAAAAGGTTTATGAGATGCTGGAGCTGGTTGGATTGGTGCGTGAGCATGCAAGCCGTTATCCGCATGAGTTCTCCGGTGGACAGCGTCAGCGTATCGGTATCGCGCGGTCGATCATCATGAATCCGGAGATGATCATCGCGGATGAGCCGGTATCCGCGCTGGACGTTTCCATTCAGGCACAGGTAATCAACCTACTGAATGACCTGAGAGATCAGTTCGGCTTGACGATACTCTTTATTGCGCATGACCTGTCGGTTGTAAAGTATTTTTCAGACCGAATCGGTGTTATGTACTACGGCAAGATGGTAGAGCTTGCGCCTTCCGATGAGCTCTTCCTCAATCCGATGCATCCGTATACCAGATCTTTGATTTCGGCGATTCCGCTGCCGGATCCGATTTATGAAAAGCAGAGGAAGAGGATCACGTACAATCCGTTGGCAGAGCATGATTATTCCGTGGATAAGCCTTCTTTCCGGGAGGTTAAGCCGGGACATTTTGTACAGTGCAATGAAGCGGAGTATGAGAAGTACATGGAAATTCTGAAGTAAAAACATGAAGAAGAGAATTCTGATTCAATACGCGGTGTATGGAGCGCTGGGGCTAGTGGCAGCGCTCCTTAGCGCCTCTTCCGGAGATCTTTGGAGCGCCGGGAGCGTACAGGAGGTCTGTGGGATTCTGACCGATGCTTTTACGGTTCCGGGAGTGTTTTTTTCCGGCGCGGGGGGACTGAGTTGGATTGCTTCCCAGGGGAATTTTACGATTTTCCGATATGGTTTTTCTGCGCTTATTTCTCGTTTTACCCATCCCAAGGAGAAGATGATGCCGTATTACGAGTATACGGTCAAGCGGAATGCGGAGAGAAAGCCGTGGTTAAAGCAAGTGTTTATAACAGGATTGGTCTTTCTGGCGCTGGCCGGAATCTGCCTGGTGTTGTATTTTGTTATGTAATGGAAAACTCCTGCGGGAACGCAGGAGTTTTTTGTCCCTGAAAGTTAGCGGTTGCAATTTGAGATTAAATAGAATATAATACAAAAAGATAGAGTAAGAAGGAGGGGGCACGTTTGAAATTCTGGGATTTCTGGAAAGAACAATCGGCAGTCATTCTGGAAAAGGACCCGGCGATCCGCACCAAATGGGAGGTGTTTTTATACCCCAGTTTTCGGGCGCAGTGGAGTCATAGAAGGGCACACAGACTGTATCAGAAAGGGCATTATTTCTGGGCCAGGTGGATATCCCAGCGGTGCCGCCGTAAGACCGGAATCGAGATTCATCCGGGAGCCAGGATTGGTCACAGGCTGTTTATCGATCATGGCGCAGGTGTTGTGATCGGTGAGACAACGGAAATCGGTGATGACGTGACGCTCTATCAGGGCGTGACACTGGGAGGTACAGGCAAGGAAAAGGGAAAACGCCATCCGACAATAGAAAACGGAGTGCTGATCAGTGCCGGAGCGATGGTATTGGGATCTTTTAAGGTAGGGGAATGCTCCAGGATCGGTGCGGGAAGTGTGGTTCTGTCGGAGGTGCCGCCGCACTGCACCGTAGTCGGCGTACCGGGAAGAGTGGTAAAATACCATGACGCGGCAGAGGATCCGGGCCGTACGCTGGATCAGATTCATTTGCCGGATCCCTATGAGCAGGAGATGGATGCACTGCGCAGCCAGATGCGCAGCCTGCAGGAGGAAATACAAGAAGATAAGCGAGGATAACTATGTTTGTTGAAGCAATCGAGACGGAGCTTGGCAAGGAGCCGAGGATTTCGTTGATCAATCCGATCGCCCTGGCCTTTGTAGGCGATTCGGTCTTTGATCTGTTTTTGCGGACAGGAATCGTTCTGGGAGAGGATGTTTCTCCCAAGATGATGCATCTGCATGCTTCGCATTTCGCGAAGGCGGAGACGCAGTGCCAGATGGTTCGCGGGATCTGGGACCGGTTAAGCGAAGAAGAGCGCAATACGGTGCGGCGCGGCCGCAACGCCAAGGTCAATACGATTCCGAAACATGCGCAGATGGTAGAATATAAGATGGCGACGGGATTTGAAGCCCTGCTGGGCAGTCTGTATCTGCAGAAACAGCAGGAGAGGCTATGGGAGGTTCTATCTATGGCTATGGAAGTCGCCGGGGAGGATGAAACATGGAAGAACAGGTAAAGAATACCGTTATTGTCGGACGGAACGCTGTGTTGGAGGCGCTTCGTAAGGAACATGGGATTGAGTGTCTGTATACACAGAGACAGCCCTATACCGGGTCGCTGAATAAGGTGGCGGCGATGGCCAGACAGCAGAAGATTACGATCAAAGAGGTCAGCAAATCCAAGCTGGATGAGATGGCGGAAGGAGAAAACCATCAGGGTGTTGTGGCCGTTGTGCAGGCCTATGAATATGTCGAAGTGGAGGAGATCCTCCAGGCAGCAAGAGATAAAGGAGAAGCTCCGTTTTTGGTCATTCTGGAGAGCATTCAGGATCCGCATAACCTGGGAGCGATTCTGCGTACAGCGGATGCCTGTGGAGTTCATGGCGTGCTGATCAGCCGCCGCCATGCCGTTGGACTGACAGCGGCTGTGGCCAAAACGGCTGCCGGCGCGGCTGAGTATGTACCGGTCGCTAAGGTGGGCAACATGGTACAGACGATTGAAGCACTGCAAAAAGAGGGGCTGTGGATTGCCTGCGCGGACATGGATGGCGAGACGGCAAGCAAGACGGACCTGAAGGGACCGATCGCATTGGTGATCGGAGGAGAGCATGAAGGAGTCAGCCGCCTTGTACGGGAAAAGAGCGACTATATTGTCAAGCTTCCCATGAAGGGACACGTGAACTCTCTGAACGCGTCGGTTGCGGCAGGAGCATTGATGTATGAGATTGTAAGGCAGAGGGATCTGTAAGAGGAATAGACGATAGGGGAATCGGTTTGGAAAATATAGAAGAAAAATTCGTTTTTCATCCGGAATGGGCGGAGAAGGGCGATGAGGAGCTTATCGAGATTGCACACAGCGGAGGCGGAGACGCGGCGGAAGCGGTGGATCTGCTGCTGGAGAGATACAAGGATCTGGTCCGGATCAAGACACGGCCGTATTTTCTGTTGGGAGCGGACCGCGCGGATCTGATCCAGGAGGGCATGATTGGCCTGTATAAAGCAATCATCGCATATCAGCCGAGTAAGGACGTGGCTTTTAAGAGCTTCGCGGATTTGTGCATTACACGGCAGATCATGACAGCGATCAAGAATGCGGCCAGAATGAAGCATTGGCCTCTCAATTCCTATGTTTCGCTGAATCGTACGATCAATGACGATGAAGAAAAAGAGACGACGATGATGGAGATTCTTACGGCGCCGGGGATGGCGACACCAGAGGAGCAGATTATCGGCAGAGAAGAGATGGCTGCTATGCAGAAGGCCATCGATGAGAGGTGCAGCCGTTTTGAACGTAAGGTTCTGTCCATGTATCTGAACGGGCACGATTATCACCAGATCGCGGCGGCCCTGGGGAAGACGCCCAAGTCGATCGATAATGCGCTGCAGCGGATCAAGAAAAAGGTACAGCAGATAGCAGCGGAGGTATAAGGCATGTGGGTGCGGTGGACAGCGGATCTGATCAGCATTCTGAGCGTAATTGTATTATGGAATGTGCTGCTGCCGGGCAGCCGTGACGGTC